>NZ_CP017476.1:4147500-4447500 GCF_001761385.1 Hydrogenophaga crassostreae | reverse complement strand
GGCAGCTCTTCGACAAACAGTTCTACGAGGAGGTTTTGGGTCGTCATGGTGTTCTCTGCGCTCGCTCAGGCGGCCTTCTTTTTTTGTTCGGCTTTGGCCATCTCGGCCAGCACTTCTTCGCTCCAGGCTTTCGGCGCCATCGGGAAGCCCAGGCGGGCGCGGCTGTCGAGGTAGCTGCGGGCGACCTTGCGCGCCAGATCGCGGATGCGCCCCATGTAGGCGGCACGTTCGGTCACGCTGATGGCGCCACGGGCGTCGAGCAGGTTGAAGCTGTGCGCGCACTTGAGCACCTGCTCGTAGGCGGGCAAAGCGAGTTCGGATGCGATCAGGTGGTTGGCCTGCTTTTCGTGAGCCGCAAAAGCGGTGAACAGGAAATCGGCGTCGGCGTGTTCGAAGTTGTATGCCGACTGCTCTTTCTCGTTTTGCAGGTACACATCGCCGTAGCTCAGCGTGTCGGTCCACTTCAGGTTGTAGACGTTGTCCACGCCCTGCAAGTACATGGCCAGGCGCTCCAGGCCGTAGGTGATTTCGCCGGTGGCGGGTTTGCAGTCGATGCCGCCCACCTGCTGGAAATAGGTGAACTGCGTGACTTCCATCCCGTTGAGCCAGACTTCCCAGCCCAGGCCCCAGGCCCCCAGCGTGGGGTTTTCCCAGTCGTCTTCCACGAATCGGATGTCGTTCTTCTTCAGGTCGAAGCCCAGCGCTTCGAGTGAACCGAGGTACAGCTCGAGAATGTTGGCCGGCGCTGGCTTGAGCACCACCTGGTATTGGTAGTAGTGCTGCAGGCGGTTGGGGTTTTCGCCGTAACGGCCGTCCTTGGGGCGGCGGCTGGGCTGCACGTAGGCGGCCTTCCACGGCTCGGGGCCGAGTGCGCGCAGAAAGGTGGCGGTGTGGCTGGTGCCGGCGCCGACTTCCATGTCGATGGGCTGAAGCAGAGCGCAGCCTTGTGCATCCCAATAGGACTGCAGTTTCAAAATGATTTGCTGAAAGGTCAACATGGTGTCGGCGTCGTTGTCGGCATTTGCGCGGGCCCCGTGGGCGGGCCGCGCTTATTGAGAAAAGGAGTGGGTCGCCACCCTGGCTGGTCGCGACGGAACAGTCGATTTTACGGGGCAGGACCAATCGGCGCAGGCAAGCGCCCGGGGTGGTGATCGAGCCGGAGCTTCTTCAGCCCCGCCGGGGCTTGGCGGAAGCGAGGGTGTAGCGAAGCAGCTTGGCCAGCAAGGCCATCAGCAAGACGCCGCCGCACAGTGCCCAGGCTGGCCATAAACCGAAGGTGCCTGCCCATTGGGCAAACGGCGTGAGCCCGCTTCGTCCTTGCGTCTGGGCCTCCAGGCGGCCTTGCGTGGTGCGGGGGAGGAGGTGGGTGACCGTGCCGCGGTGATCAATGACCGCCGTGGCGCCGGTATTGGTGGCTCGCAACATGGGGCGACCCAGCTCCATGGCGCGCAGGCGTGAGATCTGCAGGTGCTGGTCGGTGGCCGACATGTCGCCGAACCAGGCGATGTTGCTCAGGTTCACGAGCACCGTGGGTGCCTCTTCCGATACCCTGAAGGACGCGGCCAGCTCTTCGCCGAACAAGTCTTCATAACAAATATTGGGAGCGACGCGCTGACCAGCAAGGGCCCACGGCGGTTGAACAGTGGCCCCTCTTGCGAAGTCACCCAGCGGAATATGCATCAGGTCCGTGAACCAGCGGAACCACGGGGGAATGAACTCGCCAAACGGCACCAGGTGGTGTTTGCTGTAGCGGTAAAAGCCTGCGCCCGGGTAGTTGCCGCCGCCGGGTTGCAGGTAGCTGCCGTCGGGTGCGTCAGCGATCAAGCCCATGGCGCGGCCCGCGGTTTCGCTGGTGATGCCCCAGGCGGAGTTGGTGTAGCCGGTTTCAAAGGCGCCAAGCGGCAAACCCACCAGTACCGCCATGCTTTGTTCTGGTTGTGCTTCGGGCTGGTCGGCAATGTGGCGCAGGAAGGGACGCCAGAATGCGTCGGCCGACAGTTGTTGCGGCAGCATGGGAATGGCGGTCTCGGGGGCCACGACCAGCTGGGGTGCGTTGGCGGCCCGGCGTTTGACTGCGGCCTGGGCGTCGGCAATTTGTTGTGGATACCAGGCCAGTGCCTGGGCCACGCCGGTGCCGGTTTCAAACTTCTCGTTCTGCGCGATGTTGCCTTGCAGCAGCCACACATTCAGGTCGCCAGTGGAGCTTGTTTCCGCCAACGCAGCGTCTTGCCAGCGGTGATTCCACTGAAGGCCCACGAGCAGCGCCACCAGCGCCAGCGCCACTGCCCGATTGAGCCATCTGGTGGCGAAAGAAGGGCGGGAAAGTCGGGCCAGTCCATGTGGCGTTGCGCCCAAGAAGGGCAATGGCAGCCAATGAACCGCGATGGCCAGTGCATAGGCCAGCATGGCTGCCAGCGCGCCCATGCCGTATACACCGACCCACGGCGCCAGCCCACTCATGGTATCGGCTTGTGCATAGCCGCCTGCGCCCCACGGCAAGCCTGTGAACCAGCTGCCCCGGGCCAGCTCGGCCATGGTCCACAAGGCAGCAAACAGCAACACCTGTCCGCCTCGGGACCGTGGCGCCAGTATGGCCATGGCGCAAGCGGCTCCGGCGTAGAACAGCGCCATGCCGCCAGCCAGCGCCAGCACGGCCAGCACGGCCATCCAGTCGGCGAGTCCGCCGTAGGTATGCATGGAAACGAACAGCCAGGAAAACGTGCAGGCCAGCCAGCTCCAGGCAAACAGCCAGCCGCGCCACGCGGCCTGCCCGACGCGCTGGGCACGCAGCAACGCGAGCACGAGCACGGCCAGGGAGACAACTTGCCACAGGCCGCTGGGCGCCCCTGGAGAGGTGGCGGGCCAGGCCCAGGCTTGCGGGGGCCAGGCGAGCGAAGCGGCCTGAACCGCACCGGCGGCCAGGCACACCAAGGCCCAGAGCCATGCCGAACCTTTGGCCACATGGCGCTGTGGCTGGTCACTCAACGGCAGCAAACCAGATGTTGGGTGCAGGTTGCCAAACAGGCTGCGCATACAACCTGTCAGGCGGCGTCTTGCTGGGGCGCAGGCATCACTTTGAACCACTTCACCGCGCCACCCTTGGTGTGCAAAACAATGAAGCGCAAACCTTCGGCTTCGTGAATTTCGCCGCGCTTGGGTACGTGACCCATATCGTGGGCAATCAAGCCGCCAATGGTTTCGAACTCGTCGAATGGCAGCTTCACGGTAAACGATTCGTTGATGCGCTCGATGGGCGTGTCGCCGCTGACCCGCCAGGTGTTGTCGGCCAGGGCGTAGATATCGCCTTCGTCTTCCACCTCGTCGAATTCATCTTCGATTTCGCCCACGATTTCTTCGAGCACGTCTTCAATCGTGATCAGCCCGGCCATGCGGCCAAACTCGTCGATCACGATGGCCAGGTGGTTGCGGTTGCCGCGGAATTCGCGCAACAGATCGTTGAGCCCTTTGCTTTCGGGCACAAAGGTGGCTGGGCGCAACAGGGCCCTGATGTTGTGCTCTGGCGCGCGTTGCAGCTTGAGCAGGTCTTTGGCGAGCAGGATGCCGATGATGTTTTCGCGGTCGTCTTCGTAGACCGGAAACCGCGAGTGCGCCGTGTCGATGATGATGTGCAGCAGCTCTTCGTAGGGCGCATCGATATCCAGCAGGTCCATGCGCGGCGCTGCCACCATCACATCGCCTGCGGACATATTGGCGATGCGCATCACGCCTTCGAGCATCACGCGCGACTCGGCATTGATGATGTCGTTGTCTTCGGCTTCAGCCAGGATGCCGATCAGTTCGGCGATGGAATCTGGACCAGGGTGGATGAATTCTGCGAGTTTTTGCAGGAATCCACGCTTGTCTTCTTGCCGCAGGCTGCGCTGCGGCCCGGGACTGGGGGGGATGTCGGCCACTGAGGGAAAGGGTTGGTTGCTACGGGCCAAAGGATACCGCAAGCCCACGGCCGCCCGTAAAGCTGGCTCTGTGGCGGTGCCGAGCCTCAAGGCTTGATCGCGCCGGGGCTCGCTTTGCCGGGTCGAGTTGGTTGGCTATTCGGAGTGCGCTGGCTGCTTCTCATCGCTGCGAGCGCCTTGCAGGATCGACAAAAATCCCCAGAATCTGCGTGCCCGGGCCTTGAGGTGGTAGTCGGTGATGGCCACTTGTTCGTTGAACAGTTCGATCACGCGCGTATCGAAACTGGCGGGCGGCAACACCAGGTGGGCCTCGCTTTCCGATCCGTCGCGCTCAATCCGGGCACCGGCTTTTCGGGCGATCTTGAGCATGGCCGTGTTTTCCGACAGTGCATGAATGAACAGCTGGTTCACGCCCTCGTTGCGTGCATGCATCACGGCGCGGTTGAACAGCTGGCTGCCGTAACCCCTGGCGCGTGCGCCTTTGGCGACCGACACACCAAACTCGGCGCAGCTCTTGAAGCTGGGATCCACTGAAAACGCGAGGTGCGCCATGGCGATCAGTTCAAGCTTGCGGTTGAAGATGCCAAACAGCTCGTCGCGCTCGAAACGGAGCTGACCCACATACTTCCTGATGTGTTCATCGTTGGCCGAGTAGCCAAAGCGCAAATAGCGATCCTGCGGGTCCAGCGCCAGCAAGTGCGCTTCGATATCAGGCAAATGCCTCAAACCCATGGAACGGATCGGCACCACCGCGCCCGGTGCGTTGTCGGCTGCTGCAGAGGCTTGGCCACTGCGCTGCCCTGTCGCCTGTTGCAGGCTGGTCGATGGGATCGGAGGATTTGGGCTGGACATGCGTTCAATATAAGGGTTATCCCTAGTATTTCGCGTGTCAGGCGACACGGCCCCGCCGATAAGCCGATAAACGGGCGAATTCTGCCTGGGTTGGGGCTGTTTTGTTGCGCTGCAACAAATTGGGCAGAGCCCGGGTGTCAAACCGGCATCGCTGTGGTGCTTTTCACCCGGTCCATCACAAAACTGGTTTTGCAGTCTTGCACGCTGGGGTGTTTGAGCAGCGTATCCATCATGAAGCGCGAATAGGCCGGCATGTCGGCCACCACCAGGCGCAACTGGTAGTCCATTTCCCCCGTCAGCGCCACGCATTCCACCACCTCCGCCCAGCCCACCACGCTGGCGCGGAATACGTCCATCGGGTTGCGCTTGGCGCTTTCAAAGTGCTTCTCCAGTCGCACATTGACATAGGCTGTCAGACCCAAACCCACCGCTTCAGGGCGAATGAGCGCAACATAACGGTCGATCACGCCTGTGTCTTCCAGCCGCTTCACGCGGCGCAGCACGGCACTGGGGGAAAGGCCCACGGTTTCGGCGATTTGGTCGTAGGTGGCCCTGCCATCGGTTTGAAGGATGCGCAGAATGTGGCGGTCGAGCTTGTCAGGTGCTTGCATGATTGATATTTTGCAGGTTTCCTGCGTTAAGGGCGGAGGATTCGCCTCAAAACGCAGCAATCTTGATGGATTGCACCGATACAGTGGTGGGTTCGACTTCACCAGAATCAACGGTCCATGACGCCGGACCGCTCACAACAGGAGACAAGCGACATGAATACCGCCAAGCAGCAGCCTGCCACGCCCGACACAACCACCTGGGACAATCCCATGGGTACCGATGGCTTTGAATTCATCGAATACGCCGCACCCGATCCGGCTGCCATGGGCGCCCTGTTTGAAAGCATGGGATTCCAGGCCATCGCCAAGCACCGGCGCAAAGACGTGACCCTTTACCGCCAGGGCGGTGTCAACTTCATCATCAACGCCGAGCCTGACAGCTTTGCCCAGCGTTTCGCCCGTCTGCATGGCCCCAGCGTGTGCGCCATCGCGTTCCGCGTGGCCGATGCCAAGGCGGCCTACGAGCGCGCGATTTCGCTGGGCGCCTGGGGCTACGCGCAAGACGCCGGCCCGGGCGAACTCAACATCCCGGCCATCAAGGGCATTGGCGATTCGATCATCTATTTCATCGACCAGTGGCGCGGCAAAAATGGCGCAGAAGAAGGCGCCATCGGCAACATCGGTTTCTTCGATGTCGATTTCAAGCCGCTGCCCGGCGCCACGCTGAACCCAGTGGGCCATGGCCTGACCTACATCGACCACCTGACCCACAACGTGCACCGTGGCCGCATGGCCGAATGGTCGGGCTTCTACGAGCGCCTGTTCAACTTCCGCGAAGTGCGCTACTTTGATATCGAAGGTCAGGCCACCGGCGTCAAGAGCAAGGCCATGACCAGCCCTTGCGGCAAGATCCGCATCCCGATCAACGAAGAGGGCAACGAGAAGGCCGGTCAGATTCAGGAGTACCTGGACCGCTACCAGGGCGAGGGCATTCAGCACATCGCCATGGGCTCGACCAACCTGTACGACACGGTGGATGCACTGCAGATGGCGGGCGTGAAACTGCTCAACACCAGCGACACCTACTACGAGCTGCTCGACAAGCGCATTCCCGGCCACGGTGAAGACCTGGAAGGCCTCAAGGCTCGCAACATTCTGGTCGACGGCAACCACGGCGAACTGCTGCTGCAAATCTTCAGCGAAAACCAGCTTGGCCCCATCTTCTTCGAGTTCATCCAGCGCAAAGGCAATGACGGCTTTGGCGAAGGCAACTTCAAGGCGCTGTTCGAGACGATGGAGCTGGACCAAATCCGCCGCGGCGCGTTGGAATCCCCGACAAAAGGCGCATAGCGTCGTTGCGCGGGCTTGCCGTGGCGCTGCCACTGCCTGCGCCCGCGCGCTTCGCCCTGCACCTTTTTCGGGAATTCTGTGTGGCAGTTTTGGTTGGATTGAAGGAGAACACCCATGGCCGTTGCCCCTGTTGTTTATGGCGCCAGTGAGCGCCCCCCGCGTGGCGATTACAGCCGCGCGATGGACGATTACACCTGCCCGCAGAACTGGGGCAGCTACACCGAAGCCGATCACGACACCTACCGCCGTCTGTACGAGCGGCAGTCGGCGCTGTTGCCGGGGTTGGCTTGTGACGCGTTCATTGAAGCCTTGCCGTCGTTGGGAGTGAAGGACCGCATCCCGCGCTTCGAAGAAATCAATGAGCGCTTGAAGCCAGCCACAGGCTGGGAAATCGTGGCCGTGCCCGGGCTGATTCCCGAGCGGCCATTCTTTGACTTGCTGGCCAACCGGCGCTTCCCGGTGACCGACTGGATCCGCAAACCCGATGAGTTTGAGTACATCGTCGAGCCCGATGTGTTCCACGACCTGTTTGGCCATGTGCCGTTGCTGTTCAACCCGGTGTTTGCCGATTACGTGCAACGCTACGGCGCGGGCGGGTTGAAGGCGCACGATCTGGGCGCGGGCGAGCTGTTGTCGCGCTTGTACTGGTACACCATCGAGTTCGGGCTTATCCAGCAAACCGACGGTCTGCGCGCCTACGGCGCCGGCATTTTGAGCTCTTCGGGTGAGTTGCGTCACAGTGTCAACAGCCCGGATCCGCTGCGCATCGCGCTCGATCTGGTGCGCTGCATGCGCACGAAATACAAAATTGACGACTACCAGGCGACCTACTTCGTGATCGAAAGTTTCCAGCAGCTGTTCGACTTCACGGCGCCCGATTTCACGCCGCTTTACGAAGCCGTGCGCGCCTCGGGTGAAATCGCCGCAGGCACCACCATCGCCAGCGACTCGCGCATCACGGTGGGGTGAAACGCCAGCGCCACATGCGGCACGCCAGGCACATGGCGGTTGTCGGCGTCAGGCAGCATGGCGGTGGAAGTGGGGAACACGATGTGGTCGGCGTTGGAATACCAGCACAGGAACGGGGTGTAGGCCTGGTGACCGTGTAGCGCTGCCTCTTTGGCGGCCAGCGCGTTCAGCCAGTCGCTGTGTTGTCGCATCTGGCGGCCGTTGGTAACCCGGCTCCAGCGCGCCAGCCAGGTGCCGTGGTGGGGCGATCCGATGGTGATGACCCGGCCCACACGGCGAAGGTTGCCAGGTGCGCTGGCCAGCCATGCTCGCGCCGCCAGCCCGCCCATGCTGTGGCAAACCAGAACAGGCAGTTTGGCCCCCAGCTGCTCTGCGCGCGAAACAGCGTCTTCAATCAGGGGCACACCCGCGTCGATGGACCCAAACACCGGTTCCAGATTCACCGAGGTGTACGGCACCCCCGCATTGCGCATGGCCTGCATCCATGGCGCCCAGAAGCCCCGGTTGCACACAAACCCATGGATCAGGACCACGGTGGAGCCAGGTGCGAACCGACCTGCTGTCCCTGTGTTGTCGGGCAGATCGCGCCAGCGAAAAGGTTGCCGCCAAAGGAATATGGAGGGGGTGAGCGTGGCTTCTTGCCACCAGGCGTTGACGCGTTGGGCAAAGCTGGGCTGAGTCACGCTGTCGGTCCGGTTGACCCGTGAAGCAAGTGCCAGCTCGACCGCAAGAATGATCGCGTGGCTCCACGCGCCCAGCATCAAACCGACAGAGGCCCAGAACGGGGAGCGAGGCCACATCAAGACCAGCCAGAGCAGCGATGTCACCCAGGCGGCCGCCATCAATGTGCGTTGCAAACGTGCCAAGGCGGAGCCAGTCGGCGGCTCAGGTCGGTTCGGCAGGGGCTGCGGCAGGGTAGGGGTTGTCATGCTTGAACTATCGCACGCCCTGCGTCGCGTTCGTGACGCCGGGCAACTCGGGCGGTGCCGCGAAACGAAGGGTCCGATGCTATTCTGAAGTGTTCGGCACCCTGGTGCCCCGGATCCCATAAAACCCATCTCGAGAGACATGCACATGACCCCTTCCACCACCGACGACCGCCCCTGGCTGGCACAGTATCCTGCGGGCGTACCGCATGACATCGATGCGGAGGCCCATGTTTCGTTGGCCGCGTTGATCGAAGAGAGCTTGCACCAGAACGCGTCGCGCCCGGTGTCGGTGTGCATGGAAAAGTGGATGACCTATGGCGAGCTGGAGCGCCACAGCCGCGCGCTCGGCGCCTGGTTGCAAGGGCAGGGCCTGCAGGCCGGTGACCGCGTGGCGATCATGGTGCCCAACGTGCCGCAGTTTCTGGTGGCCATGGCCGCGGTGTTGCGCGCCGGATTCACAGTCGTCAACGTCAACCCGCTTTACACCGCCCGCGAGCTGGAGCACCAGTTGAAGGACTCGGGTGCCAAAGCTATCGTGATTCTGGAGAACTTTGCGACGGTGCTGCAAGAGGTGATCGATCAAACCGAGGTGCAACATGTGGTGCTCACCGGGTTGGGCGATCTGCTTGGTGGCGCCAAAGGCAAATGGATCACCTTTGCCGTGCGCCATCTGGCCAAAATGGTGCCGGCTTACAAACTGCCGCTGGATGGCCCCAGGGGACCGCGCACGATTGTGAATTTCCCCACCGCATTGGCCCGGGGCCAGGGCAAGCCCTTTGCGCCGAGCACGGCCAACAAAGACGCAACCGCCTTCCTGCAGTACACGGGCGGCACCACCGGCCTGTCCAAAGGCGCGGTCATCACCCACCGCAACATCATCGCGGGTCTGCTGCAGGCCGAAGCCTGGTTTACACCAGCGTTGGCCAAGGTGGGCGACATCCGTGAGAGCAACAATATCGCGGCCTTGCCGCTGTACCACATCTTCGCGCTCACGCTCAGTTTGCTGACCATGCGATGGGGTGCGCACACGACGCTCATTCCCAACCCGCGCGACATTCCCGGCTTTGTCAAAACGCTGAAAAAGCGCCCCTTCCATTTGCTGCCAGCGGTGAACACGCTGTTCAACGGCTTGCTGCAAAACGCCGAATTCCGCGCGCTCGATTTTTCATCGCTGGCGGTTTCCCAGGCCGGCGGCATGGCCGCCACCGAGGCCACGGCCAAAGAGTGGCAAAAGGTCACCGGTTCGGCCATGATCGAAGGCTGGGGCATGAGCGAGACCTGCGCCATCGGCACCAACAACCCGGTCTCCAATACCCATTTCAGCGGCAACATCGGCCTGCCGCTGCCCAGTATCCGCATCGCGATCAAAGACGACGAGGGCAACACCGTACCGCTCGGCCAGTCGGGCGAGATTTGCATTCATGGCCCCAACGTGATGACGGGCTATTACAACCAGCCCGATGAAACCGAGAAGGCATTCACGGCCGACGGCTACATGCGCACGGGTGACATCGGTGAGATGGATGCGCAGGGCTATACCCGCATCGTCGACCGCAAGAAAGACATGATCCTGGTGTCCGGCTTCAACGTGTTTCCCAGCGAGCTGGAGAGCGTGATTGCGTCTTGTCCAGGGGTGTTGGAGTGTGCCGCAGTCGGCGTGCCCGATGAGCGTCAGGGCGAAGCCATCAAGGTTTTCATTGTGCGCAGCGATCCGACTCTGAGCGCAGAAGACGTGAGCCGCTACTGCCACGACAACCTCACCGGCTACAAGCGCCCGCAACACATCGAATTCAAAAACGACCTTCCCAAGACCAACGTCGGGAAAATCCTGCGCAGGGCGCTGCGGGATCCTGCCTGATGCCGCGGTGAACAAAGCCGAAAAGCCCCGTAGGGGGCCGAGATTTGCGCAAAGAAAAGGCCCTTGGGTGACCCAGGGCCTTTTTGCTGGGTGCGCCTGGACTGGCAAGCGTGACTATTCGCCGGGATCTGCCGCAGCCACCCGTTCTTCGGCCAGGGCCAGGCTTGCGATCTGGTCGCGCCGCACCTTTGCTCGCTCCACTGTTCGGTTGGCATCAAGCACATGCAGGCCGTACATGTCGGCGAACTCGTTGAGGTTTTTACCGCTGGCTTCGAAGGTGCGCAGCAACGCTTCGTCGCGCGCGAGGCGGGTGGCGGCCACTTCGACGCCGTCTTTGGTGATCTGGTTCACTTCTTCGTCCTTGCCCGAAACCAGCTCCAGATAGGCGTCCCGCGACAGGCCGGATGCTTCAAATGCAATGGCGATGCGCTGGCGCATTTTGGGGCGCAGGTCTTCGCGGCTGCGCGCGCCACGGCGGCGGAACACCTCGATCAGCGCATGGTGCACATGCTCGGGCGCCAGCGGTTCGACCGGCAGGCCTGCCAGGTCGTGGCGTTGCTGGCCTGAGGCCACAGCGGTGAGGTAGCGGGTTGATCGGGTGTGCAGCGCCAATGCGGCCTTTAAACCAGCTTTGTCCAACGCTTCGGGCTGGGCGGCAAGCAGGTCTTGAAAAATCCCGCGCTTGAGCGGCAGCAGGGTTTCGCCAAACAAGGCCGGGTAGAGCGCGGCGAGCTGATCAAGCATCGGGTGTTGCCGCGTCACCGCGCCGCCGCCTTGCCTGTTTGGTTGAGCACTCCGTCCACCACCTTGCCCGCCACGCGGACCACGGCCACTTTTTGGCTGGCTGCTGGCTGGATTGGCTGGGGCGTCTGGTTCGCTGGCGGCTGCCACGTGTGTTTCAGCATCGGTGGCGGGCGCGTTCACAGCGGCCTCGGCTATCGGCGTGGCAGGAGCGTCGCTGGCAGGAGATTCGGGAACGTTGGATGTCATGTATGCGCTGTCAAATATGCAAAAAGGCATGCCGCAACAAGGCGACCGTAACCCTCGATCATGCCAGCCCCGTCAACCAAAGGCCAATGGCTTGCGATTTGCGCCGATGAATTCATCACGAAACGGGCAGGGGGAGGGGCCGCCCAAGGTCATCTGGAACCGGCTTTTCAGGGCACCGGTTCC
Organism: Hydrogenophaga crassostreae; assembly: GCF_001761385.1. Classification (GTDB taxonomy): domain Bacteria; phylum Pseudomonadota; class Gammaproteobacteria; order Burkholderiales; family Burkholderiaceae_C; genus Hydrogenophaga; species Hydrogenophaga crassostreae. The sequence goes on along the minus strand of NZ_CP017476.1, from coordinate 4,435,904 downwards.
CGGGGTGGCTCGGTGCTCCGCTGGGCCGGTACACCCTTGCATGTGAACAGGTCCTAGCGCCTGAGCTGCGCAAATGCTTCGAACTCCCAGCTGCGCATGCAAAGCACCATTGTGTAGCCCTCCAGATCTTTGTCGGCCAGCTTTTGATCGGCTTGGTGCTGCTGGGAAAAATCTTGTGCCACGCGTTGCAAGCGTTCCAGAAAGGTGGGCGCCAAGGCCCGGCTGATGGACCCGTGCACCATCAGCAATCCTTCTCCGTGGCCGCCGAATCCGCCTGAGAAATAGTCGAGCACGGCATTTTCCCGGAAGTAGTTCATCACGGCGCCGTGTGCGCGCCAGCGGAAGGTTTTGGCGAGCTTGAGGCGGTAGCGGTTGAGCGGACGCAGCTCGATGATGCCGATGCGGTCGAGTTGGGCGAAGTACTTTACGCATTCCGCTTCAGTCATCCGGTAGCGCCCGGTGATTTGCTCCAGCGTCCATTGGCTGAGCACGCAAATAGCCGCCAGCAGCAGTTTTTTGTCGGCCACCACTGCGCGCTCTTGTTCTTGAGTCATCTCGGTCAGCAGCGGCTGCGCGTCTGCCACGCGGCGTGAGAGCTCGGCGAAGTCGATCTTGAGAGCCCGGCAAATCTCATCGACCCGGGAGAGGGACATATCGCCCTTGGCCAGCATGCGCTTCACGCTCGATTCCGCCATGTCCAGTGCGTGCGCCAGGTCGGCGTAGGTCATCTGGGTGGCTTTGAGCTCTTTCTTGATTGCCAGAATCAGATCGCTTGTGGTGCTCATGGGTATTGTTTTTTGATACTGGTGGTGTTCTGAGTCCCAACTGTATCGGAAATCGAATCCATTTAGGTACATGCCTGATCACACTGCGGCGCATTCCTTATCGGTCTTTGGGAGTTCGCCAGTGTTTAGCTCATCCGTCAAATCAAACGCAGATTCACTTTCCGGCCAAGCCATGCCGCTCACGCCGACCCAGCGCCACCTGTGCACCAGCGGCTGGCTGGCCCTGGTGGTGTGGATGGTGGCCGCCTTCTTTGGCCCGGCATTGCTCGCTTATGTTGGTGTCAACTTGTCGCCCAATGGTCATGGTCATCTCTTTGCCCACGGTCATCCGTTTGTCGATGCGCGTGCCTGGGCGGGCATTCCCAATGCGCTCGACGTCTTGAGCAATGCGCCCCTGGCTCTGGTGGGGGGGTGGGGTCTTGCGGTGCTCAAACGCGCGGGTGCTGCCGCCTTTCACATCAACACGTATCAAGCCCTCAGGGTGTTTTCCTGGGGCCTTGTGTTCACCGCCGTGGGTTCTTCGGTTTACCACTGGGCGCCCGATGCCCAGGGCCTTGTGTTTGACCGTCTGGGCATGGCGGTCATTTTTGCCGGGGCGCTTGGACTGGCCATGGCCGAGCGGGTGGGCGCACTGATCGCTCGCAACACCCTGCTGGCCATGTTGCTGGTGGGATGCTTGTCGGCCGTCATGCCCCTTGTCCATGGCAACGTGCTGCCCTGGGTTGTTGTGCAGTTTGGTGGCATGGCATTCATGGCCTGGGCCGCGCTTCGCAAGCCCTTGCCCACGGCGCTGGGTGTGTCGCTGGGGGGCCTGCTGGCCTTGTATGCACTGGCCAAGGCATTTGAAATGGGTGATGCCGGCGTGTTTCACGCGACTGGGGGGCTGGTTTCGGGGCATTCGCTCAAGCATCTGGTGGCGGCGCTGGCCGCCTGGCCCGTGATGAGGGCCATGCGGCAGAATGCGCAAGCCAGAGGCTCCGAAGCCCGGCAGTGAGTGGCCATAAGAAGAACGCACAGAGGAATACCGCACCATGAGTCACACCATCGCAAACCCCGAGATGCCAGCTGCAACTGCACATCCGGAGGGCGGTCAGTTCGCCCTCATGGGCCAGCGCCGCTTTGCGCCGTTTTTCTGGACGCAATTTCTGGGCGCCGCAAACGACAACCTGTTCAAGTTTGCGTTTACGGTGTTGGTTACGTACCAGTTGCAGGTGCAGTGGCTTCCTGCCGATCTGGCCGGCCTGGTGATTGGCGCACTGTTCATCTTGCCCTTTTTGTTGTTCTCTGCGACCAGCGGTCAGCTGGCCGACAAGCTCGACCGGCGCCAGATGATCATCTGGCTCAAACGCGCCGAGGTCGGCATCATGGCCATCGCGGCGCTGGGTTTTTTCATTGACAACATTCCAGTGTTGCTGGCGTGCATTTTTCTGATGGGTCTGCAGTCCACCGTGTTTGGCCCGGTCAAGTTTGCCTACCTGCCGCAACACCTGAGCGAGCGCGAACTCACGGGGGGCAACGGCATGGTCGAGATGGGGACTTTTGTAGCCATCTTGCTGGGCAATGTGGCTGGTGGCTTGATCATCGCGGTACCGGAAATTGGTGCCCACCATGTGGGCTTTACATGCGTCGGTCTGGCCATTCTTGGCCGGGTGGCTTCACACCACATCCCGGCGTCTCCAGCCATGGACGGCAGCCTCAAGATCAACTGGAACCCGCTGACCGAAACCTGGGCCAATCTGAAACTTGCGCGCCAGACGCCTGTGGTGTTTCGCTCGGTGTTGGGTATCAGCTGGATGTGGTTCTTCGGAGCGGTGTTCCTGAGCCTGTTCCCCGCCTTTGCGAAGGATGTGTTGCATGGTGACGAACAGGTGGCGTCGTTGTTGCTGGTGGTGTTCTCCATCGGAATCGGCACCGGCTCGTTGCTTTGCGAGGTCTTGAGCCGGCGCCATGTGGAGATCGGCCTTGTCCCGGTGGGCGCCATCGGTATGAGTGTGTTTTCGGTCGATCTGTACTTTGCAACCCGTGGTCTTCCGCCCGCCAGCGGCCTGGGTCTGGGGGCCTTCGTTGCCGATACCGCCCACTGGCGCGTGTTGGCTGATCTGGCCTTGCTGAGCTTGTTTGCCGGTCTTTACAGCGTGCCCATGTACGCCCTGATCCAGATGCGCAGCCAGCCTACCCATCGCGCCCGCATCATCGCCGCCAACAACATCTTGAACGCGCTTTTCATGATTGCCAGCGCCTTGCTTGCTGGTGCCCTGCTCGGAGCGGGCTTCACCATTCCGCAGATGTTCCTGTTTGTGGGCCTGGCCAACGCAGTGGTCGCGTTTTACATCTTCATGCTGGTGCCGGAATACCTGCTGCGCTTTGTGGCATGGGTGGCGTCGCGCTTTGTCTACCGTTTCAAGGTGCAGGGCGATGAACACATTCCATCCCGGGGCGCCGCTGTGCTGGTATGCAACCATGTGAGCTTTGTTGATGCTGTGTTGCTGATGGCGGCCAGCCCCCGGCCAATTCGGTTCCTGATGGACCACCGCATTTTCAAGGTACCTGTTTTGGGCTGGCTCTTCAAGCTTGCCCGGGCGATTCCGATTGCGCCGCAGCAGGAAGATCCTCAAGCCTACGAAACGGCTTTTGAAGCGGCGGCCCAAGTGCTGCGAGAAGGTGACTTGCTGGCCATTTTTCCTGAAGGAGCGATCACCAAAGATGGCAAGTTGCAGCCCTTCAAAGGTGGCATCATGAAAATTCTGGAGCGGGCACAGGCCGACGGAGTGGCCGTACCCGTGATTCCCATGGCGCTCAACAACCTCTGGGGCTCGTTTTTCAGTCGGGTAGAAACGCTCGATGGCGAGCAAACGGCCATGGTGCGCCCGTTTCGGCGCGGTTGGTTCAACCGGGTGGGCCTGAATGTGGGCGCGCCAGCAGACGCGATCTCGGTGACGCCCGCAGGCCTGCATCAGCGGGTGGGCGTGCTGCTGGCCTGACGACCTTGGGATTCGGTTTGCTCGCGCCTCAGGTCACATAGTCGCCTGTTGCCTCGGGCTGGAACAGGATGCCTTCTACTGTCGCGGTCATGGCCGCACCTGTTGGGCTCTTCCAGTGAGCGGTCTGGCCAAGGGTCAGTCCGAGCAGCGCGAGGCCCATGGGCGAGAGCACCGAGACAAAGCCGCTGGTTGGCTCGGCGTCGTCCGGATAACACAGCGCGATTTTGCTCAGCTCCTGACTCTCGTTCAACCGCACCTCAATCTGGGAGTACATCGTGACGATGTCGTCGCGCACTTCGCGCGAACGCACGATGTGGGCATCGATCAACAGATCTTGCAACGGATCCAGGACGGTGTCGGGCAGGAGCGAGGAGGGCGAGCGGGCGATTTTGCTCAGGCGGGTGTGGTCGAGCTCGGTGAGCACACGTTCAGAAATGTGGGCGTTCATGGGGTATTCCAATGCGAAGGTGGCGCGCCCGACTCAAAAGGAGCGGGGCACAGGGTCAGCGCAGGGTGGGTGCCCGGTGACCTGAATTGCGCAATGGGAGAAGATGGAGGGCGGTCGCCGGGCTCAGTGGTCTGCGGCCAGACCGGGGCAGTAACGCTCCGTCTTGCCCGCCAACTGGCCTGACTTGCCCGCCCAGCACGCGCGCAACGTCACCAGCCGGAGTACCGGGGTTTCGCAGGGGCGGGGTTTGGGTTGGGCGCGCATGAGCGGATCATAGCCCGAGGCGGTTGCACAGTCAGCGTCGCTTGAGCAAGCCGCGGGTTAGGGTCAAAATCATTCGCCCATTGCGTCGAATTCGCATTTTCCAGCATAGAATAGAAGGCTTAGCGGCTGTAGCTCAGCTGGATAGAGTACTTGGCTACGAACCAAGGGGTCGTGGGTTCAATTCCTGCCAGCCGCACCAAAAAGACAAGCCCGCCTTTCGCAAGAAAGGCGGGCTTTTTCTATGGTCTTTTGCGGCTGGGCGAAGCTGTCGAACACGCCCGCGCTGCCAACACGCGCCCGGTGAGCCGGGGCGGAGTGTTTGGGCACGCAGAGCTTCAGGCACATGGTGACCGTCATAGCGGTGGGGGGTGGTTTGGACAACAGGCCCAGAGCCAAGCCACTGCATGCCAGCAGGCTCGGGTCGGCACGCCTTCGCTGTGCGCCTCAAGCCGTTTCTTTCGCCGCCGCGAGAAACGGCGCCACAAGCGCGTGGCTCGTGGTTATCAAATCTTGTGCCACCCATGCCTCGGTGGCCGGTGCTGCCGGCTCTTCCTGCGCTCCTGTGTGCCTGAAATACGCGCCGTTGTACGACGCAAGCAGTTGTCCGGTGAGCAATTGCACCAAAATGGCCGAGGATTTCGCCGGTGTGCTGGTCCCTGGAAGCAGGGGCGCCAGACGCGGCAGCACGTTGCGCCATACCCATTGGGCCGCTGCCCCATGCTCGCGGCTCAGGCCGGTGCCGGGCATCAACCCGGGATCGAACGAGAAAAATTGGGCCTTGCCCGGATAGCGTTCGGCGAATGCGCGGGCGCAAACAATGTTGCACAGCTTGGACGTGGCGTACGCGTCCTTGCAGGCTTGCGCAGCCGACGTGCCGGGTCGCAACTCCCCCATTGCCAATTGGGTCGCGCTGCTGTAGCGAGCGCCCCTGAACCCTCCCATGCGTGCAGCGGTTTCGTTCGGATCGTGTGTGCCGCTGGAAGTCCATCCGACGAATGCGCCGGGCTTGAGGTGTTCTAGCAAACCTTGGGCCAAGAAGAAGGACGCTAGGTGGTTCACTGCAAAGCTGCTCTCGATACCGTCTTGCGTGAACCCCAGTTGGCCACTGGACTGCACCCCGGCATTCAGCAGCATGCCGTCGAGCTTCGTTTTCGTGTCCGCGTTGAAGGTGTTCAAAAATGCAGCCACGCTGCGCAGCGAAGACAGGTCGATGCTCGGTGTGGACACGCGAACAGGATCGGTCGTATGCAAAGCCTGCACAAGCGCCGCGCCTCGACTGGGGTTGCGTACCGGCAAGACGAGTTGGTGCCCGCCTTGTCGGGCCAAGCGCAGGGCTACCTGCAGGCCCAGGCCAGAGGTGGCGCCGGTGATGAGATATGTGGACATGACAGTCTGGTGTTGTTGGTGGATGTGTTCATAATATGAAGAATGCTTCAGAATTTGAATTCGCATATGTCCATGCCAACCCCCAGGGCCTTGAAGCCCCGTAAACAGGCGCAGCAGGCGCGGTCTCTGGTCACCGTGGACGCGGTCTTCGAGGCCGCTATTCAGGTTTTGCTGAGCGAAGGCGTGCCGCGCCTAACCACCACCCGTGTTGCCGAGCGGGCCGGGGTTTCGGTCGGTACGCTGTACCAGTACTTTCCCAACAAGCAGGCGCTGTTGTACGCCGTGCTGCAACGGCATTTGAGCCGGGTTGGCGATGCCGTTGAAGTAGCCGCCCGCTCGGTGCATCACGCACCCTTGGCCACCATGGTGAACGTGGTGGTCGAGGCCTTTGTGCGGGTGAAGACCGAGCGGGTGGACGAGGCGCGCGCGCTGTACCGGGTGGCCAGTGAGCTGGACACCGTCGAACTGGTGAAGTCGGTTGGCCTGCGCAGCAACGCAGACCTGTCGGCCATGCTGGACACCGCTGCCGACGCACGCTTCGACGACCTTGCCCTGACGGCCTATATGTTCTCCGCCGCCATGGTAGGCCCCACCCGGGCCATGCTGGAAGGCAGTGCACCACCCAAGCTGTTGCGCGCCTTGCGTGGGCAATTGGTGTCTCTCTGCCTGGGCTACCTGGAGCGCGAGGCATCGCGCCGCTGAACCGGATTTGCTGGCCGTCTTTGTGGTCCAGCTTTCCGACCCAACCGGCGCCACACCTGCCGGTGGCGTGTCGGTGGCCCTTCAGGCCGCCTCTTTCAGCGACGCCATGTCGATCACAAAGCGGTATTTCACATCGCTCTTGAGCACGCGCTCAAAGGCGGCATTGATGTCCTGAATCTTGATCATCTCGATGTCTGCCGTGATGCCGTGTTGGCCGCAGAAATCGAGCATTTCCTGCGTTTCGGCGATGCCACCGATCAGTGAGCCAGCCACGGCCCTGCGTTTGAGCGCCATGGGCAAGGTGTCGATGATCGGTTCAAACTGCGTGGCGGCAGAGGGGCTGTGGTCGGCGCCCAGGGCGCGGGCATCGGCTTCTTTGCCCGGTGAGCGTGTGAACAGGGTCACCTTTGCCCAATCCTGTTGGTCGCCGGGTTGTCATGGCCGCTTGCGCCCTGCGAACCCTGCGCCTGCTGGCCTGAGGGCGTCAGCCGGGTGGCTGCAAGGCGTCGGGTTCGAAATGTGGCTTGAGGCGTTGCAACACCGTTTGTGCCCTTGCCGAAAGAGGCCATTCGGCGCGGTGCAACAGCCAGAGGGTGTCCACCACCTGCGGCGCGCCTTCGATCACCTGTATGCGCTCGGGCTGCGCAAACGCCAGGCGGGCATAACGCGGCAACACGCTGAAGCCCAGGCCCCGCGCCACGGGGTCGAGAATCAGGCTGATCTGGTTGGTGAAGCCCCGGCAGGGCAAGCGGTGCGCGCCCGGGCTGCCGGGGAATCGGCGGCTCAGCAGCCGCCCGGCCATGGCCTGGCCGTCGGGGTGGTCGATGAAGCCCAGGCGCTCCAGATCGGCCCAGGTGTTGACCGCCAGGCCCGCCGGCACCACCAGCTCCAGCGGTTCTTGCGCAAACCGCACCACCTTCAAGCGTGCATCCGCTGGCTTGAGGGTGGCCAGGCCGAGGTCAAAACGGTTCTCCAGCACGGCGGCCAGCACATCGGCGTCTGGCGCGAAGCGGTGGCGAATGCTCAGACCGGGCAAGTCTTGCTGGATGTCGAGCAGGTGGTGGTGCAGCGCCAGGCCGATGCTGCCCGGGGTGATCAGGCTCACCTCACCCTGTTCGCCATCGGTCGCTGACAGCTGCTGCTGCAGCCGCTGGTCTGCGGCGGTGACCTCGGCGCAATAGGCCAGCAGCGCATGACCCGCCGGCGTGAGCTCGATTTGGCGCGGGCGCCGGATCAGCAGCAAGCCCAGGCGTTCTTCCAGCCGCTGCACGTGCTGGCTGACCGCCGCCTGTGTCAGGTCCAGTCGTTCTGCAGTGCGGGTGAAGTTGCTCAGCTCCACCAGGGTGGAAAAGGTGCGCAGCCATTGTGGATTCAGCATAAGCAAATTTTATCAATGCCATCACTTGAGCGTCATTGTGTTTATGCCTATGGATTCTTAGACTGGCTGTTTCCATTCAACACAAGGTCGCACCATGTCCATGGTTTACCCCCGCAGCTTTTCCCACATCGGTTTGTCCGTGACCGATCTCGACGCCGCCGTCAAGTTCTACGCGGAGGTCATGGGCTGGTACCTGATCATGGCGCCCACCACCATCAGCGAAGACAACTCGGCCATCGGCGTCATGTGCACCGATGTCTTTGGCGCCGGCTGGGGCTCGTTTCGCATCGCCCACCTCTCCACCGGTGACCGCATCGGCGTGGAGATCTTCGAGTTCCGCAACGCCGTCAAACCCGAGAACAACTTCGAATACTGGAAAACCGGCATCTTCCACTTCTGCGTGCAAGACCCCGATGTGGAAGGCCTGGCCGCCAAGATCGTGGCCGCCGGCGGCAAGCAGCGCATGCCGGTGCGCGAATACTTCCCCGGCGAGAAGCCTTACCGCATGGTCTACATGGAAGATCCGTTCGGCAACATCCTGGAGATCTACAGCCACAGCTACGAGCTGACCTATTCGGCCGGCGCCTACGAGCAGGCGACGCCGCCGCAGAGCTGAGCCGGGTGGCCACTCGAGTGGGTGGTCGACCGAGGGCTGGACTGGACCTGTGGGCGCGGCCCGCTGCGTCCATACTCTCGAGAATCCTCAGAGGCTGTCGCGCAGACTCACCGTCGCGCCGATGGCCCGCCCGCCCAATTCCCGGAGGCCTCATGGTCGCTGCCGCACAAAACGATACGTCCCACGCCCCTTCTTATTACGCCCATTCGGCCAACCCGTCGCCCGAGCGCCCACCTCTGCAGGGCAGCACCGAGGCCGACGTCTGCATCGTGGGCGGGGGTTACACCGGCCTGTCCGCCGGCATTGCCCTGGCCGAAGCAGGGATGAAGGTGGTGATCCTGGAGCAGGCCCGCGTGGGCTGGGGTGCCTCGGGGCGTAACGGCGGGCAGATTGTGCACAGCTTTTCGCGCGACATCGACGTGATCGAGCGCAGCTATGGCAAGGCCGTGGCCGCGCCGCTGGCGGGCATGATGTTTGAAGGCGCTCAGGTGATCCGCGAGCGGGTCGCCAAGTACAACATCGACTGCGACCTGAAAGATGGCGGCATTTTCTCTGCCATCAGCCCGCGCAAGGCCAAAGGCCTGGTCGAGCAGAAAAAGCTATGGGAGAAGCTCGGACACCCGGGTTTGACCCTCGTTGACACCCCGGCCGACGTGCGCCAATACGTCAACACCGACCGCTACAGCGCCTTGCTCATCGACCCCACCGGTGGCCATTTCCATCCGCTCAATCTGGCGCTGGGCGAAGCCACCGCGCTGGAAAGCCTGGGTGGAACCATCTATGAGCACTGCGCCGTGGTGAAGATCGAGCGTGGCGAGCCCGCCACCGTGCGCACCGCGCAGGGCAACGTGCGTGCCCGCTACGTGATCGTGGCCTGCAACGCGTACATCGGCGATCTGGAGCCCAAACTGGCCGCCAAGTCCATGCCCTGCGGCACCCAGATCATCACCACCGAGCCGCTGGGCGCACTGGCCGACGAGCTGGTTCCTTCGGACCACTGCGTGGAAGACAACAACTTCCTGCTCGACTACTTCCGCCTCACGGCCGACAAACGCATGCTGTTTGGCGGCGGCGTGGTTTACGGCGCACGCGATCCTAAAGAAGTCACTTCGCTCATTCGCCCGCAAATGGAAAAAGTGTTTCCCCAGCTCAAGGATGTGAAGGTGGATTTCGGCTGGACCGGCAACTTCCTGCTTACCCTCTCGCGCATGCCGCAAGTGGGCACGCTCGCGCCCAACATCTATTACTCCCAGGGCTGCTCTGGCCACGGCATCACCTTCACCCACCTGATTGGCCGCGTTTTGGGCGAAGCGATCAAGGGCGACGCCTCCCGTTTTGGCGCCTTCTCCCGCCTGCCGCACCACCCGTTCCCCGGCGGGCGCCTGTTCCGCGTGCCCTTCACGGCCATCGGTGCGCTGTGGTACCAGATGCGGGACCAGTTGGGGGTGTAAAACGGGGCGTTCACGCAGGGCGTGGCTTGCTTGCCTGCCGGTCACGTTCGCGGGTCACACATGATCGGGGAAAAAACCGGCTGAGGCTCGGCGCAGAACGGCCATCTGGCCGTTAGCTCTGCGGATTCGCGGGCCAATCGTTGTGCGCTGCATCGCTTGCGACCTTTTGGGCGCGTCTGCGTCTATACAGGAGCATCCATCTTGATGCGACCAGACAGGAGCCATACATGAAGCGCTTTCACGCCCACGTTGCAGTAGAGAACCTTGAAACCAGCATCGACTTCTACAGCAAGCTTTTCGGCCACCCACCTACAAAAATGCGAGATGACTACGCGAAGTGGATGCTTGAAGATCCTCGAATCAATTTCGCGATTTCAGCGAGAGGCCACGCGGTCGGCGTGAACCACTTCGGCTTTCAGGTGGATTCAGCGGAAGAACTTGCTGAATTGAAGAGGTTGGCTGCCGCTGCATCGTCGGGAGCGGTGTTGGAACAGGGAGTGTCCGCTTGTTGCTATTCCGATAGCGAAAAGCACTGGACGATCGATCCGCAAGGGCTTGCGTGGGAGCATTTTCACACCATGTCTGATGCCGTCGGGTTTGGCATCGATACGGAAAATCAAGCGGGCGCATGCTGCATTCCCGTCCGCGGGTCGGATCGGGATGCGCCACCTGCCAAGGCGGCTTGCTGCATTCCGGCCGATTCCTCCGCTACTCAGGGAGCTTGTTGTGGCTGAAGAGGAAACCCCGCGGGACGCGCCAAGTGTTTCAGTGGACCTTGGCGCGTCCTACGCCGCACTGCGAACCAGCCTGCGCAATTACTTGCGCAGGCGCGTGAGCGATCCAAACCTGATTGAAGACCTGATTCAAGATGTTTTCGTTAAGGCATCGGTCGCGATTTCCGCCAACCGGGCGCCAAAGAACCTCACGGGATGGCTCTATGCCGCAGCCCGCACTACCGTGGTTGACCACTATCGCTCGGCACAGCCTCATACCGTGGCGTTGGACGAGAACCTGCCAGACGGGCATCAGGACCGTGATGAGCTTTTGCATCAGGAGCTCGCCCTGTGTCTCAGGCCGCTTGCCCGGCAGCTCCCCGCCATTTATCGCGATACTTTGCTGGCCACCGACTTTGACGGGAAAACCATGCAAACCCTGGCTGACGAGAAAGGACTGTCTTTGTCCGCGATCAAGAGCCGAGCCAGTCGAGCGAGGGTCATGCTCAAAGCAACGCTGCTCGACTGCTGTGAGGTTAAGGTGGCCAGTGGCCTTGTCACGGACTATCACCGTCGCTCATCCAATCCGCCGTGCAGGGCCGGTTGTACCTGACCATTTGTCTTTTCGAGCTGTTTTCGGCAGCCATAGAGTTCAGGCGTTGAGCGTTCGCTGCGCCCAGTGAGCCACCGTCGCTTCGGTCCAGGATCCGACAGTTGGGGATGCCGCAAGCTGAGAAAGCAACGGCTAGAGGCAGACCATATCGTCGGCGTCCAAAGAGGGCGGGCGCATCAGATCATCGTCAATGCCCATGATTTCGCTGGCACGCTCGACCGCGCGCCACAGCGGTGCGGGCATCTTCAGGATGTCTTCGGGTGTATCTGCATGGGCCATCCAGGCGCTGATTTGCTGGTGTTGATCGGCGGAGAGCAATGCCAGGTTCAGCATCTCGTCAATGATTTTCATCGTGTGATTGGGGTGGGTCTTGGGTCTGGCGTCCATGCGAACGCACCATGGGGGACCAGTTTATATGCGGTCCCAACCAGAGTTGGGTGACAGGCTGGCTTGTTTGCTTGCGATGGTCGGCAGCGCTTCACGCCCACTTGTTGCCCTTCGCTGTGTTCAAACACCCCAACCTTTCGCCAATCAACTGGGGTGCAAGTTGGTTGAATTCAAGTCCGAGGAACCCCAGTTGCATCAGGATCGGCATTGGCGATACGGCGATGGCAACGGTGATGAGGAAGCGCCGATAGCGGTATTGGCCGCTCGCGCCGCAGAGCAGGGCGATGCCGCCGCCGCCGCCGAAGACCATGTTGCCCGGCAGGTTGAGGCCGATGGCCAATGCCAGATACCGGTGCGCGGTCAACCAACCGATCAGGCGAATGGGCAAGCAGCACGTCAGTCGATGGCTCGAAACCAGCGATTGCAGTTCGCTGGTCGCGTCTTGGCCGGGTGCGGCCTGGGCGTCAAGGCCTTGCGATGGCTGCGGCGGCCGGCGGCCATGCAGCAAGCGACCGACCGCATACGGCAGGCTCAGGCCGAGCAGGCTGGCCGCATAAACGAGCAGGACGCCGCGTGGACCAAACGCCACCATGAGCAACAACCCCAGCTCCATGCCGGGAACAAAGGGCAACGCCAGTGCGACCGCATAAACCAGGGCCAGCATGATCAAGGTGCGCGCTTCAACCTCTGCCGACATGGATGCCAACAAGGCTTGTACGCCTCCCAGGTCGAAAGCGCCTCCGCGAATTGCAATCACCAGCCCCAGCGCACACAGGAGGATGAAACTGAACGCGCGCAGCGCAAGCGAACCTCGGTCAGCACGGGCCAGCGGTTGGTTGCCACCGATGCCAACGACCCTCGGGTTTTCTGATTGGCGCTCTGGTGGCTCCACCGCGAAACAGGGTGTGCCCAATGCGGCGCACACATGGGCACGGTCCAGCCACCGGGTCGTTAGTCGTTGGGTATGTTTCATGGCGGTTCCTCGAACGATGGACTGTCGGGGATCGATCTGACCACTCTGGCGGCAACGTTCACCGCCGCCCTGCCGTCAGCAGCAGTTCGTTGGGCCCTTCCCAGCCCCAGGGCGTGGTGTAGATGGACAACTTTTCTTCCATGTCGGCCCAGGCCCGCTCCCGGTTTGGTTCGTCGAGGCGACCCAAGATGTGCTGGATCGGGCTCGCCGAGGTGCGAACAAAATCGAGATAGGCCTTGGCAGACGGCATGCGAAAAGGGGCGTCGAGTCGGGTCGTGGCCACGTGGCTGAAGCCTGCCGCAGCAAACAGTTCATCGGTCAAGCCGGGTCGGCCGAGGCTGAGCAGGCCACCCGGTGTGAAAGGGCTGGGGGCGGGCAAGCCGGCGTGCTGCAGGGCCGTTGACATGAGGGTGGTGATGCAGGGGTTGCGCCCGGGTTGGGAGAACACCAGGGTGCAGATGTGTCCGCCGGGCTTGAGTGCCCGGTGCATCTCGCCCAGGGCGCACATCGGGTCGCCAAACAGCATCAGCCCGAGCCGGCAGACCACGGCGTCGAAGCTGGCGGGCCCAACCTGCAGGTCTTCACCGTCGGCGATCTGAAACTGCACATTCGACAAGCCAGCGCTTCGCGCGTTGTCTTCGGCCAGCGCGAGGATCGCGGGCGACAGGTCGGTGGCGAGCACGCTGCCGGTGGGGCCTACGCGGCGCGCGATCAACAGCGTTTGTTCGCCAGCGCCGGCGGCAACATCGAGCACCCGTGAGCCAGGGTCGATGGCGGCCATGCCGAGCATGCCCTCGGTGGCCCTGGCGAGCCAGGCGCCGATCAGCGAGCCGTGTGCGTTCCAGCCGGGGGCGGCGCGGTCCCACTGGGCGCGGGTCGCGTTTTGGGTGGTGTTGGTCATGGCGGTTACTCCCGGCGTGCAAAGTGGTGATCGGCGACCCACTGGGCAACCTGTTTGCCAAGGGTCACGCCGGCGTCGGTTGAGAACCTGAAGTGCATGCCGCCGGCGATGCGGGCAATCTGGCTTTCGGCGTCGAGTGCGTCGGTGGTGGCGTAGCTGCGTGTCGTTCCGGTGGTCCTGCTGTCCCAGGTGTAGGCCACGTTGTGGGTGCCGTGGTAGCGCAGCAGGGTTTCGCCCAGGCCGCCTGAGGTGCAGGCGTGGGCGGCCGGGTATTCTGGGTGGTTGGGCGTGGGCAACACCGGGGTCCATCCGGCATCGATCTGCGTGGCGTCGTTGCCGTCGGTATCGGCCATGGTGATCGCGCTCATGGGCCGCCAGGCAGCGTAGTGGTACTTGGCCTCGAAGCAGGCGCCTATGGCATCGGCATGCACGACATAAATGAAGGCCATCAGCCGGGCGGCCTCGGCTACATCCCCCGTGCTCGCCGCAAAGCGGCCCAGGTTGCGTGTGACGAAAGGGCCGGGTGGGTCTGAGTGGAATCGCGCAGTTTCCAGCTGCTCGGGCGTGCGCGCCGCGCTGATGGTACCGCCGAGCAACCGGGTTTCTTCGACTGCTGCGGCGTAGGCAGCACTGTTCAATGCCGGTGGCGGCGGTGGACGGAACTGGTCAAGCCGAGTGAGCGAGAAGGGCTTGATGGAAGTCACGTAGCGGTTGAAGGGGTTGGGGCCAGCGCTGCGGAATTGGCCCGCATCGGTGCCTGAAATGTAGGGCGCCAGCGCCACGCTGCGGCCATCGTTGGCGCGCAGCTTGACCACGCCCGAAGCGACTTCTCTGCCCAGCGCGAGGCCTCTGGTTTTGGCGTCGCCATCGGGGATCGCGGCGATGCGGCTGTCGTATGCAGCCTGGTAGTGGGCGCTGCGATTCGGGAACAGCGCGTGCAGCACACCATAGGCCGCCGCGCTGGCTGCGGCGTCCATCGAAGCACCAGTGGGTGACACCTTGGGCTGGACGGCAAACGCCTTGTAGCGGCCATCGATGGCGATGACCGCGTCGTAAATCGCCACATGCACGCTGGCCAGATCGACCTGGTAAGACGGGCGCTGTTCTTCAGCGGTGGTGTTGGTGGTCGATGGCGCCAGCACGGTTGTGTTGGCGATCTGATTCCAGTACGCGACCACGTTGGGCTGGTTGGCCTCGACGGTCACGCTGAGCTCAGCGCCGTTGACCATGCCGAACATGGAAAAGAAAAGCACGAAGGCTAGCGGTTTGGGCCAGCGGGGGCTATGCCGCGCTTTGCGGGAGGCACACAATGGGTTCGTTGTCATGGCGTCGGCTCCTGGGGTTCGTGGACGGCCATCGAACAGGTGTCGATGTGTCCACAGCCTACGGTGCCGGGTGAGCGTTCGTAAGGCGCAACTTTGCAAGAGGGGGCCGCAGTTATGCACAGTCCGACCCGGTTTCATTGGGATGATCTCCAGCACTTCCTCGCTGTGGCCCACCATGGCAGCACGCTGGCCGCAGGACGCGCGCTGGGGGTCGACCAGTCCACGGTTCAGCGCCGCCTGACCGAGCTGGAGCGCAAGATCGGCCAGTCGCTGGTACAGCGCCAGCCCACGGGTTACCAACTCACCGAGTTCGGGCAGGAGATGCTGCCGTTCGCCGAGTCGGTCGAGAGCGCAGCCCTGTCATTCGAGCGCCAAGTCCAGACCCTCGCTGGCGAAACCACGGGTGTGATCCGCATGACCTGCCCCGAACCCATCGTCAACCGCATCACCCAGACAGGGTTGCTTGACCGGTTTCATGCGCGGCACCCGGCGCTCAGGGTGCAGTTCGTGATGAGCGACAAATACGTGGACCTGCGCCAGGGCGACGCCGATGTGGCGCTGCGCTCGGGCGATACCGACGACGGGGAACTGGTAGGCCGCAAGATCGGTGACTCCGTCTGGGCGGTTTATGCAAGCAAGGCCTACATCGCGCAACATGGTCAGCCCGAGCGTATCGACGATCTCGCCAGCCATGCGTTGGTGGGCTTCGACACCTCCATGGCGAAACACCGCTTGTCGTTGTGGCTGCATGAGGTGGCGCCGAACGCTGATCTGGCTTCGCGCAGCAGCAGCGTGCTGGGGCTGATCTATTCGGTGAAGGCGGGTCTCGGGGTTGGCGCGCTGCCCATGGCCCTGGGGGACGCAGAACCCGATCTTGTGCGGGTATTCGGGCCGGTGTCCGGGCTGACCCGGATCTGGCGCATGCTCACCACGCCCGAGCTGCGCCGCACGCCGCGCGTGAGTGCGTTCTTCGAGTTCATCGTCGAGGAAATCGAAACCCTGCGTCCGATCCTCACGGGGTGACCTCCTGCCCCGCACCACGGTGGTGGTCGATTTTCATGAGGCCGACGCCTGTCCACGATTCGCCGCTTCACCTGATGGGCATAAAAAGTATCGAATTTCGATTCTTTGGGTCCATCGTTGTGTGGCGGCTTCATAAATCCGATGCTTGTTGCTGTGCTCAGCACCACCATCGCGCCGTGTTCAACAACCCATTGAGGTTTACATGGCTACGTCGACAGCAAACAACCGTTTCCCTCTCATCGTGATGCGCGATTCCCGCGCCTGGCAACTCCAGGTGTGGGTCTCTTTCGGCATCGCCGTTTTTCTGTGTGCCACCGGTCTGGCGTATTTGCCGGGCGAGGCGCTGGACCGGGCGTTCATGGTGATGGGTTATGTGTTTTGTTTGTCCACGGTGTTCGTGTTGTCCAAGGCGGTGCGCGACACGCAGAAGGCGCAGATATCAGGCGAGGCGGAAACGCCAATGTGGCGGCTGGTGGTGTGGGGCGGCTTCGCCGTGGCCATGGGGTTGACGGGCTGGGGCTTGCTGCGCATGGATGTGAATGTCACCTACCGCGCCTACCTTGGTGTGAGCTGGTTGTACCTGGTGACCTCGGCCTTCACGCTCGCCAAGACCCTGCGCGACCGCCACGAGGCCGATTTGTCGGAAGCGCAGGAGCGCTCGGGCCCTGCGGTGAATTCGGCCAACGCCGATGCCGCGGCTTGATTGCCAGCTGATTCTGAGCTTCACATTTCCCAACATTTGACAGGAGATTCACACCATGTACTTGAAGAACTTCAACCTCAAAGGTGTCTGGTTGGCTGGCGCTCTGGCCTTGTCGCTCGCAGCTGGCCCTGCGCGAGCACAGAGCGAAGCCTCGCTGATGCTGTCGGCATTGCCCGTGGCGTCGGTGGTGGGCACAGGGTCTGCCGCCGCAGGCAGCGTGGCCGTGGCGGGCGCTGCGGTGAGCGTGGTGCCGGTGGCGTTTTCGGTGGTGGGCGCTTCGCTGGTGGTGAAGGCGGTGGAGGTGACCGCCAGTGGCACCCTCTATTTACTAGAGCGGGCGTCGGATGGTGCTCGAGCCAGTGTGCGGGTCGCCGGACATGTGGCCTCGGGCGTGGTGATGGGCGTTGGGACGGTGGTGGCGGTCAGCGCGATCGGCTCCGGTTTGTTGCTTTCGACGGCGGGCGAGGTGTTGGCGTTTATTCCGAATGAGCTGGGCCGGGCCTTGTTGCACAACGAAAAATTAACGAATTGACCCACCCCTGCGCCGTGCATCGCGCGTCACCTCCTCAAGGGGGCAAAGCCTGTGGTCCGGCGGAGCCGGTTCCACGGCATTCCGGGTTGGCGTTTTCTCATGCGTTGTGTATTGGCGCTTCGCACTCAGGAGCTTTTCATGAAATCCTTTGGTTCTTTTCTGTCGTCTGTTGCGGCGGCTGTCTTGTTGCTTTCTGCCCCGACTGCTCGGGCTGGCCAAACCTGCGAAAACAAGCCACTCACCGCGCGCTCGATCACCAGCGCCATGACCTTGGCGCAGCGCACCTCAGCCGCACTTGATGCGGAGTTCGAGCGCAGTGGCGCTCGCGTGGTGGTGTTGGCGCGGGTCGGGCAGGATTTGAGCAAATATGGCTTGCGGTATTCGCACCTCGGTTGGGCTTACAAAACCCCCGAGGGCCCTTGGCGGGTGTTGCACAAGCTCAATGCCTGCGACACCGATTCGGCGGCCTTGTACCGGCAGGGGCTTGGCGAGTTTTTCATGGACAACCCCTGGCGTTACCAGGCCGCCTGGGCTGTCGCGGTGCCTGTGCTGCAAGCGCCTTTGTACACACTGTTGACCAGCCCGGAGCGCAGCGCGCGCCTGAACACGCGGGCCTATAACTTGGTGAGCTACCCCTGGAGCACGCGTTACCAGCAGTCCAACCAGTGGGCGCTGGAAACCTTGGCCATGGCCAGTGAGCCCGGCATCGCCAGCCGTTCGCAGGCGCAGGCCTGGCTCCGGTTCAAGGGCTACCAACCCACGGTGTTGCACATAAGTGCGTTGAGCCGCCTGGGCGCGCGGGTGAGCAAGGCCAATGTCGCATTCGATGACCATCCCAACGCCAAGCGCTTTTCTGACCGCATCGAGACGGTGACGGTGGATTCGATGTTTGAATGGCTGGAGCGCACCGGCATGGCGTCAAAGCCGCAGACACTTGGCCTTTGATCGCATCACATTGATTTCTGGAAATACCAACGGAGTGAGGAAAAGAACATGAGCAAATCGTTGCGGCTGTCTGAAAAGTGGTTCCACCGCGGCCTGTGGCTGGTGGCCTTTATTTTTGCCTGGTTTCTGGTCGGGTTGGGCAGCACGGTGGTAGGGGATCTGCCGCGCGTGGAACAGCGCCACCAGCTTGAAGACTTCATGGATCCGGAGCAGCGCACGGCGGTGAACGCCCAGATTCTGGGCGCACGCCAGGCCAGCAAGGTAGCGCAAGACGGGTTAGAGCAGGCGCAGCTTGGGCTGCAGGCCGCGCAGGCGGACAACCGCGCGGCGCGAGAGACGTTCAGCAACTGGTTGGCCACGCGGCGGGTGACCGAGCGCGCCGAGCAAGACCAGGCGTTGCTGGAGCGCACCCGCGAGCTGGATGTTTTGCGCAAAGCCGAGCGCGAAGCCCAGGGTGCGGTTGAGGCGCAGCAACAGGCGGCGCTCAACGCGCGCCAGGCGCAGAGCCGTGGAGAGTCCGAGCTGCGCGAGATGGAGGAGGCGGCAAGCGCCAACCTGCGAGAGGCGCAGCGTGCGCAAGAGCTACGGGTGTTTTTGTACCGCCTGGCGTTGACGCTGCCTCTGTTGGTCGCGGCGGGCTGGCTGTTTGCCACAAAGCGCAAAAGCACCTATTGGCCGTTTGTGTGGGGTTTCATCTTCTTCGCATTGTTCGCCTTCTTTGTGGAGCTGGTGCCTTACTTGCCGAGTTACGGCGGGTACGTGCGTTACCTGGTGGGCATCGTTCTCACGGTGGTGGGCGGCCGCTATGCGATCCAGGCTTTGCAGCGCTACCTGGAGCGACAAAAACAGGCCGAAGCGCTGCCCGATACCCAGCGCCGAAAAGACATGAATTACGATCTGGCGCTGACCCGGCTAAGCAAAAACGTGTGCCCGGGTTGTGAGCGCACCGTCGACCTGAAAGACGGGAAAACCGATTTCTGCCCGCACTGCGGTCTGTGCCTGTTTGACCAATGCGCCCACTGCAAAGCCCGCAAGAGCGCGTTTGCCTTGTTCTGTTTCAGTTGTGGGGCGAGTGCCAGGCGCGAGGACGCTCCAGCGCCCGAGACGCTTCAAGTGAATGAAGCGGTCAAAGCAGTGGAGGAAGGTGATGCCCCCGACGTGGCCGGGGTCCCAGTCTAGGGGCTGCTCAGCTGGTTCGAGTTCTGATTCAAGGTGCAAGCGTCAGGCGCTGACCCGCACTGGTGGGGGGCGGAATTCGTCGCGCAACAAGGGGCTCAACGCCCACAGCCCAAGCGCCGGGCCGATGGCCAGCCAGGGCAGCAACGAACTCAGCGGCACGGTTTCGCTCAAAGACACAAACAGCAAAATGCTGGCGATGGAGATGGCGAAGCCGATGCTGTTGGTGAGCGTGAGCACGCTGCCCACAGCCTGGGGTGGCGCGTTGCGTGCGGTGAGGGTGGAAAATTGTGGCGAATCACCGGCTACGGTGATGCCCCAGAGCACCAGCCAGGCATAGAAAATCGCGTCGCCGGCTCCCAGCATCCAGGGCGTGGCCAGGCAACACAGGCCGCTCAGGCTCAGCTGCACCCCCGCCACCCGTGCACTGCCCCAGCGCTGCGCCACCCAGCCGCCAATGGCACAACCCAGGGCACCTGCGCCCAAGATCAAAAACGCCGTCCACGACAGTGCTGCACCTTGCAGTCGGGTGGCCAGAATCAGCGGCACCATGACCCACATGGTGTAGAGCTCCCACATGTGGCCAAAGTAGCCCAGCACCGAGGCTCGCACACGGCTGTCGGTCCACAGTGAGGCGAGGGCGCGCCATTGCAAGGTGCTGACCTTGGCGTGGACGTTGGGCGCATCGTGGGTGGCAAAAAACAGCAGCAGGCCACCAGCCGCTGCGAGCGACGCCACGCCCAGCATCAGCGTGGGCCAGGGCAGGGCGTCACCCAGGGCGCGCAGCGCGTGAGCACTCGCCGAACCCACCACCAACGCGCCTATCAAAAGGCCGAGCGCGCCGCCCAGGCCTTTGGTGTACCACTGGGCGGCGATCTTCATGCCCACGGGGTAAATGCCTGCCAGGAAAAAACCGGTGGCAAAGCGCCAGGCCATCAAGGCCTCGTAGTTGCGCACCATGGCCCAGGCGCCCACGGTACAGGCCGCGCTGGCCAAGGCGCAAATCAGGAACACGCGGCGCGCCGAAAACCGGTCGGCGATGGCGAGCAAGGCGAAGACCAGCGTGCCAATGATGAAGCCCAGTTGCAGCGACGAGGTGAGCGCGCCCACCGCGGCGTTGGCCCAGCCCAGTTCGCGCTGCAAGTCGGGCATCACGGCGTTCACTGCGAACCACGGCGACGTGCCGGCGAACTGCGCTAGCACGAGCACGGGCAGGATGTGGCGCGGGACGTGGGCTTGGATCATGGGGCTCAGCTTAAACGCGTTGCGTGCGGTTTGCTTGCTGCATAGGTGTCAAGCAGAGAAGCAAAAGAACTTCCTGGTACATGCGCCATCCAGCCGCTTGAAGCGATGGTGGCGGTCCTGCCGGGATGGCGTGGGTTGGCGTTCATGGTCGTGTCCAGCGATGCCACTGTCTGAGCGCCTGTCGTCGCCATATGCGAGCGGTTCGCCAGGGTACCGAAGCGCGCACCTGGTTCAGCAGCCGGTCTTTCCACTGGGTCCACCGGGTGTAGCGCCAAGCGAACCAGTCCAGCCGCATCAAGGCGGGTTGCGTCAGGGCAAACAGATGGGCCACGACTGCCGTGCCGAGCACTTTGGCGGCCAGGATCACCATCAAGCCCGAGACCGCGTGCCCCTGCCCTATCAGCCACAGCGCCAGCAACTTGATGGGCAGCAAGGTCAGCGCGGGGCCACCCAGCAAAGCCAGCGCCGCGTACGGTGGCAGGCGGCGAATGGCCGCGTCAAGCCAGCGCAAGCTCGGCCACATGGCGACGCGCGCCAGCCAGCGCTGCAGTGGTTCCCAGCCCCACTCTTCAAAAAGGATGAGCAGCGCCAGCAGCCATTTCAATGGCCAGAGCAAGGCACGCAACAGCCGGTTCAAGCGTGTGCCCGGCTGGGGGTCAGACCCCGCGTGCTCGCTCGCTCTTGAACTGCCCCCGAAACGCCTCGAACCCCCCGGCGTCCAGCGCTTCGCGCACCTCGCGCATGAGGTTCAGGTAGTAGTGCAGGTTGTGCACGGTGGCCAGCATCGGCCCCAGCATCTCGCCGCAGCGGTCGAGGTGGTGCAGGTAGGCGCGGCTGAAACCGTCGCGCCCGCCATCGTCCCAGCTCACGCCTGATTTGCCGGCGCAGGCGTAGCAGGTGCAGGTGGTGTCCAGCGGCTGGTGGTCGGTTTTGTGGCGGGCGTTGCGCAGCTTCAGATCGCCGAAGCGGGTGAACAGCGTGCCGTTGCGTGCGTTGCGGGTGGGCATGACGCAGTCGAACATGTCCACGCCGTCGGCCACGCCTTGCACCAGGTCTTCCGGTGTGCCCACGCCCATCAGGTAGCGCGGCTTGTGGGCCGGCAGGCGGTGGGGTGTGTGGGCCATGATCTGCAGCATCTGCTCCTTGGGCTCGCCCACGCTCACGCCGCCCACGGCATAGCCGGGAAAGTCCATTTCCACCAGCGCTTCCAGTGATTCCTGGCGCAGGTTTTCAAACATCCCACCCTGCACGATGCCGAACAGCGCGTTGGGGTTTTCCAGGCGCGCGAACTCGTCTTTGGAGCGCACGGCCCAGCGGCGGCTCATTTCCATGCTCTTGCGGGCTTCGGTCTCGGTGGTGAGGTGGCCGCTGGTCTCATACGGCGTGCACTCATCAAGCTGCATCACGATGTCGCTGTTGAGCCCGGTCTGGATCTGCATGCTGACCTCGGGCGACATGAACAGCTTGTCGCCGTTGACGGGGCTGTTGAAGGTCACGCCTTGTTCGGTGATTTTTCGCATGGCGCCCAGGCTCCACACCTGAAAACCGCCCGAGTCGGTGAGGATGGGCTTGTGCCACTGCTCGAAGCCGTGCAGGCCACCGAAGCTTTTCATCACGTCCTGGCCGGGGCGCATCCACAGATGGAAGGTATTGCCGAGGATGATCTGGGCACCCATGTCGTGCAGGCTCTGGGGCATGACGCCCTTGACCGTGCCGTAGGTGCCCACGGGCATGAAGATGGGGGTTTCGACCACACCGTGGTTGAGTGTGAGGCGGCCGCGGCGGGCATGGCCCTCGGTTTTGAGCAATTCGAATTGGAGCATGGCAGCGATTGTCACCGAGGCTGGGTAACAGGCTTGTCCGGGGCGATCACGATCACGGTGCGGTTGCGGTCTTCCACGATCCACAGGCGCCCCTGGCTGTCGACCGTGATGCCCGCGGGGTTGCCCTGAGGGCGCATACCAGGGCTGGCGTCCCAATCGGAAACGATGTCTTCGCGCTCGCCTTGCGGCCGGCCTTGCGCATCGAGTCGCCAGGCCACGATGCGGTGCCCCGGCGCGCGGGGGCCATGCCAGACCGCGAGCAGCCGGCCGCTCCAGGGGCGCTCGGCCTCGCCCGGTTTGGCGGCTGGCACGGCGAGCAATTGCAGCGGGGCCACGTGGGCGGGCCAGGCTTGAAATGGCGCTTTGGCGTCTGTTGGCCCGCAGGGCGCGCGCTTCTTGTAGCCCCGCGCAACCACGCTGTGTCCCTTTTTGTCGGTGACGCAGTAGGGCCAACCGTAGTGGGCGCCTTGGCTGAGTTCATTGAGCTCTTCGGCGGGCATCTGGGCATCGGTGTAGTCCACCGAGTTTTCGGCCTGCCAGAGCCGCATGCCGCTGTTGGTGGTGTCGTTGGTGACCGCCAGACCGAGCGAGTTGCGCAGACCGATCGCCCAGGGCACAAATGTCTGCCGCTTGAAGTCGGAGCCACCGAACACCGCCTGGTAAACCGCGGCACGGGGCAGCTTGCCTTCAATCTCCGGGCACGGGATGCTGGGTTGGTCTTGCCCCTCGGCGCGGCAGGCGTCGGTGGCCGAGCCCACATTGACAAACAGCGTGCCAGGGAGCGCAAACACCATTTCCGTGAGCGGATGGGCACCGGTATCGGGCAGGTCGCGCAAAACGATTTCCCGCTCGACCTGGGTGCTCGGAGTGCGCCAGATGGCACCTGCTTCGCCCACATAAACACGCCCATCAGGGCCCCGAATCAAGCCGTGCGGGCGATCAAGGCCCTTGGCGAGCACGCGAGTGCGTTTGGGGTCCCCCGGTTGACCCGGTGTTTTAAGTTCCAGCAACCGGCCCTGTTTGGGCTCCCAACTGCCCATGTCGGTGATCCAGAAGCGGTCAGGTGCCAGTTCCAGCAGTCGACGGGGCATGCGCAGGCCATCGCGTTCATCAGCGACGAGGCCGGCGCACCAGCCCTTGGGGGTTTTGAGTGGCAGTCGGGGGTAACCCGCGCACTGCCCTTCGGCGGTGTAGCCCGATGGACTGGGGATGGTGATTGGGGTCGATCGCGCCCATGTGGGGAGGGCGAGCCACAACAAGGCTGCAACGAAGGGCCATGGTGGCCGGTTGAAAGGGCGAGACGTCATGTGGCGAGTCTGCCAGAGGAAGGTGGGCGCTGGACGCGCCACACCGGTCAGTTCGAGGTGGCTTGCGATTCGCTTGCGGCGCTCAGTTGCTGTGCATTGGCGGGGGCATTGTGGTCGGAACTGTCCCAGCCCCAGGCGAGCAACAGGGCCAGGCTCAGGGACAACATCAGGGCCAGGCCCAGGCGGACAAACATCTCGATCACAAACATCCTTCAGCGAATTAACGTAGAACCTATTGTGAAGGCTGATCAGTGGCCCCAATGGTTTGAGGGCGTCATAGGTGTTACAAAATCCAAATACTGCGCTTGAGAGTGGAATTTTGTCGCGATTTGACGACCGTTGAAGACACCGGTGTGGGTTCGTTCATGCGCTTGCCGGGTGGCCAAACAGGCTGGCAATGCGACCACGCAGCCATTGATGGCCCGGGTCGCGGTGCAGGTGGCTGTGCCAAAGCTGGCAGATGGTGCTGGTGGGAAGCTTCGCCGTCAGTGGGCGGGCAACCAGGTGAAAGGGCTCTCCCACGCGCTCGGCCAACCGTTCGGGCACGGTCGCAACCAGGTCGGCGCTGGCCAATACGTGGCCAAGTGCCACGTAGTGGGGCACGCTGAGCTTGACGTTGCCGGTCATGCCCAGGCGGTCGAGTGCTTGATCGACCTGGGCGTGACCGGTTCCCGAAGACACCACGCGCACGTGGTTTGCCCGCCTGTAGGCTGCGGCACCCACCTTGGGTAAGGCCGCAAGTGGGTGGCCCTGGCGCATCAAAGCGACGTAGCGCTGGCGGAACAGTGCCTGCTGCATGAACCCGGATTCAACTGGCGGCAACCAGCCCAGCGCCAGATCCACCTGCCCACCGGCCATGTCGTCGCGCAGGGCGGGCGTTGCCACAGGGACGCAACGCAGCGTCACGCCCGGCGCTTCACGGGCGAGCGCGTCCATGAGCACGGGCAAGAAATAGATTTCGCCCACGTCGGTGAGCGCCAGCGTGTAGCAGCGCTGGCTGGTGGCGGGGTCGAACGAGGCGCGCACGTTGAGCGCGTGGTGCAAGCCTTGCAAGGCTTGCGATACGGGTTCGGCCAGCGTTTGGGCGTAAGGCGTGGGGGCCATGCCTTGCGGCGTGCGCAAAAACAGTTCGTCACCCAGCAAATCGCGCAGACGCCTCAAGGCGTTGCTCACCGCTGGTTGGCTCAGCTCCAGCGCCACAGCGGTGCGCGAGACGCTGCCTTCGCGCAACAGCTGGTTAAAAACCACCAACAGGTTGAGATCGATATCGCTGAGTTTCATGAAGTTGAATATTCCCGGTGTGAATACAGCGTATCACCGAAATTCGCTTGTGAGATGGGCCGGGCGTTGCGATCATGCGGGGCATAAAGCACCAGGAGACAGCCATGCATCCATCCATCGATCCATCGATGCCATTTTGGGAGCGCACAGATACGAGCCGCATTCCTTTCGCCGTTTACACCGATGAACAACTGCATCGGCGTGAACTGGAGCGCCTCTTCTACAAAGGGCACTGGAACTATGTGGGTCTGGAGGCGGAGGTGCCTAACCCCGGCGATTTCAAGCGCACGGTGGTCGGCGAGCGATCGGTCATCCTGGCGCGGGCGGTTGATGGCGCGATTCATGTGATGGAAAATGTGTGCGCCCATCGGGGCATGCGCTTTTGCCGAAAACGCCATGGCAACCAGACCGAGTTTGTTTGCCCCTATCACCAGTGGAGTTACACGCTCAACGGTGATTTACAAGGGGTGCCGTTCCGCCGCGGCGTGCGCCAGGATGGCAAGGTGAACGGTGGCATGCCGGCCGACTTCGACCCCAAGGACCACAGCCTGACCAAGCTGAAAGTCGCGGTACGCGGGGGCGTGGTTTTCGCGAGTTTTGATCACGGTGTCGAGTCGCTCGAAGACTTCATGGGGCCGGCCATCCTCACCTACTTCGACCGCCTGTTCAATGGCCGCAAGCTCACCATACTGGGCTACAACCGCCAGCGCATTCCGGGCAACTGGAAGCTGATGCAGGAGAACATCAAAGACCCCTACCACCCGGGCCTGCTGCACACCTGGTTTGTCACTTTCGGACTCTGGCGCGCCGACAACAAGAGTGCGCTGCGCATGGACGACCGCCATCGACACGCGGCCATGATTTCCACGCGGGGCGCCGCCGGCCAGGCCGAAGGGAAAAGTGCTCAGGTGACGCAGGTTTCCAGCTTCAAGGAAAGCATGCAGCTTGAAGACCCGCGCTTTCTGGACATCGTGCCCGAAGGCTGGTGGCGCCTGGGTGAGGAGGTGCCGACCGCGGTCATGCTCACCTTGTTTCCCAGCGTGGTCTTTCAGCAGCAGGTCAACAGCGTATCGACGCGTCACATCCAGCCCGACGGGCATGGGGCCTTCGATTTTGTCTGGACGCACTTTGGTTTTGAAGACGACAGCGAGGAGATGACCCAGCGGCGCCTGCGCCAGGCCAACCTGTTTGGGCCAGCCGGTTTCGTGAGCGCCGACGACGGCGAGGTGATCGAGTTCTCGCAGCAGGCTTTTGAGAGCAAACCGCAGCACCGAACCCTGGCCGAGCTGGGCGGGCGCGAGGTGGGTGAGACCGACCACATGGTGACCGAAACCCTGATTCGCGGCATGTATGCCTATTGGCGCGAGGTGATGGAAGCACCGGAACCTTCAGCGGGTGGTGCCGCATGAGCGCGCTGGACTTCGCCACATTCCAGGCGCTGCAGGCGCTCTACAGCGACTACGCCAGCGCCGTTGACAGCGGTGACTGGGATCTCTGGCCCACCTTCTTCACCGCCGATTGCGTGTACAAGCTGCAGCCCCGCGAGAACTTCGAGCGTGGGTTTCCTCTGGCTACGCTGGCCTTTGAAAGCCAGGCCATGCTGCGTGATCGGGCCTACGGCATCAAGGAAACGCTGTTCCACGATCCCTATTACCAGCGCCATGTGGTGGGCGCTCCTTTGGTGAGAGCCGTCGATGAGCAAGGGCGCTGGCATTGCGAAGCGAATTACGCGGTGTTCCGGACCAAGCTGGATGGGCCCAGCAGTGTGTTCAACGTGGGTCGCTATCTCGACATCGTGGTGAACACGCCCGACGGACTCAGGTTCGCTCAGCGCCTGTGCATCTACGACAGCGAAATGATTCCCAACTCCATCATCTATCCCATATAGCCGGCTCCCGTGCTGAATGGGCCGCTGACACTGAAAGGAACAACGACATGAGCGACTGGACCGATGTGGCCGCTGAGACCGACCTGTTTGAAGGCGCCGGAGTTCCCGTGGCGCCGGGCGGGCGCGACATCGCGCTCTATTCCCAGGGGGGGCAGGTTTTTGCGACCGACAACCTCTGTACCCATGGCCACGCCAGGCTGTGTGATGGGTTCCTGGAGGGGTTCGAAATCGAGTGCCCGTTCCATCAAGGGCGGTTCGATATCCGCACCGGCCAGGCGACGGGGGCGCCCTGTACCGAGGCGGTCAAAAGCTGGCCTGTCAAGGTCGAGGGTGGCCGGGTCTGGCTCGCGCTGGACTGAATGTCAAGTTGGGGTGATGGCCGAGAAGCGGTAGGTGCCATCGTCGGCCAGCTCCCGTTTGAGCAGCCCGGCAAACCAGAGTCGGTGCAGGTGAGCCACCGATTCGCCCATGGCAAAAGTGATTTGGTGCAGATCGAGCGCCCGGGTGAACAACACCGGAATGATGTCCATGGCGTTGCAGGCGTTGGTCTGACAAGCTTCCATGACCTCGGCGAGGCGGTCCTGGTGGTGCTCATCCAACTGGCGAATGCGTTCGTGCAAGCCCACAAATGGTTTGCCGTGCGAGGGCAGCACGAGCGTGTTTTCCGTCAGGGGTGTGAATTTCTGCAGTGAGTCGAGAAACAGCGTGAGCGCGTCGCTCTCGGGTTCGTTGTCATAGACGCTCACGTTGGTTGAAATGCGCGGCAAAACCATGTCGCCACTGATGAGCACACCAAGTGTTTCGCAATAGAGTGCGATGTGTTCGGGCGCGTGCCCGAAGCCGCTGATGCAGCGCCAGTCATGTCCTCCGATGTCGATGTTCTGTCCGTCCATCATGCGGCGAAAATGGCCAGGTACCTGGGGCACCAGTTTGGGGTAATAGTCTGAGCGCGCCCGGATCTGCGCGAGGCTGTTTTCGTCCGTCATGCCGTGTTGGCGGAAAAACGCCGCAGCGCTGTCGCCGCCGAAGCCGGTGGTGCTTTGGGAAGCCAGTCGCGCCACGCCAAAGTCGGTGGCGCTGATCCACATCGGGACCTTCCACCGTTCGCACAACCAGTGCGCCAACCCGATGTGGTCGGGGTGCATATGGGTCACGATCACCCGCAGTACGGGCAGGGAGTCGAGCTGGTTTTCAAACACCTGTTCCCATTGGGCGCGCGATTCTGCATGGTCGATGCAACAGTCAACAATGGTCCAGCCTTCTACGCCGTCGATCCTGTCGCGCAGCAGCCAGAGGTTGATGTGGTCCAGTGCGAAGGGAAGCCTCATGCGTATCCACTTCACGCCAGGGGCTACCTCCAGCGCCTGACCTGGCCCGGGCAGGGTATCGGCCAGCGGGTAATTCAAACGGGCTTCGAGCTGGTCTTTGGTGGGCGGGTTCATGGCGGTGGTATTCCGTTAAGATGCGCTGACATGACGTTGACGTAAACGTCAATTCGTGACGCATTCTAGGGAGCTATCCCCGCAGCTGCTGTCCGAAAGCCGACAACCCCTTTGATTCACATGGCGACTCTTCAGACCTACACGATCAGCGATCTGGCGCGCGAATTCGATCTGACGACCCGCGCCATCCGCTTCTACGAAGACATGGGCTTGCTGCAGCCGCAGCGGGAAGGCCCGGGTGGGCGCAACCGGGTCTACAGTTCGCGCGACCGCACCCGCTTGAAACTCACACTGCGTGCCAAGCGCCTGGGGCTGTCGCTGACCGAAGCCAAGGACATCATCGAGATGTACGACAGCCCGCGCGATACGGGCCCACAACTGCGCAAGTTCCTCACCGTGCTGGCCGGCCACAAGCGTCAGCTCGAAGAACAGATGGCCGACCTGGTGGCCAACCTTGACGAAGTGAGGGTGCACGAGAAAGAAGCGCGGGCCTTGCTGGCCAAGGCCGAAAAGGCCGGGCCAACCGCCAAGCCCTAGACTCGACGCTCTCGGCCCAGCCCGATGGCTGCTCGCCCGCTTTTCTGGAGTCCCCATGTCTTTGGCCGCCAACACCGTTGTTGCCCTGCTCGCCCTCATCCACATCTACATCATGGTGTTGGAAATGTTCATGTGGGACAAGCCCGCTGGCCTGCGCGCCTTTGGCTTGCCGAAGGAGTTGGCCACCGCGACCAAGGTGCTCGGCGCCAACCAGGGGCTTTACAACGGCTTTCTCGCCGCCGGCATGCTGTGGGGTTTGTGGCTCGGCGCCGAAGGCTTCGGCGTGAAGGTGTTTTTCCTGCTGTGCGTCTGGGTGGCTGGCATTTTTGGCGCGGCCACGGCGGCGCGCAAGATTCTCTACATTCAAACCGTGCCCGCAACCGTGGGCCTGGTTTTGCTGTTTCTGGTCCGCGCAGGCTGAAACGACTCCCGCTAGTCGGTTTCGTTTTCCGTTTTTCGCCAGATCACCTGACCCTGGCCCGCATCGTTGATGCGTGAGACCAATGCCGCGGTGTTGGCTTCAGGCACGCTCAGCGTGACTTCAACGCCTTCACCGTGCAGCGCCTCCATCAGGTGGGCGCTGTGCGCGTCCAGCTCCCGGCGCAACCAGCCCTCGAGCGCGTAGGGCACCAAGCAGCGCAAGCTGCTGTGGTGAATCACCGGTGCCTTCTCGGCCTTGAGCAGGGCCTGGGCCACGCTGTCGGTGTAAGCGCGCACCAAACCGCCCGCACCCAGCTGGATGCCGCCGTAGTAGCGCACCACCGTGGCCAGCACGCCTTCCAGATCCTGGTGCCGCAGCACTTCCAGCATGGGCCTGCCCGCCGTGCCCCCGGGTTCGCCATCGTCGTTCGCCGCCGAATGGCCGCCGGCCATCAAGGCCCAGCAGACGTGGGTGGCGCCGGGATGTTCCGTTCTGAGTTCGGCCACGCGGGCCAGCGCGGCTTCGCGGCCCGCGCAGGGTTCCACGCAGCCAATGAAGCGGCTTTTTTTGATCACCAGCTCGCTGTGAACCGGGTTTTGCAAGGTGAAGGGCATTGGGCCTGAGCATAGCGGCCCATACCGTGTACGGCCCTGGGCTTGTCGAAGATCGCAGGTATCGGTGATAATTGACGTTTACGTAAACGTAAAGCAAATTCGTCCCCCTCCAAGCCCTACGCCACAGCCCCATGAGTGAGATCAATTCTTCTGAGTTCGTTGAAGACCCGGTGTTGCGCGATCGCGTGCAGGCCAGTCTGGATCGTCAGGGCATGATGCGGCAACTGGACGTGCGGTTGCTGCGCGTTGCGCGCGGCACGGTCACGCTGGCCATGCCCTATTCCGAACGGGTTAGCCAGCAACAAGGCGGCTTCCACGGTGGCGCCATGGGCGCGCTGGCCGATATTGCGGGCGGCTACGCCGCACTCACTGTGGCGCCTGACGGCATGGAAGTCACGACAGTGGAGTACAAAATCAATTTCCTCGCGGCTTTCCAGGGCGGCGAGCTGCAAGCGACGGGTCGCGTGATCAAGGGTGGCAAGCGCATCATCGTCAGCAGCGCCGAGGTGGTGCACATTGCGCCCGATGGCAAGCGCACCGATTGCGCCGTGATGCAGCAAACGCTGGTGCCCGTGGCCAAAACCTATTGACTTCAACAATCCATTCTCAGGAGACTCCCCATGAACAACCTGCCCGGCCTCAACTTCCAACTCGGCGAAGACATCGATGCGCTGCGCGACGCAGTGCGCGACTTTGCCCAGGCCGAGATCGCGCCCCGCGCGGCCGAGATCGACAAGAACGACCAGTTCCCCATGGATGCCTGGCGCAAGATGGGCGATCTGGGCGTGCTGGGCATCACAGTTTCTGAAGAGTACGGTGGCGCCGGCATGGGTTATCTGGCTCATATGGTGGCCATGGAAGAGATCAGCCGCGCGAGCGCTTCGGTGGGTCTGAGCTACGGCGCGCACAGCAACCTGTGCGTCAACCAGATCAACCGCAACGGCACCGACGCCCAGAAAGCCAAGTACCTGCCCAAGCTCATCAGCGGCGAGCATGTGGGTGCGCTGGCCATGAGCGAGCCGGGCGCAGGCTCTGACGTGATCAGCATGAAGCTGAAGGCGGAAGACAAGGGTGGCTACTACCTTCTCAACGGCAGCAAGATGTGGATCACCAATGGCCCCGATGCCGACACCATGGTGGTGTACGCCAAGAGCGAGCCCGAGCTGGGCGCCCGTGGTGTGACCGCCTTCATCGTAGAAAAGGGCATGAAAGGTTTCTCCACTGCGCAAAAGCTCGACAAGCTGGGCATGCGCGGCAGCCACACCGGTGAAATGGTGTTCCAGGATGTCGAAGTGCCCGCGGAGAATATCCTGGGCGGCCTGAACATGGGCGCCAAGGTGTTGATGAGCGGCCTCGACTACGAGCGCGCCGTGCTGACCGGCGGCCCCCTGGGCATCATGCAGGCGGTGATGGACAACGTGGTGCCCTACATCCACGACCGCAAGCAGTTTGGCCAGAGCATTGGCGAATTCCAGCTGATCCAGGGCAAAGTGGCCGACATGTACACGGTCTTGCAGGCCGGTCGTTCGTTCGCCTACACCGTGGCCAAGAACCTGGACTTGCTGGGCACTGAACACGTGCGCCAGGTGCGCAAGGATTGCGCCTCGGTCATCCTGTGGACAGCCGAGAAGGCCACCTGGATGGCGGGCGAGGGCGTGCAGATTTACGGCGGCAATGGCTACATCAACGAATACCCGCTGGGCCGCCTCTGGCGCGATGCCAAGCTGTACGAGATCGGCGCTGGCACCAGCGAGATCCGCCGCATGCTGATCGGCCGTGAGCTGTTTGCCGAGACCTGCTGATATCGAAGGGTGCCCCCTGCGTGACAATGGGCGCCATCTTCCTATTGCATCCGAATCAAAATGTCCTCCCAGCTTCAAGACCTGTTTCAACACAACCGCGAATGGGCTGCGGCCATGGTGCGTGAGAAGCCCACGTTTTTCACCGACCTGATCGCCCAGCAGAGCCCGCAATACATGTGGATCGGCTGTTCCGACAGCCGTGTGCCGGCCAACCAGATCACGGGTCTGGCGCCAGGCGAAGTCTTTGTGCACCGCAATGTGGCCAATGTGGTGGTGCCCACCGACCTGAACTGCCTGTCCACGATCCAGTTCGCCGTCGATCAGCTCAAAGTGAAACACCTGATGGTGGTGGGTCATTACGGCTGTGGTGGCGTGAAGGCCGCGCTCAATGACACGCGCGTGGGCCTGGCCGACAACTGGCTGCGCCATATCAAGGACGTGCGCGACCAGCACGCCACATTGATCGCGGCCACACCCGAGGCCCACCGGGTGGATGTGTTGTGCGAGCTCAACGCCATCGAGCAGGTGATGAACGTGGCCCAGACAACCGTGGTGCAAGACGCCTGGGGCCGTGGGCAGTCGCTCACGCTGCACGCCTGGGTTTACGCCTTGAGCGACGGCCTGTTGCGCGACATGGTGATGACCGTCGATTCCAACGAAGGCCTGGAAACGGTGTACTGGGCTGCGGTCGATGGCGTGGCCGCCAAGCGCCATGCTCAACCCGCCTGAACCTCCGAATCCAAAGCTCTGCCGTGTTCCCCAGTCGATTGGACTCCCCCGTCGCCCACGATATCGCCAAGGCGATGATGGACGGATTCAATCGCCACTACCGGCTGTTTCGCACCGAGTCGGCCCGCGCCAAGCACCGCTTTGAAACCCAGGACTGGAATGGTCAGCAGCGGGCCCAGCGCGACCGCATCGAGTTCTACGATCTGCGGGTCAAGGAATGCGTCAAGCGCCTGACCAAGGAGTTTGTTGCCCACAACCAGCCCATGGATGTGTGGGAGCAGGTCAAGCTGCACTACATCGGCTTGTTGGTGAACCACCACCAGCCCGAGCTGGCCGAGACCTTCTTCAACTCGGTCACCACCAAGATACTCAACCGCGCGTACTTCCAGAACGATTTCATCTTTGTGCGACCGGCAGTCTCTACCGAATACATCGAGAACGACGAGCCCAACGCCAAACCCACCTACCTCTGTTACTACCCACAGGCCGACAGCATGCTGGACAAGGTGTTGCTCATGGTGCGCGATTTTGATCTGAGGGTGCCTTTTGACGACCTGGATCGGGATGCAATGCTGGTTCTGGATGCCATGAAGGCACGCTTTGATCATGTGAAGCTGCGCGCCAACTTCCAGTTTCAGGCGCTCTCGACGCTGTTCTTTCGCAACAAGGGTGCCTACATCGTGGGCAAGATCATCAATGGCTTTCAGGAGATGCCGTTTGCGCTGCCCATCGTGCACAACGAAGCCGGCAAGCTGATCATCGACGCGGCCCTGTTCGGCGAAGACGATTTGCTGCTGCTGTTTTCGTTCGCGCGTGCCTACTTCATGGTCGACATGGAAATTCCCAGCGCGTATGTTCAGTTTCTGCGCAACCTGATGCCGCGCAAACCACGCGCCGAGTTTTACATTTCGCTGGGGTTGGCCAAGCAGGGCAAGACGCTGTTCTACCGCGATTTTCTGTTCCACATGCGGCACAGCACCGACAAGTTCCGCATCGCCCCGGGCATCAAGGGCATGGTGATGCTGGTGTTCGATTTGCCGAGCTACCCGTTTGTATTCAAAGTCATCAAGGACTTTTACCCGCCTCAAAAAGACACCTCGCGCGAGCAGATCCGTGGCAAATACCAGCTGGTGAAAAACCACGACCGGGTGGGCCGCATGGCCGACACGCTGGAGTTTTCAGTCGCCGGTTTTCCGCGCGAGCGTTTCACCGATGAACTCATCGCCGAGATCACAAAATTCGCACCCAGCCAGCTGGAGATTGCCGATACCAATGGCGATGGCAAGCTTGAGGTACTGATCAAGCACGTCTACATCGAACGGCGCATGATTCCGCTCAACATCTATTTGCAAGAAGCGTTCGATGCGCTGCGCATTGATGCGCAAGATGCGGTCGCCCAGGCGCAGCTCACACGGGCGGTGGTGGAGTATGGCAATGCCATTAAGGACCTGGTGGCGGCCAATATTTTTCCGGGCGACATGCTGTGGAAAAACTTTGGCATCACCCGCCACGGCAAGGTGGTTTTTTACGACTACGACGAAATCGAATACATCACCGATTGCAACTTCCGTAAAGTGCCTGAGCCGCGCAACGAAGAAGAAGAGATGTCGGGCGAGATCTGGTACAGCGTGGCCAAAGGTGATGTGTTCCCGGAAACCTTCGGCCCCTTCCTGCTGGGCAACCCGCGGGTGCGCGCCGAGTTCATGAGGCACCACGCCGACTTGCTGGAACCCGATTTCTGGCAGCAGCACAAAGAGCGCATTGTTGCCGGGCATGTGCACGATGTATTCCCTTATGAACGCGATCGGCGCTTTCATGCACATTGAAGTCCGTTTTTCTGACCTGTTTTTCTGAATCCATAGAGGAGATTTTCATGACCGCTTCCCAAGACCCCATCGTTATCGTTGGCGCAGCGCGCACACCCATGGGCTCGTTCCAGAGCGACTTTGCATCCCAGTCGGCCCACGATCTGGGTGGCGTGGCGATCAAGGCCGCGGTGGAGCGCGCTGGCGTGAAGCCCGAACTGGTGGACGAAGTGCTGTTTGGCAACTGCCTGATGGCGGGGCAAGGCCAGGCGCCGGCCCGACAGGCCGCGCTCAAGGGCGGCTTGCCCTTGTCTGCAGGTGCGGTCACCTTGTCCAAAATGTGTGGCTCGGGCATGAAAGCCACCATGCTTGCGCACGATATGTTGATGGCCGGCAGCGCCACGGTGATGGTGTCTGGCGGCATGGAGAGCATGACCAACGCGCCTTACCTCATGCTCAAGGGCCGTGGCGGTTACCGCATGGGCCACGACAAAATCTACGACCACATGATGCTCGACGGCCTGGAGGACGCCTACGAAGCCGGTCGCTCCATGGGCACCTTCGGCGAAGACTGTGCTGCCAAGTACAGCTTCACCCGCGAGCAGCAAGATGCCTTCGCCATTGCATCGGTGACCCGCGCCAAGGCCGCCACCGAGAGCGGTGCGTTTGCCACGGAGATCGCCCCCGTTACGGTGAAAGACCGCAGCGGTGAGCGCGTGGTCTCGATCGACGAGGGTCCGGGCAAAGTCAAGCTCGACAAAATCACCAGCCTCAAGCCCGCCTTCAAGAAAGACGGCGGCACCATCACCGCCGCCAGCAGCTCCTCGATCAACGACGGCGCCGCAGCGCTGGTGCTGATGCGCGAGTCCACCGCCAAGGCGCAGGGACTCAAGCCCCTGGCCCGCATCGTGGCGCACAGCACCCATGCCCAGGAACCCAACTGGTTCGCCACCGCGCCGGTGGGCGCCACCCAGAAGCTGCTGGCCAAAACCGGCTGGGCCGTGGGCGACGTGGACCTCTGGGAAATCAACGAAGCCTTTGCCGTGGTGCCCATGGCGTTGATGACCGAGCTGAGCATTCCTCATGAGAAGGTCAACGTCAACGGTGGCGCCTGCGCGCTGGGCCATCCGATCGGTGCCAGCGGTGCGCGCATTCTCGTCACGCTGTTGCACGCCCTGAAAGCCAAGGGTGGCAAGAAGGGCATCGCCACGCTGTGCATTGGCGGCGGCGAAGCCACGGCCATGGCCTTGGAAATGGTTTAAACCAGCCGATCAACAAGAGTCAAGACTGGCTCAAGTACCACACAGGGAGTTCGGCATGGTGAAGACGGGTTGGGGATGGCGCTGGGTCGGTGCGTTGGCATTGCCGTTTGCCTTGTTGGAGCCGGCGTGGGCCGGTACGGCGGAGCGTGCCTGCTCGGCCGAAACGTTTCCCGACTTCGTGACCCGTTTCGGAGACGACGTTTCAGTGCAGCGCGGCGCCACCAGCAGCCCGTTGCATTGGCAAAGCATGGACCTGAAGGCCCAGCCCGAACCCCAGCCGGTTCTGAAGACGCTGGCCATGGCTCAGTTGCCGTTTCCAGTCATGCCTTTGGTCGCAGAGCGGCAAAGAGCCTCCCTGCTGCTGGATGTCGAAATGCCCGGTACGCACCTGGGCAAGGTCACCCTGCACAAGGCCGACACCGATTATCTGGTGAACTACTACTTCGTCAAAAAGGACTGCTGGTCGCTGGTTCGGATCGACGACTGGTCGTTGTGAAGCGGGGGTTGAAGCATGCCATTTGAAGACGTGATGCGGATCATGCTGCCGCCTCAGAACGGAATTGAACCCCATGTCACCGCCAACTTCGGTGAACGCCGGACGTCGGGTCCGCACGGGGGAACGGATTTTAATTACGAAGGTGGGCAAAGCGGGCTGAATATGCTTAGGCCTGCGGTGCATTCGCCCATCGCTGGCGAAGTGGTTTTCTCCGGGGGGCAGTACGGCACGGTGAAGATTCGAGATGCCGATGGCAACACCCACGAAATCCTGCACATGGATGGCCGCCAGGTTGAAGTGGGCGATCAAATAGAGGCGGGCGATCCGATCGGAACCTTGGGCGGACGAGGGCCCAACGGAGCCAGTCACTACGCCCGCCATGTGCATTACCAGATGAAGGATTCGGCGGGGAACTTGATCAACCCCCAGGCCTGGTGGGATGCCCGCGTCGCCGCCAGCGAAAAGGGTGGGTCTCCTGATGGCGTTTGTGTGGCCGGAGCGACCGATGTGGCGCCGGTGTCGGCCGGTTTGCTGGGTGACAGCGAGCGAGAGATACGGGCGCTTGCAGAACGCCATGCGCTGCCCTGGGATCAAGGCATGGTCAACACGGTTTGGGCTGCTGCGTTGTGCGCCCGGCAGGCAGGCCTGACGGAAATCAACCTGGCCAACGTGCGGCGCGGCGATCTGCTGCTTGGGCAACACGATGGCCTGACTTTGCGCGAGGTCTCTCTGGATGCGCGGAAAGCCGCCAATACGCCCCAGCAGCAGTCAATGGCCTCGCTTGAACAGTGGGACCATCAGATGCCGGTTTCGGCAAACAGCCAGGAACGACCGGTACAAGGCGCTGCCCAGGTGATGGCGCTTTAGCAGTCCCGGTGTGCAAACATTTATTGTCGGCCCCAACCCATTTCATTGCCCATGTTTTCCCACATCTTCGTAGGCGTCTCTCAATTTGATCGTGCGCTGCATTTTTACGGCGCACTGATGGACGCGCTCGGAATCAGGCAGCGTTTCTGTGACCGTGACAAACCGTGGGCCGGCTGGCACAGTGAAGGTGGGCAACGGCCGCTGTTTGTGATTGCCCATCCCGCTGATGGCCAGTTGCCCCAGGCTGGCAACGGGCAGATGGTGGCATTTGCGGCCAACACGCGAGGCCAGGTGGACGAAGTGCACCGGCTGGCTTTGTCCATGGGTGGGACAGATGAGGGGGCGCCGGGCCTGCGTCTGCATTACCACGCGAACTACTACGGCGCCTATTTCCGCGATCTCGACGGCAACAAGCTGTGCGTCGTCTGCAATCAGGCTGAACAGCCATGAGCACGGTTCTGATCATCGGCGCCTCGCGGGGCATTGGCCTGGAACTGACGTGTCAGTATCTGGAAGCGGGTGAGCGCGTGATCGCGACGGCGCGCAACGAAGCCGATCTGGTGCGGCTGCAAGCCATGGGCGCTGAAACGCTGAGGGTTGATGTGGCCGACGCCACCAGCGTCAGCGGCCTGTCCTGGCAGCTCGATGGCGAGAAGCTGGACGTGGCTTTGTATGTCGCGGGGGTGATGGACCGGGCCAGCGCCGTCACGCCGCCGACCCAGCTCGCCTTCGACCGTGTGATGCACACCAACGTGCTCGGCGCCATGCAGGTGATTCCGCAGGTGTTGCCCATGGTGGAGGCCGCTGGCGGCGTGTTTGGGGTGCTCTCCAGCAGCATGAGCCAGATTGGCAGCGTGCCCGCGAGCAATGCCTGGTTGTACCGGGTGAGCAAGGCCGCGCTCAACATGGCGCTGGTCAGTGCACGCTTTGATTACCCCGCCGCCTGTCTGGTCGCCCTGGACCCTGGCTGGGTACAGACTGACATGGGCGGTGACGCAGCGGCGCTCACGCTGGAGCAAAGCGTCAGTGGCTTGCGCGACGTATTGAACAACCTCATGCCCGAAGACAACGGCCGACTCATCCACCACGATGGCCGCCGCGCGGCCCATTGGTGATATTTTCACTTTCAGGAAGATCAAAAAACCATGCTGCTGACCGAAGACCAAACCATGATCCGCGATGCCGTTCGCGATTTCGCCCAGGCCGAGCTTTGGCCCCATGCAGCCAGATGGGATAAAGAACACCACTTTCCCAAAGACGTGCACAAAGGCCTGGCGGCGCTGGGCGCCTATGGCGTCTGTGTGCCCGAAGACCTGGGCGGTGCAGGCCTTGACTATGTGACCCTGGCCCTGGTGCTGGAAGAAATCGCGGCGGGCGACGGTGGCACCAGCACGGTGATCTCGGTGACCAACTGCCCGGTCAACGCCATCCTCATGCGCTACGGCAACGCCGCCCAGAAGAAGCAATGGCTGGAGCCCCTGGCCCAGGGGCAGATGCTGGGGGCCTTCTGCCTCACCGAGCCCCATGTGGGCTCCGACGCCTCCGCCCTGCGCACCACCGCCGTGAAAGACGGTGACGGCTACGTGATCAACGGGGTGAAGCAGTTCATCACCAGCGGGAAAAACGGCGACGTCGCGATCGTGCTGGCCGTGACCGACAAGGCCGCGGGCAAAAAAGGCATGAGCGCCTTCCTGGTGCCCACCAATGCGCCTGGGTATGTGGTGGCCCGCCTGGAAGACAAGCTGGGCCAGCACAGCAGCGACACCGCGCAGATCAATTTCGACAACTGCCGCATTCCGGCTGAAAACCTGATCGGCGCCGAGGGCGAGGGCTACAAGATCGCCCTGGGTGGTTTGGAAGGTGGCCGCATCGGCATCGCCGCGCAGAGCGTGGGCATGGCGCGCAGCGCGTTTGAGGTGGCCTTGGCTTACGCCAAAGAGCGTGAGAGCTTTGGCACCGCCATCTTCAACCACCAGGCCGTAGGCTTTCGCCTGGCCGATTGCGCCACCCAGATAGAAGCCGCCCGCCAGCTCATCTGGCACGCCGCGGCCCTGCGCGACGCGGGCCAGCCTTGCCTGAAAGAAGCCGCCATGGCCAAACTGTTTGCCAGCGAAATGGCCGAAAAGGTGTGCAGCGTGGCGATCCAGACCCTGGGCGGCTACGGCTATGTGAGCGACTTCCCGGTGGAGCGCATTTACCGGGATGTGCGGGTGTGCCAGATCTATGAAGGCACGAGTGACGTACAAAAAATCATCATCGCAAGGTCGTTGTAACTCCCTGCGCCGCTGACGTGGCTTCCCCCTGGAAGGGGGGGCGCACCCTGTGGCCCGGCAAAGCCGGTTCCACGGGATCCTCGAGCCAAGACCTGCACGCCAGAGGCGCGACCACTGCGTTCAGGGGACCCTTTCCAGGGCACCGCGGAACCGGCTTTGCCGGGCCGCCAGTGCCGCCCCCTGGGGGGTGACGGCGAAGCCGGCGCGGGGGGGATAATCAGCCAATGAAGATCATTATTTTGGGCGCTGGCAGGGTCGGCGAGAGCGTGGCGGAAAGCCTGGTTTCCGAACAGAACGACATCACGGTCATTGACCAGGATCCGGCGCGCCTGCGTTTGCTGGAAGACCGCCTCGATTTGCGGGGGGTGGTGGGCAATGGCATTCAGCCATCGGTGCTGCAAGAGGCGGGTGCACGCGATGCCGATATGGTGATCGCCTGTGCGGCTGCAGACGAGTCGAACCTGGTGGTGTGCAAGATCGCGCACGATGTGTTCAACGTGCCGTCCACCATTGCCCGTTTGCGCTCACCCGAGTTCGTCGAGGGTGACGAGCTGCTGGGAAAGAATGGTTTTTCGGTCGATCACGTGATTTGCCCTGAAGAGTCGGTGACCCGCTACATTCATCAGCTCATCAGCTATCCCGAAGCTTTGCAGGTGGTGGAGTTTTCGCAGAAACGCGCCTGTTTGATCGTCGTGCGGGCGGCGCACGGCGGTTCATTGGTGGGGCACACGATTGGTGAGTTCAAAGAACGGTTTCCCCATGCGCAGATGCGGGTGGTGGCCCTGTACCGGCTCGACACCGAGATGGAGGCGACCAAGACCACCCGAATTCTGGCGGGTGACGAGCTGTTCGTCTTGGCTGATGCGCAGAAAATACGCCCGGTACTGGGGGCCATTCACAAGATCGACAAGCCAGTGCAACGCCTGATGATCGCGGGCGGCGGCCGGGTGGGGTTGCGTCTGGCGCGCAGCCTGGTCGGGCAATGCGAAGTGAAAATCATCGAACGCGACAAGAAGCGCTGCGAGTACCTTGCGAGCCAGCTGCCTTCAAGCATGTTGATTCTGAATGGCGATGGCGCCGATGAAGACCTGCTGCTGGAAGAAAACGTGGGGTCCATGGACATGTTCCTCGCGCTGACCAGCGACGACGAGGACAACATCATGTCGGCCATGCTGGCCAAACGGCTGGGCGCCGGGCGCGTGATGGCGTTGATCAACCGCCGTGCCTATGCCGACATGATGCAGGGCAGCACCATCGATATCGCCATATCGCCCGCGCAAACCGTGATTGGTGAACTGCTCACCCACCTGCGCCGGGGTGATGTGGCAGCGGTACACAGCCTGCGCCGCGGCGCCGCCGAAGCGCTGGAGGGCATTGCGCGAGGCGACTTCAAAACCTCGAAGCTGGTGGGTCGTCGAATCGAAG
This sequence comes from Hydrogenophaga crassostreae, assembly GCF_001761385.1. Taxonomy (GTDB): domain Bacteria; phylum Pseudomonadota; class Gammaproteobacteria; order Burkholderiales; family Burkholderiaceae_C; genus Hydrogenophaga; species Hydrogenophaga crassostreae. The sequence goes on along the minus strand of NZ_CP017476.1, from coordinate 4,395,385 downwards.
AAATCAAGCTGCCCAAGGGCACGCGCATCGGCGCCATTGTGCGCGGCAAGGGGCGCGACCTGGAGGTGCTGATGCCGCACCATGACACGCTGATCGAAGCCGATGACCACATCATCATCTTCATTCCCAACAAGCGTCTGGTGCGCGAAGTTGAAAAGCTGTTCCAGGTGAGCGCCACTTTCTTCGGCTGAGCCATCCGCCAATCGCTGGACATGCCCTTTTTGCGCATCTTCCCCGTGCTCGGGGCCATCACCATGGTGTTCGCCCTGACCATGCTGGTGCCCATGGGCGTGTCGCTGTGGACCAACGACGGCGCCGGGCTTGCCTACCCGGAGGCCATGGTGGTGACCTTTGTGGCCGGCCTGGCGATGCGCTCGGCCGTCTGGCGCGTGGGCAGTCACGTGGACCTGCAGGCGCGCGACGGCATCTTGCTGGTGGGGCTGGTCTGGACCATCCTGCCGCTGTTTGCAGCGCTTCCGCTGTGGATCTACTTCGGCACCGACACGCAAACCCCCCTGTCGTTCACCGATGGCTACTTTGAGGCGGTTTCCGCCCTGACCACCACCGGCTCGACCGTGCTCACCGGGCTGGACCAGTTGCCGGGGGCCATCAACCTCTGGCGTTGCTTCCTGCAGTGGCTGGGCGGCATGGGGATTCTGGTGCTGGCGGTGGCCATTCTGCCGATGCTGGGCATGGGCGGCAGCCAGCTGTTTCGTGCCGAAGCCACGGGGCCCATGAAGGAGGCCAAGCTCACCCCGCGCATCACCGAAACCGCCAAAGGCCTGTGGACCGTGTACTGCCTGCTCTCCCTGGCCTGTGTGCTGGGTTACTGGCTGGGGGGCATGAAGCCTCTGGATGCCTGGATGCACATGTTCTCCACCCTCAGCCTGGGCGGTCTGTCTTCGCATGATGCGAGCTTCGGCTATTTCCATTCACCCACCCTGGAGTGGGTGGCGGTGGTGTTCATGCTGCTGGCCAGCTGCAACTTTGCGCTGTACTTTGTGGCCTTGACCAAGCGCCAGCCTTCCCGCATTTGGCGCGATCCGGAGTGGCGCGGCACCCTGGCGCTCTCGGTGGGGTCCAGCGTGTTCGTCGCGGGCCTGCTGATCGCCAAAGGCACGATGACGGAACCGATGGAGGCGCTCAGGGTGTCGCTGTTCAACGTGGTGTCTGTGGCCTCGACCACAGGCTATTCCACGGTGGACTACACCACCTGGCCTGTGTTTGCGCCGATGTTCATGATCATGCTGTCAGGCGTGGCCACCAGCGCCGGGTCCACTGGCGCGGGCATCAAGATGGCGCGCATGGTGATGCTGCTCAAGCAGGCCCGGCGGGAAATGTCGCGCATCATCCATCCGCGCGCGGTCAACCCGGTGACCCTGGGCGGTCATGTGGTGCAGGATCGCACGATATTCGCGGTTTTGGGGTTCATGCTGGTGTACGGTGGGGTGATCATTGGCTTGACGATGGTTTTGCTCCTGACCGACATGCCGTTTGACACAGCCTTCACAGCGGTGGTGGCCAGCGTCAACAACATGGGTCCCGGGCTCAACGAAGTGGGCCCTGCAGGCAACTACGCAGGCCTCACCGATTTCCAGACCTGGGTGTGCACCCTGGCGATGATTCTGGGGCGGCTGGAAATGCTGTCGTTCCTTGTGCTGTTCACGCCCGGTTTCTGGCGCAAGTAAGTTCCGTTATGTATTCGCTGTTCCCGGTCCTCAACATCTTTTCGCGCATCCTGTTCGCGTTCGCTTTTGTGTTTGTCGTTCCACTGGCATGGGCCTGGAGCGAAGACCACGAACAGTTCCGCCTTGTGTGGGAAGCCTCGATGGCTTTTGCGGGCATCAGTGGCCTGGCGTTGTGGGCGCTCACCCGCCGGCACACCCGCGAGCTGCAGGCCCGGGACGGGTTTCTGCTGGTGAACCTGGTGTGGATCGTGTTGCCGGCCTATTCGGCTGTGCCCATGATGCTCATCGTGCCCGACATCACCTGGACCAAGGCGTACTTCGAGGCCATGAGTGCGCTCACCGCCACCGGTGCCACCGCGCTGGACGGTCTGGATGCGCTGCCGATCTCGATCAATGTGTGGCGCTGCTTTTTGCAGCTGGTGGGTGGGCTGGGCATCATGTTGCTGGTGGTGGCGGTGCTGCCCATGCTGGGCCTGGGGGGCTACCAGCTCTACAAGGCCGAGACTCCCGGGCCCATGAAAGATGCCAAGTTCACCCCGCGCATCTCCGAGACGGCGCGCGGGCTGTGGGGGGTGTACTTCGTGTTCTCGGGTGCCTGCATGATCGCCTACCGCTGGGCGGGCATGAGCTGGGCCGACGCCTTCATGCACATGTGCACGACCATGGGCCTGGGAGGCTTCTCGTCACACGATGCCAGCATGGGCTACTTCGACTCTCGCGCGATCGAAGGCGTGGCCACGGTGTTCATGGCGCTGGCGGGCATCAGCTTCCTGCGCTATTTCATCATGTTGCGCAGCCGTTCCCTGATGCCGATCTTGCGGGACCGCGAGATTCAGACCTACGTGGGCGTGCTGCTCACCGCCACCGTGCTTATTGCCAGTTTGCTGGCGGTGAACAACGTGGTGGAAAGCTTCCCCGAGGCACTTCGCACCAGCGCTTTCCATGTGCTCTCGCTGGCGACCACCACCGGCTATGCCTCCACCGACTACACCAGCTGGCCGGTTTTCGCGCCTGTGCTGCTCATGTTCCTGGGCTGCTTTGTGTCGTGTGCGGGTTCCACCGGCGGCGGCATCAAGATGGTTCGCATGGTCTTGCTGATCAAGCAGGCCCGGCGCGAGCTGGTGCGCATCATCCACCCGCGGGTGGTCAATCCCGTCACTCTGGGCGGTGTCGTGTTGCCCATGTCGGTGATGACGGCCACGTTTGGTTTCATGCTCATCTACGGTGCCACCATCATGGGGCTCACCATGGTGCTGTTGTTCACGGGGCTGGACATCGTCACCTCTTTTTCCGCCGTGGTGGCCACGGTCAACAACATCGGACCGGGCCTGGGGGAGGTCGGCCCGGCGAGCAATTACGGCGTCCTGGGCGATTTCCAGATCTGGGTGCTGAGCTTTGCCATGCTGCTGGGGCGCCTGGAGCTGCTGTCGGTGCTGGTGCTGTTCACCGCGCGTTTCTGGAAGAAGTAGGCGGACCTGCCCCCACGCTCCGCCACTGCGTGTGTCGCTATTTTCCAAGGGGGGCGATTCACCTTGGGGCGGCCCGGCGGTTGGTCCATCCCTGGCACCGGGGCTGCTGCGCGACCCCTGCCTTGCCGGCCGCGACTGCGCCACAGGCGCAGCCTCTTCGGACTGTTCAGGCTTGTGCAGGCAAGCTTGGCGCCGCAGTCCTCAGCCCCCTCAAGTGGGCAACGCTGGCCGACCGGCGGAGCCGGCTCTGCGGCGTTCTGCGCGGGGGGCACTTGGCGCGCGGTGGGCGAGCCACATTGGAAGGTGCCTGTCCAAAGTGAACGCGAAGCAGACCTTGGGTGCTTGCATTCGATGGCTGGACAAAATGCCCTGTGCAGCGACCGTATTGGCGTGTATAAGCGGGCCATGACAACTTGCATCTACGGCTCGGAAACCTACGAAGAAGGCGCGGTCATTTGCGTCAACGGGCGTGGTTTGCGCTGCGTGCAGGGTGAATGGCAGGAAACGGGCCAGCCTTGTGGCGAAGCCGATGCCGATGGCGATGCAACTGGGGCTGCGGCTCCTGTGGCACCGCGGGGCCCATCTGCAGGGCCCGAAGGTGGCGATGCGCCGACTACAAAGGCCAAACGATAAGCAGCAGCGGCATGCTGACCGAGACCACCAGAATTTCCAGCGGCACGCCCAGTTTCCAGTAGTCGCCAAAGCGGAACCCGCCTGGCCCCAGGATCATGGTGTTGTTCTGGTGGCCGATGGGCGTGAGGAAGGCGCAGGACGCGCCAATGGCCACGGCCATCAAGAAGGGGTCGGGACTCACGCCAAGCGCGGCCGCACTGCCAATGGCCACGGGGCACATCACCGCTGCGGTGGCTGCGTTGTTCATCAGGTCCGACAAAAACATCGTCACCACCAGGATCAGCAGCAGCGCCACTGTGGCGTTGCCCTGGGCCACGGCGTTCATCAGGCCGCGCGCCAGCCAGTCGGCGGCGCCGGTGGTTTGCATGGCGTTGGCCAGGGGAAACAAGGCGCCCAGCAAAACGATCACGGGCCAGTCCACCGCGTCGTACAACTGGCGCAGCGGCAGGGCGCGTACCAGCAGGGTAAACAACGCGCCAGCCATGAATGCCACCGAGGCGGGCAGCAAACCCGTGGCGGCCGCCGCCACAGACAACAACATGATCACCGTGGCCTGCAAGGCTTTGCGCTTGTTGGGAATTTGCAGGTCGCGTTCGGCCAGTGGAACGCAACTGGTGTCGCTGGCGAAATTGCTGAGCGCCTGTGGCGGTCCTTGGAGCAGCAGAATGTCCCCGGGTCGAAGCGGCATGGCGCGCAAGCGTTCTACCGAGCGGTTGCCCTGGCGCGATACCGCCAGCAGATTGAGACCATAGCGCTCTGCCAGGCCAATATCTTTCGCGGAACGGCCGGTCAAGGTGAGGCCAGGGGGCAGGATCACCATCTCCGCCAATACGATCTCGGCCGCATGGCGGGGCGGTTTGTCGTCTTCTTCCTTGGGCACGTCTTGACCTTTGGCTCCCTTGGCGGCCTTGCCCAGGTTGTCGGGTATCGCGCTGTCTTCGGTGTCCTTTTCCGAAGGGGCTCCAGCCGCCTCCAGTTTCAGGCCCAGGCTGGACAGCACCGAGGCGAGGGTATCGGCCGCTGCCTCGATCACGAGAATGTCGTCCACCCGCAGCATGCGGCGGGGGTTGGGTGCGGTCAGACGGATATCGCCACGCACCATGCCCACAATCTGTGCACCCGCTGCTTCGAGCACCTTTTCCACCTCGGCCACCCGCTTGCCCACAGATGAACCACCTTCCAGAATGCGCGCTTCAGTGAGGTAGGCGCCGGTGTCGAACCCATCCATGCCAGCGGGTTGCCGTTTGGGCACGAAACGCCAGCCAATCAAGGCCACGAATGCAATACCGATCAAGGCCACGGGCAAGCCGATGGCGGTGAAGTCGAACATGCCAAAACTGCCTCTGCCGTCACCCATGTTGGCGCGAAAGCCTGCCACGATGAGGTTGGGCGGTGTGCCAACAAGCGTGGTCATGCCGCCCAGGATCGTGCCAAACGCCAGCGGCATCAAGACCCGTCCGGGTGGCATATCGAGGCGCTTGGCAACCTTGATGGCCATGGGCATCAGCAGGGCCATCGCGCCCACGTTGTTCATGAACCCCGAAAGCGCTGCGCCCACACCCATCAACGCCAGCAAACTGACCATTGGCCCGGCGTTGGCAGGCAGGGCATAGCGCGCCATCACCTCAACCGCACCCGACAGTTGCAGTGCCTTGCTCATGATCAACATGCAGGCCACCGTGATCACAGCCGGATGGCCAAAGCCGCTGAACGCTTGCTCAGAAGGCACCAGTCCAGCCACCACGCAAGCCACGAGCGCGAGGACTGCGACCAGGTCGTGGCGCCACTTTCCCCAAAGAAACAGGCCGACCACCGCACCCAGAATTGCCAAGACGGTGATTTGCTCGGGGGTCATACTGTGAAAAGAAAATCGGTTGATGGCTGCATGAAGTCACTGTACCTGCTTCGTCGCTGTGCAGGTAACGCTTCAACGCCGCCGATAATGAAGCCCAGGCCCTCACAGGAGACCCCATGCCCATCACCAAAGGATCCCGCGCGCTGGTTGACGAAGCCACCGCCCAGATCACCACCTACACCGTGGCACAGATCAAGGAACGTCTGGCCGCAGGCGACGCACGCTTGCAGGTGGTCGACATCCGCGATCCGCGCGAGCTGGAGCGCGAAGGCACGGTGCCCGGCGCGCTCCTGGCACCGCGCGGCATGCTCGAATTCTGGGTAGACCCGGATTCGCCCTATTTCAAACCCGTGTTTGGCGACGAGAGCAAAGAGTTCGTGCTGTTCTGCGGCGCTGGCTGGCGCAGCGCCTTGGCCGTGAAAGCCCTGCAAGACATGGGCATGACCAACGTGGCCCATTTTGACGGCGGTTTCGGCGCTTGGCTGAAAGAAGGCGCTCCTACCGAAACCCTCGAAGCCCACAAGGCGCGTCACAAGGCTCGCCCGTCTTCATGAGCCAGCCTTGCCCCTGCGGGCGTTTGAATCCACGCGGTCAGAGGGTTTCACTGGATGCCTGTTGCGCCCGTTACCTGGACGGCGGAGTGCCTGCCCCCGATGCCGAAAGCCTGATGCGCTCGCGCTACAGCGCTTTCGTTCTGGAGCGACGGGACCACCTGCTGGTCACCTGGCATGCGAACACCCGCCCAACCGATTTGGTTTTCGAGCCCGGCGTGAAATGGCTGGGTCTGGAGGTCAAGGTTCACCGCGTGATCGATGCAGACCATGCTGAAGTGGCCTTTGTGGCGCGCTCGCGGGTCGGTGGGCGCGGGCAGCGGCTGGAAGAGCGCAGCCGCTTCGTGCGCGAAGGCGGTCGCTGGTTGTATGTGGATGGAGAGCTGTCTTGAGTATGTTGTCGTTTGATGCCGTGTTGTTCGATTGCGATGGTGTGCTGGTTGACAGCGAGCCCATCACCAATGGCGTGCTGCGCCAGATGCTGAATGAGGCCGGTTGGGCCGTGAGTCAGGCCGATTGCGAAAGCATTTTTATTGGAAAGGCCGTGCGCGACGAGCGTGCGCGCATCGAGCTTGAGACGGGCCAGCCGCTGACCGAGGACTGGATGCGCGCCTTTTACGCACGGCGCGATGAGCGCCTGCGTGCCGAGCTGCAAACCGTGAGCGGCGCGCTGGACACCGTTGTCGCAGCCCACAGCCACACCGCCGGCCGCATTGCCTGCGCCTCGGGCGCCGACCGGCCCAAGGTCGTGATGCAGATCGGCATGGCTGGCATGGCGCCATATTTTGAGGATCGCATTTTCAGTGGCCACGACCTGCCGCGCTCCAAGCCGCACCCGGACGTGTACCTCGCCGCCGCTGCGCACATGGGCGCCGATCCGGCACGCTGCCTGGTGATCGAAGACACGGCCACTGGCGCGCTGGCCGGCATCGCAGCGGGCGCCACCGTGTGGGGCTATTGCCAGCACGGCCATGGCCGCGCGTTTGAAGGCTTGGCCGTGGCGCGCGTGTTTCAGCACATGGATCAAATGGCACACGAACTGAACGCACTGAACAAGGTGACCTGATGCAAGCAATGACGATGAAAACGATGCAACGCAAGGCCAAGCTGGCGCTGGTTTCAGTGGTGGCGATCTGGGGGCTCAGCGCCTGCGGCACGGTGTCCACACCGGCCGTGCAAGCCAAACTCACCGGCAAGTCCATCACCGTGGTGAGCGTGGTGGGCGAAACGGTTGAGCTGTCCTGGCGCGGCACCACCGTGTTCAACAACGAAAAGGGCGAAGCCCGCGTGCCCGACTGGGGTCTGCGAACCCGCGTCGAAGACCGTGCTGTGGCCATGCTCGAAGCTTCCAGGCGGTTTTCCACCGTGCAGCGGGCCCAGATTTCCGCCACGCGGCGCGAAGAAGCCTTGAAACAGATCGAAGACCTGAAGACTGGCTCGAGTCATATCTTGCTGTTCACGCCCAACGAATCGGGCGACAGCATTTTTGAAACCTCACAGGGCTTTTACGGTTTGGGTGTGGCGCAGCGCAGCATCATGGGCGTGGCGTCCAAATCTGCTGTTCACGCCTCGCTGAAAGCCGACCTCATCGAGCTCGGCACCTTTCAGCGCACGCTGGCGCAAAGCGTGAGCGCCAATGCCCAGCGCGTGCCTGCGCCAGCCTTGCTGGGCGGCCCCAGGCTCAACCCCGAGTACACCGGCCCGGCGCGCGATGCCCTGCGTGTTCAGGTGGATGCGGTGGTCACCAGCTTGCTGACGCAAATGGGCCTGGATCAGCCTGTGGGTGGAATGGCGACGAAGGGGGGTGAGGTCTCGCCAGCGCAAAGAGCTTTGGAAGCGCCAGCGCCGCAAGTTGTTGCTCCGCGGGCGGCGACGGGGGCTCAGCCCTCGCCGGTGCGACCTCAGATCGATGTCGGGCCTGGGGTTCCACTGGATGCGCCTGCAAAATAGCGTTTGGCCATGTGTGGGAAAACGCCAGGCAATGCTGAGGCCTTCTGTTTTTGCTTATCTGGCCTGATCGGCCTGGATGTGGTGCGCTTTCGCCAGGCTGAAGTGGCGGTCTGAGCGTAGCGTGTCTGCATCTGGCTTGGCCGCCACGGCCTCCAGCATGCGGATATAGCCAGACTCAAGCGCATGCTCTTTTGCGCCACTCAATACAAGCGCTTTGTACCAGTCGTAGGGCACCGCACCGGCATCAATCTCAAGCGCGTAATAGAGCCAGATATCGAGCGAGCGGCCACCGATTTGAACGGTGGCCTCCCTCTCGGCATAGCCGACACCCAGGGTCTCTGCGGTGTCAAGGTGTGGCTTCTCGGACACCGCAACCTCGTACACCACACCGAGCACCCGACTCCCAGTCCCGTCGACTGGAACCACATCGCACTTCCCTGATCCGTCGGCGGCGGCCATGTGCCATCTCAATTCGTGCCGGTCTAGCATGGCCGGGCCGACCACCCGCGCAGAGGGCGTGCGTTCTATCAACCGGGCCGAAAGCAGGTTTGATCCGTAGGCGAAGTAATGGAAAGTGGGGGGCATGGCGTTCGATATGGGCAGGTGTTTGGTATTCGGTGGCGCGTGTCAGCGCGTTCCGTTTGAAGAAAAAGTTTCTTGGCTGGCGCTCCTTTTTGGGGTTTCCTTTTGTCGCACATTTTCCGTCTGAGGTAGTCATAACAAAACCAGGGCAAGTCGATGCTGCAGGCCAGCAACAGCCCGCATTTGTTCCTGAGTTCGGAGGTGGGATGCGTGTCGAAACGCTGGCGCTCCTTAACCGAGGCTCACCCCTGATCCCGCCACTCCCCTGGCGTTTTCCCTGTCCAGCCTTTGAAGGCTCGAATAAAGCTCTTCTCGTTCTGGAAGCCAGTCGCTTCGGCCACTTGTTTCACGGGCCGGCGGGTGCGCTGCAGCAAGGCCATGGCGCGGTCGCGGCGCACTTCGTCTTTGATGGATTGCAGTGAGGCGCCTTCTTCTTTGAGCTGGCGGTGCAGTGTGCGCGGCGAGAGATTGAGCCAATGGGCGAGGTCGGAGGCGTTGCGGGCCTCGGTGGGCTGGGTGGCCAGCGTTTGGCGCACGCGTTGTACCAGCAGCCGGTCGCGGCGGTAGGCGTGCACGGTCAGCGGCAAAGCGTGTTGCAGCATCTGGTTCATGGCGGCTTCGTCGCGCCGGATGGGCAGGGCCAGGTAGCGGGCGTCGAACTGGATCGCGGCGTGAAGCGCGTCGAACGTGCAAGGGCCATCGAACAGCACTGGGTAGGAGCTCACATGCTTGGGCGGCGTGAACGGAAACATCGCGCCTTGCAGGGGAATGCGCGAATCCACCAACCAGCAGGCGAAACCCAATATGTTTCGCAGTACCGACACCACGCAAAACTCATTGGGCGTTGCGGCGTTCGCTGCGGGGCGCAGCTCGATGCTGGCGAGGTCGCTGGCCTCTTCCACCTGAACGCTGAGTGCGATGTCGCGGGTCAGCAGTCCGTGGTGGCGGCACCAGCGTTTGAGCGCCAGGCCCAGCGTGGGCGCTGAAAGCGAGGCGCGGGCCAGCATGCCGTAGCTGCCCCAGGGCAGGGCACGGCCGAAGCAGCCCAGTGCTTCGTCGTCAAGCTCGCGCATGGCCGCGTCGGAGATGGCCTCCATTTGCGCGGCGGTGATGCGGGCGTTGGGGTTGTCAACTTGATCTGGCGCAATTTGTGCCAACTTCAAAGCGCCAGCCGGATTCAGGCCGCGCGCGGTATAGGCCTGGACCATTGCAGCCACAAATGACATTGGTGTCAGTGTCTGGGTGGAATTTTTGGAGGGTATGGTGCGCGCGATGGGCATCCGGGAAGTGTGCAGATTTGTGGCGCAATTTGCAACCTATCTGGCCGCCCAGGATCCCAAACGGCTCCTATGCTTGTCGGGTTGCAGCCGGTCATGGTTTCATGCAGGCTGTTGTGATGCACTGCCAGAAGAGGAGACCCGCTGTGACCGAAGCTACCCGTTCCACCGCCGCCATCCACGCCGCGCCGCTCACGCAGAGCATGGCCCGGGGCGCCACCGATGTGCCGCTGATCGAGTTGACCATTGGCGCCTGTTTCGACGCTGTGGTGAAGCGTCAGCCCGACCATGAAGCGCTGGTGAGCGTGCATCAGGGGCAGCGGCTGACCTACAGCGCCCTGCAGACCGAGGCCCGCCGGCTGGCCAGCGCCTTGCTTGGCCTGGGTCTGGTACCCGGCGACCGCGTGGCGATCTGGTCGCACAACAACACCGAGTGGGTGCTGATGCAACTGGCCACGGCCGAGGTGGGCCTGGTGCTGGTGAACATCAACCCGGCCTACCGTACCAGCGAGGTGGAGTACGCACTCAACAAAGTGGGTTGCAAGCTGCTGGTGACCATGCCACGCTTCAAGACCAGCGATTACCTGGGCATGTTGCGCGAGCTGGCGCCCGAGTGGGGGCATGGCGAGCCAGGCCAGCTGGAATCGCAGCAGTTGCCGAACCTGCACACGGTGGTCTGGATCGACGTGGCAGGACAGGGCGCCGACGAACCTGGGCTGATGCGCTTCTCCAGCCTGATTGGGCGTGGCGATGCCAGCGATCCGCGTGTGGCCGAAGCAGCGGCCCAGTTGAAGCCCTCCGACCCGATCAACATCCAGTTCACCAGCGGCACCACCGGTTTCCCCAAGGGCGCCACGCTGACCCACCGCAACATCCTGAACAACGGCTTCTTCAACGGTGAGTGCATGAAGCTCACGCCGGCCGACCGGCTGTGCATTCCGGTGCCGCTGTACCACTGCTTCGGCATGGTGCTGGGCAATCTGGCCTGCCTCACGCACGGCGCCACCATCGTCTACCCCAACGACGCGTTCGACCCGCTCACCGTCTTGCAGGCGGTACAAGACGAGAAGTGCACCGGTTTGCACGGCGTGCCCACCATGTTCATCGCCGAGCTGGACCATCCGCGCTTCAAGGAATTCGATCTGTCCACGCTGCGCACCGGCATCATGGCCGGCTCACCCTGCCCCACGGCGGTGATGCAGCGCGTGGTGGACGACATGCATTTGTCTCAGATCACCATCGCCTACGGCATGACCGAAACCAGCCCGGTGAGCTGCCAGAGCAGCACCGATACACCGCTGGACAAGCGCGTGGCCACTGTGGGCCAGGTGCAGCCGCATCTGGAGGTGAAGATCATTGATGCCGGGACCGGCGATGTGGTGGCGCCTGGTGTGTCGGGCGAGCTGTGCACGCGCGGTTATTCGGTGATGCACGGTTATTGGGACGACCCCGCCAAGACGGCTGAGGCCATCGACGCGGAGGGCTGGATGCACACCGGCGACCTCGCCACCATGGATGCCGAGGGCTACGTCAACATCGTGGGCCGCATCAAGGACATGGTGATCCGCGGCGGCGAAAACATCTACCCGCGCGAAATCGAAGAATTCCTCTACCGCCACCCGGCCGTGCAGGATGTGCAGGTGGTGGGCGTGCCCGACACCCGGTACGGCGAGGAGCTGTGCGCCTGGGTGGTGGTCAAGCCCGGTCAGACACTGAGCGACGAGGTGCTGCGCGAGTTCTGCAAAGGCAAGATCGCCCACTACAAGATCCCGCGTTACATTCGTTTCGTGGCCGATTTCCCGATGACCGTGACCGGCAAGATTCAGAAGTTCATGATTCGCGATGCGATGAAAGAACAGCTGGGCCTCACCGAAGACCGAACCGCGTAGTTGATGAACGCACCCTGCGTCGCTTCGCACCTTCCCCCAAAAGGGGGCCATGCTGGTGGCCCGGCAAAGCCGGCGCCAAGGTGTGTGCTGAGTGCCGTTGCTTCTGGCCTGTTGATGACACCTGTGAGCCGCTGAACCCTGGAAAATTCAAATGACCATTCTCGAAACCCAACTCAACGCCCGCTCCGCCGATTTCCAGGCCAACGCCGCCGCCATGCGCGCGGTGGTGGACGATCTCAAGAAACAGATTGAAAAGGCCACGCTCGGTGGTGGCGAGGCCGCCCGGGCCAAACACACCGGGCGGGGCAAGCTGCTGCCGCGGGATCGTGTGCAGATGCTGCTCGACCCGGGCACGCCGTTTCTGGAGCTGAGCCCGCTGGCAGCGTTGGGCATGTACCCCGACCGAGATGGTTCCGACAGCGCGCCTTGCGCCGGCGTGATCGTGGGCGTGGGCCGGGTGAGCGGGGTGGATTGCATGATCGTGTGCAACGACGCGACGGTGAAGGGTGGCACCTACTACCCGCTCACCGTCAAGAAACACCTGCGTGCGCAAGAAGTGGCGCAACAAAACAACCTGCCGTGCATCTACCTGGTGGACTCGGGCGGCGCCAACCTGCCGAACCAGGACGAGGTGTTCCCTGATCGCGACCACTTTGGCCGTATCTTCTTCAACCAGGCCAACATGAGTGCACAGGGCATCGCCCAGATTGCCGTGGTCATGGGCTCGTGCACCGCGGGCGGCGCGTACGTGCCGGCCATGAGCGATGAGACCATCATCGTGAAGAACCAGGGCACGATTTTTCTGGGCGGCCCGCCGCTGGTGAAAGCCGCCACGGGCGAAGTGGTCACGGCCGAAGACCTCGGCGGCGGCGATGTGCATACGCGACTTTCGGGCGTGGCCGATCATCTGGCGCAAAACGATTTGCATGCGATTGCCCTGGCGCGCCAGGCGGTGAAGAACCTCAACGCCCGCAAGGTGCTGCCGATTGCCACGATCGACCCGGTGGCGCCCAAGTACCCCGCCGAAGAGCTGTATGGCGTGATCCCGACCGACACCCGCAAGCCGTTTGACGTGCGCGAAATCATCGCCCGCATCGTCGACGGCTCCGAATTCGACGAATTCAAGTCCCGCTTCGGCACGACACTGATTTGCGGCTTTGCGCGCATCGAAGGCATGCCGGTGGGCATCATCGCCAACAACGGCATCTTGTTCAGCGAGTCGGCGCTCAAGGGCGCGCACTTCATCGAGCTGTGCTGCCAGCGCAAGATTCCCCTGGTGTTCCTGCAGAACATCACCGGCTTCATGGTGGGGCGCAAATACGAAAACGAAGGCATTGCGCGCAACGGCGCCAAGATGGTCACAGCCGTGGCCACCGCCGCCGTGCCCAAGTTCACGATCATCATCGGTGGCAGTTTTGGCGCCGGCAACTACGGCATGTGTGGCCGCGCCTACTCGCCGCGCTTCCTCTGGATGTGGCCCAACGCGCGCATCTCGGTCATGGGCGGCGAGCAGGCGGCCAGCGTGCTGGCCACGGTGAAGCGCGACGGCATCGAGGCCAAAGGCGGCAGCTGGAGCGCAGAGGAAGAGGCGGCGTTCAAGGCACCCATCAAGGAGCAGTACGAAGTGCAAGGCCACCCCTACTTCGCCACGGCACGCCTGTGGGACGACGGTGTGATCGATCCGGCCGATACGCGCCGCGTGCTGGCGCTGGGGCTTTCGGCCTCGCTGAACGCGCCAATCCCCGAGACCAGGTTCGGCCTGTTCCGCATGTGAATCCCAGCGAGGCACGACCATGGACGCACACGCCCACTTTGCGCAGCTCGCCCGTTACAACGTGTGGGCCACGGCGCGCTTGCTCGACGCCGTTGCCGCGCTGAGCGATGAAGAATACCGGCGCGATGTGGGCCTGTTTTTCAAGAGCATCCATGGCACCTTGAACCACCTCTTGGTGGGCGAACACGCGGTCTGGTTTCGGCGCTTTTCGCTTGGCGAGTCGCCGCAAAAGTCCGAGGGCGTGAGCTTGGACATGGAGATGGAGTCTGACCGGGCAAAGCTGGCCAAGGCTTTGCTGGACGGTGCCGCCAAATGGGCGCCGCTGATCGCCAGCTGGCCTGCCGAGCGTTTCGACAGCACGCTGGACTACAACACCATGAACGGCACTCCCGTGTCGCTGCCATTTGCCGCTACGCTGGCCCACGTGTTCAACCACGGCACCCACCACCGCGGCCAGCTCTCGGCCGCGTTGACCGCTCTGGGTCAGTCTGGCCCAGACCTGGATCTGGTGGTTTTGCTGCAGCAAACGGCTGCGGCCACAAAGAAGACCAACGCATGACCACAACAACCGCCCTCACCATCGCCGTCGACAGCCAGGTGGCGCGCATCACGCTCAACCGCCCCGATGTGCGCAACGCCTTCAACGACGAAGTGATCGCCGAGCTGAGCGACGCCTTCCTGTCGCTGGGACAGCGCGACGATGTGCGCGCCATCGTGCTGGCCGCCGAGGGCCCGGCCTTTTGCGCGGGCGCCGACCTCAACTGGATGCGCCGCATGGCCGACTACACGCGCGAAGAAAACCTCGCCGATGCGGCCAAGCTGGCCGAGGTGCTGCGGGTGATGTTTGAGTGCCCCAAGCCCACGGTGGCACGGGTGCAGGGTGATGTCTATGCCGGTGGCATGGGCCTGGTGGCCGTATGCGACATGGCGGTGAGCGTGGACAGCGCCAATTACTGTCTGAGCGAGGTGAAGCTGGGCCTGATCCCGGCGACCATCAGCCCCTATGTGATCCGCGCCATGGGCGCGCGGGCGGCGCACCGGTATTTCCTGACCGCCGAACGTTTCAACGCGGCCGAGGCGCACCGCATGGGTTTCGTGCACGAAGTGGTGGCCGCCGACGCACTGGACGCCAAAGTCGACGGGTTGCTCAAGGCGCTCACCAGCGCCAGCCCCAACGCAGTGCGGGCTTGCAAGCAGCTGGTGCACGACGTGGCCGAACACGAGATCTCGGCTTCCCTGATCGAGGCGACGGTGGCGGGCATTGCCGATATCCGCGCCAGCGAAGAGGGGCGGGAAGGCGTGCAGTCGTTTTTGCAGAAACGCAAACCCAACTGGTTGCTCGCGTAAAGCGTTCAAGTTTTGAACATGGAAACCCTTGACACCGGACTCTGGCAGCAGTTGGTCGCCTGGCTGCATGGCATGGGGATTCACCTCGGCTCAGGCGTGGTGAATGAGGTCGGCAGCCAGGTGGGCTCCGGTGTGGCCGATGTGGCGGCGAAACTGGACATGCCCAGCTTGCTGGCGCTGGCCGCCGCGCTGGGCTGGGCCAGTGGCTTCCGTCTGTATGCGGTGGTGTTCCTGGTCGGCGGTTCGGGCGCCATGGGCTGGTTGCCATTGCCCGAGGGCCTTCAGGTGTTGCAGCATCCGGGCATGTTGGCCGCCAGTGGTTTCATGTTGTTCATGGAGTTTTTTGCCGACAAGGTTCCTGGTCTGGATTCGCTGTGGGACATGCTCAACAGCGTGATCCGCATACCCGCTGGCGCCGCGCTGGCCGCGGGTGCGCTGGGCGCCGACGGCAGCACCATGGCCCTGGTGGGCGCCTTGCTCGGTGGCGGTCTGGCCGCCACCTCTCAAGCTGCGAAAACCACCACGCGCGCCGCCATCAACACCTCGCCCGAGCCCTTTTCCAACATTGGCATGAGCCTGCTGGAGGATGGCATGGTGGTCGGCGCCGTCTGGCTGGCCACCAACCACCCGGTGGCCTTCGGCATCTTGCTGGTGATCGCGGTGGTGTTGATGTGGATCGTCACCTGGATGTTGTTCAAGTTCTTGCGCGCGGTGTTCCGCCGCATGAGCGCTTTGTTTTCTTCTGCTCCTAAGGAAGCCTGATGTTTTCCAAAATTCTGATTGCCAACCGCGGTGAAATTGCTTGCCGTGTGGCCGCTACCGCCCGCCGCATGGGTGTGCGCACCGTGGCCGTGTATTCCGATGCCGATGCCAATGCCAAGCATGTGGCCGCATGTGACGAGTCGGTGCACATCGGCGGCAGCGCGCCCAAAGACAGCTACCTGCAATGGGAGCGCATCTTGCAGGCGGCCAAAGACACGGGCGCGCAAGCGGTGCATCCGGGCTACGGCTTTCTGAGCGAGAACGATGCCTTCGCCGACGCCTGTGCCAAGGCGGGTCTGGTGTTCATCGGCCCTCCGTCGTCGGCGATTTTGGCCATGGGCCTGAAGGCCGAGTCCAAGCAACTGATGGAAAAGGCCGGCGTGCCCCTGGTGCCCGGTTACCACGGTGCCGACCAAGACCCCGCCTTGCTGCAGCGCGAGGCCGACCGCATTGGCTACCCCGTGCTCATCAAGGCCAGCGCCGGTGGCGGCGGCAAGGGCATGCGCGCGGTGGACAAGGCCGAAGACTTTGCAGCGGCCCTGGCCAGCTGCCAGCGCGAAGCCCGCAACAGCTTCGGCAGCGATGCGGTGCTGGTTGAAAAATACGTGCAACGCCCGCGTCACATCGAGATTCAGGTGTTTGGTGACACCCTCGGCAATTGTGTGTATCTGTTTGAGCGTGACTGCTCGGTGCAGCGCCGCCACCAGAAGGTGCTGGAAGAAGCGCCAGCGCCCGGCATGACGGAAAAACTGCGCGCCGAAATGGGTGCGGCGGCGGTGGCTGCGGCCCAGGCGGTGAACTACGTGGGTGCGGGCACCGTGGAATTCATCGTGGAGCAGCCGGGCGGTTACGAAAAACCCGAAGACATGAAGTTCTTCTTCATGGAAATGAACACGCGTTTGCAGGTGGAGCATCCGGTCACCGAAGCCATCACGGGGCTCGATCTCGTGGAGTGGCAGTTGCGTGTGGCTTCGGGGGAAGCGCTGCCGCTCAAGCAGGAAGATTTGCGCATCCACGGCCATGCGATCGAGGCGCGCATCTGCGCCGAGACGCCCGACAACCAGTTCCTGCCCGCAACGGGGCGGCTTGATGTGTACCGCAAGCCCGCACACACCACGTTTGAGCGCGGCTCGGTTCGGGTGGACGATGGCGTGCGCGAAGGTGACGCCATCAGCCCGTTTTACGACTCCATGGTGGCCAAGCTCATCGTGCACGGTGATACCCGCGCCGAGGCGCTGGCGCGCATGGACGCGGCGCTGGCCGAAACGCGCATTGTTGGTTTGTCGACCAACGTGCAGTTCCTGCGCCATGTGGTGGGCAGCGCCTCGTTTGCCAGGGCCGAACTCGATACCGCATTGATCCCGCGCGAGGCCTCGGCGTTGTTTGATCAAGACCGGGTGGGCCGCCCGCTGGCCGTGGCGGCTGCGGTGGCGCAAACGCTGCTGGGTGAACGCGCTGGCGAGGGCGCCGACCCGTTCTCGCGCACCGATGGCTGGCGCCCCTATGGGCTCACGGTTCGGCGCTTTGATTTTGTATACCGGGGCGAAGCCTTGCAAGCTGCGTTGACGTATTTGCATGACGGGGCATTGCATTTGGCTGTGGGCAATGACGCGCCGTCGCTGTTGGTGTTTTCGGCGTTGCCTGCCGACAGCGGCAGCTTGATGGATGTGCAATTCAACGGACAACGCCAGACGGTGCAGACCTGGCAGCGCAACGAACTGGTGCATGTCTTCTGTGACCTGGGTGCCACGGTCATTACCGAAATCGACGCCTTGGCCCATGCGGGCGAAGTCGCGGCCGAAGGCGGGCGGCTCACCGCACCCATGCCCGGCAAGGTGGTGTCGTTTGGCGTCAAGGCAGGCGACGTGGTCAAGAAGGGGCAGGCCCTGGCGGTGATGGAGGCCATGAAGATGGAGCACACCATCGCCGCGCCCGCCGACGGCACGGTCGCCGAGCTGCTGTACGCGCCTGGCGATCAGGTCGCCGAAGGGGCGGAGTTGCTGAAGTTGCAAACCGCTTGAAACCCCGGGGGATTGCCGGGCTCGGTAAGCTAGGCGCCATGAACATCACCTTTTGCTGCACCGATACCAAAGCCGCACCCTGGCTGGATGGCCTGCGCTCGGCTTTTCCCGAGGCTTCCGTGGACGTCTGGCAACCGGGGGCGCCCGTTGCCGACTACGCCGTGGTCTGGGCTCCGCCCCAACAGTTTCTTGATGAACAGCCCGGGCTCAAAGCCCTGTTCAACATTGGCGCCGGCGTCGATGCTTTGCTCAAACTGCGCTTGCCGCCGAGCACGCTGGTGGTGCGGCTGGACGATGCGGGCATGTCGGTGCAGATGGCCGAATACGTGTGCCACGCCGTGATCCGCCACTTTCGCGAGTTCGATGGCTACGAGGCCGATGTCAAACAAGGCAGGTGGTCTTTCCGCAAACCGCAGGTGCGGGCCGAATTTCCGGTGGGTGTGATGGGGCTGGGTGTGCTGGGCGAGCACGTGGCCAAGGCTTTGCAGGTGTTTGAGTTTCCGGTGCACGGCTGGAGCCGCAGCGCCAAAACCATCGAGGGTGTAACGACCCACCACGGCGCCGACGGCCTCAATGAATTTCTGGCCAGCAGCCGTGTCCTGGTGAACCTGTTGCCGCTGACGCCAGAGACCGAGGGCATTCTCAACCGGCAAACGTTGGGGCGGCTGATGCCCGGGGGCTACCTGATCAACGTGGCACGCGGTGCCCACTTGGTGGACGACGATTTGCTGGTGCTTTTGAACGATCGGCACATGGCGGGTGCCACGCTGGATGTGTTCCACACAGAACCGTTGCCGGAAGGCCATCCGTTTTGGCACCACCCGCGCGTGACGGTCACGCCGCACACGGCGGCCCGCACGCTGCGTGCCGAGAGCATTGCGCAGATTGTGGGCAAGATTCGCGCCTTTGAACAAGGCGAATTCGTCGGCGGCGCGGTTGACGCGCTGCGTGGCTATTGAAGGAACCTGTTGTGAAACTCCCCTCTCTTGTGAAGTTGGTCGATGTGGGCCCGCGCGATGGCCTGCAGAATGAAAAGCAGCCCGTGGCCGCTGCGGTCAAGATCGAACTGGTGCACCGCCTGCAGGCGGCAGGGCTGAAAGAGATTGAAGTCACGAGCTACGTGAGCCCAAAATGGGTGCCGCAGATGGCCGACAACCATGAGGTGATGAGCGGTATGCAGCGCCAGTCGGACGTGCGCTACTCGGTGCTCACGCCCAACCTCAAGGGTTTTGAATCGGCGCTGCTCGACAAGCCCGATGAAATCGTGGTGTTTGGTGCGGCCAGTGAGGCCTTCAGCCAGAAGAACATCAACTGCTCGATCGCCGAGAGCATCGAGCGTTTTGCGCCGGTGGTTGAAGCGGCGAAAGCGGCAGGCATTGCCGTGCGCGGCGCCATGAGCTGCACGGTGGGCTGCCCTTACGAAGGTGACATCGCACCCGAGCGTGTGGCCTATCTGGCCGGGCTCATGAAGGGCATTGGTGTGCAGCGGGTGGATGTGGCCGACACCATTGGCGTGGGCACGCCCAGGCGCGTGCAGGCTGCCATCGAGGCCACGCTGAAACACTATTCGCTGGACGACGTGTCGGGCCATTTCCACGACACCTATGGCCAGGCGCTGTCCAATACGCTGGCTGCGCTGGAGCTGGGCGTGTGGAACTTCCAGTCCTCAGTGGCCGGGCTGGGTGGTTGCCCCTATGCCAAGGGCGCGACCGGCAATGTGGCGACCGAAGACGTGGTGTACCTGTTGCACGGTTTGGGCATAGAGACCGGTATCGACCTCGACGCGCTGGTGGACGCGGGCAGCTACATCAGCGAGCAACTGGGCAGGCCTTCGGGCTCGCGTGTGGCGCGCGCCTTGCTGGCGAAGCGCGCCACTTCCTGAGCTGAAGCATCAGCGGTTCGTGGTGGTCCAGGTGTGGACCTGCGTGCTGTGGGCCTGGGTGATGCCTGGCGCTTTGCTTACGATGTAGCGGGCCTGGTCCACATCGCTGGGCTGCTGTGCCCAGCCTTGCAAGCTGGCCACGCCGTTGGTCACGCTCACCGTGAGGTCTTTGGCTTTGTCGCCCATGGCAGTTTGCAGGGCCTGCTGGGCGGCAACACCTTCGGTCGTGGCTGTTTGGGCGTGGGCGGCGCCAGCAAGACCGATGGCGAGAACGAGAATGGCGAGTGGGGATTTCATGGTGGTTCTCCTTGATGGTGACTGGCCGGGCTGGGCAAGATGCGAAGTGATCCGGTGCATTGACTGTAGACCGATAACCTAGGGTAAATACCTATGCTGCCGTAAAGCCCTTGTAACTGTTCGGTAAAGCTGGGGCACACTTCGGGTGGTGGGCTACCAGCAAGGTGTGGCGTGGCCGGGAAGGTCTGGCAAGGTCCACTGCCGCGCGCGCGACGGCTTGGCTGATCGAATTGAAAACAGGTGAAAAAATGGATGCACAGGTGTGGTGGGCTTTTTTTGCGGCCTCATGGATCATTTCCCTCTCCCCGGGGTCGGCAGCGGTGTTGTCGCTGGGCCATGGGTTGGCCTATGGCGTGCGCAAGACCAGCGTCACGATAGTGGGCATGGGCCTGGGCCTTTCGCTGGTGTTGCTGGTGGCCGGCGCAGGTGTGGGGGCCTTGCTGCTCGCGTCGAGCCTGGCGTTCACGATCGTCAAGGTGCTGGGTGCGGCTTACTTGATCTGGCTCGGATGGAAGCAATGGCGCTCGCCGGTGATGCTGGATGTCTTGACAGACGAGGCGACACAAGTGCCCTCAGTCAAATCAAAGCTGCCGGGCGCTCGCGAGCGTTTTGCGACCGGGTTTCTGACCAATGCCACCAACCCCAAAGGCATTGTTTTCATGGTGGCGGTATTGCCGCAGTTCATCGATCCGCACCGCCCGTTGTGGCTTCAGCTCGCGCTGTTGCTGGTCACATCGGTGGCGATCGAAATGGTGGTGATGCACGGCTACGCTTTCCTGGCGTCGCGGGCTCAGCGCTGGTTGTCCAGCGCGCGGGCGCGGCGCACCCAGAACCGTGTCTTTGGCGGCGTGTTGATGGCCATGGGGGGCGCTCTGTTGATGGTCAAGCGCGCAGCAGGCTGAAGCCTTTGTGGGTGGTTTCCCGCCCGGCTAACATTGAGCCATGTCAGACAGCACCATCCATACCTCGCTCGATCGCCCTGCTGGCTTGCAACGCGTGAGTGAAACATTGCTCGCACTGGGCCACGCCCACGCCCCCGTGATGCTCAACGATGCAGCCCGCACGGCGCAACAGGCGGCCGATGCCCTTGGCGTGTCGCTGGGGCAGATTGCCAAGAGCATCATTTTTCGACGCAAGAGCGACGATGTGGCGGTGCTGGTGGTGACGTCGGGCGATTTGCGTGTCGATGAAAAAAAGGTGCAGGCACTGGTGTGCACCGACGGCGGCAAGCTTGGGCGGGCCGATGCCGATTTTGTCAAAGCCAAGACCGGTTTTTCGATTGGCGGTGTTTCGCCGCTGGCCCACGCCTCGCCGCCCGTCACGCTGATCGATGAAGCCCTGTTTCGGTTTTCTGAAATCTGGGCAGCGGCAGGCCATCCCCATGGCGTTTTTCGCCTTACACCGGCCGAGTTGCAAGCCATGACGGGCGCGCCTGTGCACGCTGTGACGGTGTCTCCTCCTTCAGCCTGAATCCCTTATGGAACCCCTGATCAATTTGAACGACGCACAGGCGCAGCATGGCGAAGTCGGAGTGCCGTCGCCCTGTGTGTCCATCTGCGAGCTTGATGTGGCGCTCAGTCGCTGCAAGGGCTGCTTTCGGACTTTGCAGGAAATCGCCGCCTGGGGCACGCTGACCGATGATGAGAAGCGCGTGGTGTGGTCGAGAATTGAGGCTCGGCAGTTGAAGCCTGAAAACTGGGATGCCACATGAGTGAGAACACCGCCGCTCGCTTGCACGACATCCGGTTTTTCTACGACCCGATTTCACCCTATGCCTACCTGGCTTTTGAACGCTTGCCGGAGGCGTTGATGGGCCACTCGGTTCGCGTGCGTTACCAGCCGGTTTTGTTTGCCGCCTTGTTACAGGCGCATGGACAGTTGGGCCCGGCCGAGATTGCAGGCAAGCGCGACTGGACTTACCGCCAGGCCAGTTGGCTGGCCCACCACCATGGTGTTCCTCTGGAATTACCAGCGTCCCATCCCTTCAACCCGCTGCCTTTGTTGCGACTTGGGCTGGCTTGCACGGTGCCCGAAGCACCGGGCGAGACCAGTCGCTATGTTGCCGAGCAGTTGTTTCACCATGTGTGGCGCGGCGGCCAGGATGCGGCAGAGCCGGCGCGACTGGACGGGCTGAAAACACGGTTGATGGAGCACATGACCCTGCGGGGCCGGGAATGGCTGGCGCCCGACAGCGAAGAGGTCAAACAACGTTTGCGCAGCAACACCGAAACAGCCCTTGAGCTGGGGGTGTTCGGGGTGCCCGCCTTGCTGGTGGATGGCCGTCTGTTTTGGGGGCACGACGCGCTGCCCATGCTGCGCGCCTGCCTGGACGGTGACCGTTGGTTTCAAAGCGATGAATGGGCAGCAGCAGCGGCTTTGCCCAAAGGCATCTCGCGAAAGCGTTAGGCAGCCATCGTGCAACGGGGCGCTTGCGCTCAGGCGAGGGAACGGCCCAGTTGCTCCATGGAGTCGGCCAGCCAGTCGCCAGGCAGGGTGCTGGCTGCCACGTGGGTCACACGGAACGACCCGTTCAGGGCTTCCAGGTTGGCCAGCCCTTTTTGCCACATCAACCAGGCCAGCCAGGCGCATTGCTGCGCAGAGACCATCTGTCCGGCCGGCGCCGTTAGCAAGGCGGTCAGGATGCGTGGGTCTGTGATCAGCACGCCGTCACCGCCCAGCGGTTCGGCGTCCAACACCTCAGCCAGCACCTGCAATGCCCGGGCGTCATCGCTTGCGGGGCCCCAGGTGCGCAGCCAGTGCCTGAGGTGCGAGGCGATCGCCACGCCACGCTGGGCCTCGGCCTGAAGCAGGTCGGCGTGTTCCCAGCGCTGCCAATCTATCCCCGGATCGATGGTTTTGCACATCAAGGCGCTCTGGGCGAACTGGTACAGGGCTGCCTCGTGGGCCTCGCTTTGGACCGCTGCACTCAGCATCAACAGCGATGCCATGCGGTTGGAGAGCAACTGGCTTTGCTGCACAAGAATCTTGTCGTGCAGAAGCTCGTCCCGCTCTGATCGCAACGCCGACAGTTCAAGGGCATTCTTCAGATCGGTGTGCAGGTTGTCGAGTTCCCACGGCTTGTTGATGTAGCGGAAGATCTCCCCCGAATTGATGGCCTCAATGGCATCGCCGAGTTCGGAGTAGGCCGTGGTCAGCATGCGAACGATGTGGGGGTGGTTCTCGCGCGCATAGCGCAGCAGCTCGTTGCCCAATTCGCCCGGCATGCGCTGATCGGTCACCAGCACGGCAATTTCCGATGCGTGCTCACGCAAGACGGCTTTGCCTCCCTCCACCGAACTCGCGGTAAGAACGGGCGCGATCGAGCTCACAAGGCGATCGAAATACTTCAAGGCCATGGCCTCATCATCAACATACAGAATTTTCTTGGGTGCGTTCATGGCCATTCCTTGTGGGGTTCTTCGGAGGCATTGGGGAAATACAGCGTTACCACAACGCCCTGGCCGAGCGTGGATTGGACCTCCATGGCTCCGCCAAGCGTTGACATCACGCGTTGGCAAAAGACGAGGCCCATACCGGTGCCGCCAATGTCTGCTCGAGTGGTGGTGGGCTCACGGGTGAGCCGGTCCAATATCTCAGGGGCAATGCCCGGTCCGTTGTCACGCACACCAATGAGCGGTTGCGCCGCCATGCCTGGCGCCGGCGCATAGCTCGCCAGCACGATATCCAGCTGCGGTTGGTCCGGTGGCGCCGAGCGCAGCGCCAGAACCGAGTTTTTTACCAAGGTGCACAGAACCAGGAAAAGCAGATCACGTGAACCAGGCAAATCAAAATCTTCGCTGACCTCGCAGCGCACCCACCGTGATTCGTCGGCGTCGAAAGGGTATTCCCGGCGCACCGCATCGATCAGTTCGCTCGCCTTGGCCGAACCCGGGTGGGTGCCCTGCGCGGTCACGTTGGCAGACATCAGAAACTTTGTCACCAGCACCTGTGCAAAGTCGGCACCACGCTGAGCGGCTTCGATCATTGCCAGCACTTCCCCGTTCTTGTTGCGTTGGGGTGCCCCAGCGGTGGCTGCTTCTTTTGAGGGATCCTCAAGGTGGCGATCTCTCATCGCAGACAGGTAGCTGCGCACGGTTGCCAAAGGGGTAGATGCTTCGTGGGCAAGAAAACCCAGGGTCTCGCGCAGGGTGGACTCGCGCGTGTCGAGCAAGTTGCGTTCCGCGACACGGCGTTGGCTGTTCGCCAGCGCGGTGCGAAGCGCTTGTCTGACCAGGGTTTCGTTCAGGGGCTTTTCAAGAATTTGCTCGACCTGCCCCTGGTTGATGGCTTCCATCGCCACGGTTTTGTCGGCATATGCCGAAATGAGCAGCCTTGAAATGTGGGGGTAAGGCGTACGAAGCTCGCTCAAGAGATCGACACCATTGCGAAGCGGCATGCGGTAGTCGGTCAAGACGACCGCAACCTCCTGCGCCCGCTCACGCAACAGTGCCAATGCTTCGTCGACGCCCGATGCCGTGAAAACAGTGAACTCATCGGAAAACAGGCGAGAAAACCACTTGCAGGCTTGCGGCTCGTCGTCCACCATCAGGATGGCGTGTGGCGCCTTGTTTTTCTGGGGTGGCGCAGAGGGGGGATTGGCGAAGCCGTCCATTCAGGTCCTCGCCAGATCGAAGGTGAACTCGGTCCAGGCGCCCGGTTCACTATGCACCTCCAGGGTACTGCCATGGCGTTGAATGATGGAGTAGCTCATGCTCAGGCCCAAGCCCAGGCCGGAGCCCACTTCACGGGTGGTGAAGAATGGCTCAAATACCCGCGAAAGCACATCCGTGGCAATGCCTTGCCCGTTGTCGCGCACTGAAACTTTCAGGCGCTTTTCCAAAGACTCCACTCTTACTCCGATATCAGGTTGTTCCCGCTTGGCCCCATGCACTGCATGGGCCGCGTTGCTCAGCAAGTTGATCAAGACGCCGATGATGGCCGGCTCGTCACCCAGCACATGGGTGTCCTGAGGAAGATCGACAGAAACCTTGATTCCCTTGAGGTCAAAACCAGCCAGTCGAGTGGCAGATCGCACAGCGTTTTCAAGCAGGAACGGCCGGTGACTGTCTTCACCGGGTTTTTGATAGGCAAAAGTTTTGAGGTCGGAGACGATGTTCTGGATGCGATCCATGCCCTCCTTGGCGTCGACCAAGCTCTCTTTGAGCATCGCGTCGGTCTTGACCGTTGGCAAGGTCATGGCCATGTTGATGGCCATCAAACTGTAATTCACGGGGTTGTTGAGTTCGTGAAGCAAACCGGCTGACAGCGTGCCAATGGCCGCCATCTTTTCACGCTGAATGAGTTGGCCTTTAACCTCTGCGAGCGTCCGATTGGTTTCTTTCAGTTTTTTATTGTTGAGAGACACTTCGTGCTGAAGTGAGAACAGCCTGTTTCGTGCCTTTTCATTGAACCAGGTGCAAACCGCACTGGCGGTCGCCGAAAAAAGAATGAAAATGCTGTTGGTGTACATCTTCGCGTCTGTGCCTGCCCCATTCTCGTTGTAGGCACAGGCAATAACGTATACCACCAGCGTCAGGGCCCCAAAACCTATTCCCTCGAAAACTGTTATGGGAAGGATGATCCCGACGGCATACATGGCAAGGTGAAGGCCGACAAAATAGATTGAATCTGATCCGTCGGTCAGGTAGATCATCCACGCGATCATGAGTTGTGGCATTGACAGCCAAATCATGGTCAATGCCCGCACATGCGTTCTTCCAAAATTCGTGTACAAGACCACGAAAACGAGAAAGATGGCTAATGCAGTTCCGATGCGGAACAGAAGAAATTCCGTTAATCGATCTGGGTACGAAAAGAAGTCTAGGGATATGCCCACCAACACAAGCAGAGCCGTGGTTATGGCGCCCGCCTTACTGTAGGTGACACGAAAGTCCGATAGCTGCTCTTCGTAAGGCGAGACTGTCGCGGCCTTCATTCCGTCGCTCTTTCTCCATTGGGGATGCTCTTCAGAGTTGCTTCCGCAAAAACGTTGACACCGGTCTCGTCGGTGAACAAATGCACAGACGCATCGACTTCGCTCATGATTTTGCTCATCTGTGCCTCATCTCTGTAGATGAGGTGCCATTCGAGCAGATGCTCCATCCCATGCTTTTCGGGGTTGCTGGAGTGCACATTGGTCAGCAACAGCTGGGTTCCGACCTTCCCTTTGGACAAAAAGAACCGAATCAATCTTGTGCACACTTTATCTGAGAGGTAGTCGAAGAGCCCTGCGCAGTAGATAAAGTCGTAGGTGTCATTTCCTATCTTTGCCGAACGTGAGTTGCGTTTGAGCAAATCATGTACGGATTCCTGTATGTATTTGACGTTGATAACGTTGTTGCATGCTTTTGCAATTTGATCGAGTTTGGATTTGGTGTAGTTCAGCGTTTCTGCGCTGAAGTCCATTAGCGTAAACTCTATATTTTCCAGGTCTTTATGGGTCTGAATAAGCTGCTGAATTTCTGCTGCAGGGCCACAGCCGATGTTCAGAATTTTTACTTGCCGATTTTCTGACTTGGCCAATGCTATGGCCCTGCCCAAGTAGTCAACGAGAATATCGACTCGGTTGCGGTGTGCTTGCGCAACGGCAGATTTGATGAAAACTGCGTTGACCAGTTCGATGTACGTGCTGCTTCCTTGGCGAGGATCGCCAAGCAGCTGATTGACCATTTCATAGTCGCCCGCATATCCGAGTGGTTTGGCAAACGTCCGATAGACGAATGGTGCCTTCAGAATGAGCGGGTGAAGCGCAGCTTGCGCAAAAGCTCTATGCAGCAGCGAATCTTCAGGCGGTATATCTGCGGCCTCGGCTTCCAGACGAGCCAGGTAACTTTTGCTCTTGGCCATCAAGGGCTCAGCGAGTGCCCAAAATACCTCATCGGTCAGCCGTCCGTTAGCACCTTTTGGAAGTGAGTCATTCATGTCGCTCTGATCGATCCAGCGCGCAGTCTCGGACAGAAAAGAACGAAATTCACTGATCGCGACCTGGTAGCTCTCGCGGATGCGAAATCGATCCTCCCAGTCCGAAATGAAGCGGACGGTTTCGGCGCCAATCTTTTTGGGGTCGCCGTGCGCAAGATTCAGGTCGCTCCACTCATCGATCAGTGCCAGCGAAACAACGGCCATCAGGCCAGTGTTCAGCAAACTCACCACCACGGCCTTGCCCTTGTATATGCTGCGGTCGCCCGAACGGATGACAAGGTCATCGAGCACTTCACTGACTTGCACGATGGAGTACGGGTTGTAAATCTCCATCACCAGCGCACGACGTTGCAGGGACGTCAGCGTGCCCCTGGCGGTTTCGCCTTGGCTGTTCTGAAAAGTGACGACGGGATCGAAGGGGCGTTGCAGTTGCACGGTTCGAGCACAGTTGGTGACATTGGGCGGATCGTTGGACACTTCTCTATAGGGTCCCCTTCTTCGAGTGTAGTCAATTGTGTCCCTAAGTCCTTAGTTGTGCGAACGAATTGCCGGAGCAAAGTGCGCTGAGCCGTCTGCACGCATTAAAAGTAAAACTAATGGACTCGTCTTTGCGCAATTGCCTCAATAACAATGACGGGGCAGGTTTGCGCCTGCACCGCCTTTATTTGATTCTTCTGGCTCCAAAAGGCCTGCATTTCCCGGATGCGGCCATCCACCTGGCTTGACGTGACGCAATGTGGTGTGTTGCGATTGGGGCTAGGATCTGTTCCAGTGAATGGTGTTCGAGCGCTTTTCAGGTGCCGCACATTCATCCTGTTTGAAGGAGACCCATATGTTCAAGAAAATTCTCGTTCCCACTGATGGTTCGTCGCTCGCAACTGCTGCTGCCACTGTTGCGGCGCAGCTGGCCAAGTCACAGGGGGCCCAGGTTGTCGGGGTCTACGTGATTGATCCGTTCCCCTTCATTGGTATCGGTGACGCCTCCGCCGTTGCGTTGCAGTCGTACATGACTGAAGCCCGCCGGGCGGCCACGCAGGCGCTGGATGCGGTCAGCAAGGTGTGCGAGGCAGAAGGGGCTCCTTTCGTGGGTGACACGATCGAGCGCAATGTGGTTCACGAAGGCGTTGTCGAGACGGCCGTGGCCGAGGGCTGCGATCTGATCGTGATGGGTTCCCACGGTCGCCAGGGCGTCAAGGCGCTGATTCTCGGCAGCGTGGCCCAGAAGGTCCTGGCTCACGCAGCCGTTCCAGTGTTGATCGTCAAGGGCTGAGCAAGGGCGCATGCCACGGCCGGGGTTCTGCCACAGGCCAGGCGGGAGAGGGTGGTTTGGATGAATGGTTACGAGATTTAACCCATACCCGTGACAGGGTCGCTACAGTGCTGCTGGATGAGCCTGTTGTTCTTCCCCGTTCGCGCCTGCCTGAGTCCTCCGCGATTGAGAGGCCTCATCGCCTCACTGCTGGCCGCAGGTGGGCTGCTTGCTTGCGGCGGCGGTGGCCATTCGCCGACAGAGGTGGCATCCCCGGCCAAAGCCGCCACAACTGACCGGAGTGAGCTTCAAGCCAGCCAGCCGGGCGCTCTGGGTGGTTCTCCGGGTTGGGCACTGCACGCGGTCGAAGGCGTCCCGCCTGTGACTGGGCGCAAGGCACTGGCCAGCTCACCCACCACACAGGTCGATGCGGTGCGCCTCGCCAACCAGGGCACGTTTGGCGCCACAGAGGCATTGATTCAACACATCCGCCAGACCGGCCCCTTGCTTTGGGTGGCCGAGCAAATGTCCACCAGCCGTTCGCTGCGAGGGACCATTAGGCCTCAGGTTGCGGCGCCCGACCCCACGCCGGCTCCCTCGTTTGGACTGCATAAGCCACTGCTCTTTTCCGAGCTGATCATCCCAACGTCGGCATTGACATCAGGCGGTACCGGTGCCGTGCACCAATTTGCCCAGTCGTCCGGTGAATTCTGTGATGGCAGAGGCGACAACTGCTGGCGCGACTGGTCTTCATCAACGCCGCTGGTCTGGGACTTTTACCGCAATGCCGTCAGTGAACCCGATCAGTTGCGTCAAAGAGTGGGCTGGGCCTTGCAGCAAATTCTGGTGGTGTCCAATCTGGAGGTGTTTGGTACCTATGGCTTGCGCAACTACAACAACGCCTTGCTGAACCAGGCGTTTGGCAATTACCGGGATGTTTTGCGAAGCGTGGCGCTTTCGCCCGTGATGGGCGACTACCTGAACAATGTCAACAACGACAAAGCGGCCCCCAACGAAAACTTTGCCCGCGAGTTGCTGCAGCTGTTTTCGCTGGGCACCTGTGCGCTCAACACCAATGGCACGCTCAAGTCGGGTGACTGCGAACCAACCTATGACAACGAAATGGTTCGCAACTACGCTTTTGCCTTGACAGGCTGGACCTATCCGGCCGGTGGGGCCACGCCCTGGGGTTGCTGGCCCAGAGGAAGCAACTGCCAGTATTACGGGGGCGACATGGTCCCCGTGGCCAGCTTTCACGACAGCGCTGCGCGTGCACTGCTCTCCGGAGTCAATCTGCCTTCGGGCCACAACCCGGGCCAGGCGCTTGAAGCGGTGCTCAACAGCCTCATGAACCATCCCAACATGGCGCCGTTTGTGGGGCGCCAGCTGATCCAGCATCTGGTGACCAGCAACCCTTCTCCAGCCTATGTGCAGCGGGTGGCCAGTGCGTTTGTCTCCGGCCGGTTTCAGGGTTTTGGCACAGGGCAGCGTGGTGACATGAAGGCCACGGTTGCGGCCATCTTGCTCGATGCGGAGGCCCGCACCACTTCCCCCTCGAACACGGCAGGGCGCTTGCGGGAACCGGCGCAGTTTTTTACCGGTGTGTTGCGTGCCCTCAATGGCCGCACCGATGGTGACGCGCTGGGCTGGTGGTGGGGTGAAGAGCTGCGCCAGCACGCCTTTCGCTCACCGTCGGTGTTCAACTTCTATCCACCCGACTACCCGGTGGCCGGCACCTCGCTGGTGGGCCCGGCATTTGCCCTGCACAGCACAAATGCGGCCTTGCAACGGGTGAACTATGTGAATTACCTGGTGTTCTGGGATGGCTCGGATCCTCAACAAGATGTGCCAGGGGCCTTGGGCACGCGGGTGGACCTTTCGCCTTTTGTGTCCGATGCAGGCGACCCCGGCAAGCTGGTTGACCGCCTGTCGCTGCTGGCATTGGGGGCGCCTTTGCCCACCGCAGCCCGCATGGCGGTTGTGAATGCCGTGGCGGCCTATACCCAGCAGACCAGCGGGAACAACTACCTGACCAACCGGGTGCGTCAGGCGGCCTATCTGGTGTTTGCCTCCCCCAACTACCAGGTCGTGCATTGAAGCCGCTCACCTGTTGCAGAGAATTCCGATGAGCTCCACACACTTGCACCGAAGAAAGCTCCTGCAGTTCGCCGGAGGCTCATTGGCGGCAGCCTTGGGGGCGGGTGGCGTGTCTTTGGTGATGCCTCGACCCGCGCAAGCACAGTCGGGCTACAAGGCGCTGGTCTGCCTGTTTTTGTACGGGGGCAACGATGGCACCAACATGGTCGTGCCCAATGATGTGTCCCGCCACAACCAGTACCAGTCGGTGCGCGGCGCGCTCGCGCTGCCACGCAGCAGTCTGGTGAGTCTGGTCGGCACGGATTTTGGTTTGCACCCGGCGATGTCGGCACTGGCGCCCGCCTGGGCGGCGGGGAGTCTGGCACCCGTGTTCAACGTGGGGCCGTTGTACGCACCGGTGTCCAAGTCCGAATTGCGCAACGCAGCGGCATCTTCGCCGCTGGTTCCCGACAGCCTGTTCTCCCACTCCGACCAGCAGGTGCTCTGGGAAACAGCCACCACCAGCTCTTTGGAGCGCACCGGATGGGGTGGCCGCGCCGCCAACACCCTTGGCGTGGGATCGCCCGTGATCTCGGTGGGAGGCAATGGCCGTTTTGGGCTTTCCAGCCTGAGCGCACCATTGGTCTTGCCCGCGCCAGGGTCGACCTTCGGGCTGGAGGGGCTGGGGGACCCCTGGACCCCGGTTGCGCAGCGCAAGGCAGCGCTCGAAGTGCTTTACAACCAGGCACAGGGGAACACCTTGACCGACGTCTACGCACAGCGGCAGCGAGAAGCGATGACGGTGGCAAGCCGACTGAGCTCGTTGGTGAAAGTGCTGCCCAAAGACGGCGTGGCAGCGGCTATCGATGCCGCCTTTGCGCCGCTGACCAGTGCGAAGGGCGGTCTGACGACGCACCTGGGGGCCCAGCTGTACCAGATTGCCAAGCTGATTGACGGGCGGGTCACGGTGCAGGGCAACCGCCATATCTTTTTCGCCCAGATGGGTGGCTTCGATACCCATGGCAACCAGGTCAGCACCAGCAGCCAGACCGGCGACCATGCACTCTTGCTCAAAGAACTGGCCGATGCGATGGCTTGTTTCCAGGCCGCGATGGTGGCGCTGGGGCTGTCAGACCAGGTCACGCTCTTCACGCAGAGCGATTTTGGTCGAACCTTCAAACCCAACAGCAGCAATGGAACGGATCACGCCTGGGGCAATCACCAACTGGTGATGGGTGGCGCGGTGCAGGGTGGCGTCACCCACGGCGTCTACCCCGATCTGGTGCTGGGTGGGCCCAGCGACATCGGGCTCGACGCCTGGGAGCAGCATGGGCGCTGGATTCCGTCCAGCAGTGTCGACCAGTATGCCGCGACCCTGCTGGGCTGGATGGGCGCGAACGACAGCCAGCTCAATGCGGTGCTGCCCAATCTGCCCAATTTTGGCAGCACCCGCAGCCTGGGCTTCATGGGCTGAAGGGATGGGCCGGTCCCGGCGTTGGGACTCAGCGTCTGAACTTGCCGCTGGGACCGATGATGGAGTAGTCCGAATAGTTCAGGCCTGTGTGGTCGGTGCTCGAGTAATCGACGATCAAGCCGCCCAAATCGTATGGCCGCATGGTTTCAAGGGCTTTGACGAGGCCCCCGCGGGAAGGGTTGGCGCCGGCTCGGCGCAACCCTTCGACCAGCACCTTGGCGGCCGCATAACCTTCCAGCATGGCAGGGCTCAGCTCAATGCCTTTGACTTTGGCCAGCTTGCGCGCTTCGTTCACCATGGGGTAGTCGGCGTTTCGCACCCCGGGATACACCTGCGACACGATGACGCCACGCCCAAACTCGCCGAGGCCTTTGATGAAGCCGGAAGAGGCATTGTTGGACAACGTGGCGACCTGGGCGACCGAATTGGCCTCTCGCAGGGCTTTTACGCCGCTGGACACGGAGGTGCCCGATCCAAACCACAAAACCGACTGCACCTTGGCCTTGAGCAAAGCGGGAATGATCTCGTCGAAGTTGGGCTTTGAGCGGTCGGCCGGAACAATGACAGAAGGCGGGTAGCCGGCTTTGGTGAAGCCGGCCATTGCGCCTTCGAGGGCGTCTCTGCCAAAGGAGTCGTCGGCATGCACGATACCGACACTTGCCGGGCCCAAGGCGGTCAAAAAGGAGGCGAGGCTTTCGGCCTCGCGTTGGTAGGTTGCCCGCACATTGAACAGGGTCTTTTGAACCGGCGTGTGCATGACCATGGCACCGGTGGAGGGACCGACCAAGGGCACCCCGGTTTTGTCCAGCAAGGGGAACAGGGCTTGGGTATGAGGCGTTCCGCGGGTCAGGAACAGCGACAAGACCTGACGCTCCTCGACCAGGATACGCCCGTTCTCAGCGGCTTGTTTGGGGTCAAACTGGTCATCGAGCGAGATGAGCTCGATCTTTTGCCCGCCAACGCCACCCTTGGCGTTGATGGCGTCGAAGTAGAGCTTGGCACCATCGGTGGTTTCTTTGACGCCGGCCGCGACTGGCCCGCTGAATCCAGCGGTTTGGCCGATCAGGATTTGGGCTTGAGCAAAGGTCACGGCCATTGTGAGGGTCGCGCCCAGGCACCAGATTTTCAGTTTGCGCAATTGGGTCTCCTAAGGTTGCGGGCTCAGTGTAGCGCTCATCGGGCGGCTCCCGGTGGGGCTATCACGTGATGGAATCGCCCGCACAAGACAAGATGAGGGGCAGGTCTCTAGAATGTTCTGCCCCTCATCAAAGAAAGTGTCTTGCATGTCAGAAGGATGGATCCGCATTCGCGGCGCGCGCCAGCACAACCTGAAGAACCTCGACCTCGACATCCGCACGGGGGAATTGACGGTTGTCACCGGCCCGAGTGGCTCCGGCAAATCGAGCCTGGTGTTCGACACGCTGTTTGCCGAGGGTCAGCGGCGCTACGTCGAGACCTTCAGTGCCTATGCGCGCCAGTTTCTCGATCGCATGGACAAGCCCGCGGTCGATCGGGTGGACGGGGTTCCGCCCGCCATCGCCATCGATCAGACCAACCCGGTGCGCTCTTCACGATCGACCGTGGGAACGATGACCGAGCTCAACGACCACTTGAAGCTGCTTTTCGCGCGGGGTGCTGGCTTGTTTGATCGCGAAACCGCGATGCCGGTCAGCCACGATTCCCCTGAGTCCATATACGCCGAGTTGAAGCAGCGTGCTGCGGCTTTCGCTGCCGCCGCGCCAGATTCGGGTGATCCGCGCCTGGTGGTGACCTTTCCGGTGGAGTTGCCCGCCAGCACCACGCCAGAAGAAATCGAGCAATGGCTGTCTGCCAGTGGATACACGCGGGTGCAGGCCGAGCGCGTGGTCGAGCGAGCCGCTGTGCCGGAGCCTGAGGCAAAAGGCAAGGTCAACAAAAAGTCAAAGAAGGCGGCGCCTGCGATCGAAGCGGTCAAGGTGCTTGACGTCGTGGCCGACCGCTTCCGTATCGGCACCGCCGAGCAGGTGAGGGTGATGGAAGCCATCGAGGCCGGGCTCAAGCGCGGCGGCGGCAAGCTGATGGTGTACGTCCTGGGTGAGGCGGCGAGCGCGGGGACACATCCCGAGCCCGAGATCTGGCGGTTTTCGACCGGTTTGCACTGCCCTGAGAGCGACATCCGCTACAGCGAACCAACGCCCTCCATGTTTTCGTTCAATTCGGCGGTCGGCGCCTGTGAGGCCTGCCGGGGCTTTGGCCGCGTCATCGGGGTCGACTACGGACTTGTGATTCCGAACGACAAGCTCACACTGCGCAACGGTGCCATCAAGGTGTTCCAGACACCAGCCTGGAAAGAGGCACAAGACGATCTGATGCGCCACGCCGAGGCGGCGGGCATCCCGCGCGACACCCCCTGGAGCAAGCTCACGCCTGAGCAGCAACACTGGGTGAAGGCAGGTTCACCGAACTGGAATGGCAAATGGAACCAGCAATGGTTCGGCATTGCGCGCTTCTTTGAGTACCTGGAGAGCAAGGCTTACAAGATGCACATCCGCGTGCTCTTGTCCAAGTACCGCAGCTACACCGAGTGTCCGAGCTGCCATGGCGCCCGGCTCAAAACCGACAGCCTGCTCTGGCGCTTGGGCACCAAGGCTCAGGCCGATGTGGTGCTCGCTCCTGAAAAGCGTTACCTGCCCGCAGGTGTGAAGTGGTCGCGCGTGCAACTGGAAGCGCTGCCGGGCCTGTGCCTGCACGATCTGATGCTGTTGCCGCTGGACAAGCTGCGAACCTTTTTCACGGCGCTGGACCAGACGCTGATTCCCGCAGGCGCCGACGGCCTCGGTGCCGGCCAGGCGCAGGCGGTGCGACTGCTGCTGGAAGAAATCAACACACGCATCCGCTACCTGTGTGAGGTTGGCATCGGTTACCTCACGCTCGATCGTCAGAGCCGCACGCTGTCGGGCGGAGAGGTACAGCGCATCAACCTCACCACCGCGCTGGGTACCTCTTTGGTCAACACGCTGTTCGTTCTGGATGAGCCGAGCATCGGCCTGCACCCGCGCGACATGGCACGCATCAACAGCGCCATGCTGCGGCTGCGTGATGCGGGCAATACGCTGGTGGTGGTGGAACACGACCCGGCGGTGATGCTGGCGGCCGACCGCCTGATCGACATGGGGCCCGGCCCCGGCGAGCGCGGCGGACAGATCGTATTCGACGGTACGCCCGAAGCGATTCGCGATGCCGATACGCTGACAGGCGCCTACCTCGGTTCGCGCAAGCAAGTGGGCATGGGCTTCAAGCGCATGGTGACCGACAGCACGCCGCGCCTGATTCTGGAAGGTGCCCGTGAGCACAACCTGAAGAACGTCACAGTCGATTTTCCTCTGCAGCGTCTGGTGGTTGTGACCGGCGTCTCGGGCTCGGGCAAGTCGAGCCTGATCCAGGATATTTTGGCGCCAGCCCTGCTGCGCCACTTCGGCAAGTCCACGGATGCCCCAGGGGCGTTTGACCGTTTGCTGGGGGCCGACTTTTTGAGCGAAGTGGTGTTCGTCGATCAGTCGCCCATCGGCAAGACGGCGCGTTCCAATCCGGTGAGCTATGTGGGGGCCTGGGACGCCGTGCGCGCCTTGTTTGCCGACGCACCGATGTCGCGTCAGCGCAGCTACACCGCCAGCAAATTCAGCTTCAACGGCGGCGATGGCCGTTGCCCGACCTGCGGTGGCTCGGGCTTCGAGCACGTGGAAATGCAGTTTCTCAGCGATGTGTACCTGCGCTGTCCGGATTGCGATGGCAAACGCTACCGACCCGAGGTGCTGGAGGTGCGGCTCGAACGCGCTGGCCGTTACCTGAACGTGGCCGATGTGCTTGACCTCACGGTCAGTGAAGCGGCAGAGCTATTCAAAAACGATCGCGAAGTCTTGCGCGCGCTGCAGCCCATCGTGGATGTGGGTCTGGAATACGTGAAGCTAGGCCAGCCCGTGCCTACCTTGTCGGGCGGTGAGGCGCAGCGCCTGAAACTGGCGGGTTTCCTCGCTGCGGCCGCCAAGACGGCAAGTGCCAGCAAACAAGCCTTGGCCAAAAAGGGAACGCTGTTCATGTTCGACGAGCCCACCACCGGGCTGCATTTCGACGACATCGCCAAATTGATGCGCAGCCTGCGCCGCCTGCTCGAAGCTGGCCACTCGTTGGTGGTCATCGAACACAACCTGGATGTCATCCGCTCGGCCGACTGGTTGATCGACCTGGGCCCGGAGGGCGGCGAGGCGGGTGGCTTGATCGTCGCCGAAGGTCCGCCAGAAGAGGTGCGTTTGCACCCCAGCAGCCACACGGCAAAGTCGTTGCGTGAGTACGCGATGTCCATGGGCGAGGTGCACAAGGCCGGCGAAGGCAGGGTGGCTGACTACCTGGCACCCGCTGCTTTGGCCAAGCCAAAAGCCCGGGCTGTGCCGATAGCGCCCAATGCGATTCGCATCGTCAATGCCAAGGAGCACAACCTGAAGAACCTGAGTGTGGACATTCCGCGCGGGCAGTTCAATGTGATATCGGGCGTGAGCGGCTCGGGCAAGTCCACGCTGGCTTTTGACATCTTGTTCAATGAGGGGCAGCGGCGCTATCTGGAAAGCCTGAACGCTTATGCGCGCAGCATTGTGCAACCGGCGGGCCGCCCGGAAGTGGACGCGGTCTACGGCATTCCGCCGACGGTGGCGATCGAGCAGCGCCTTTCGCGCGGTGGCCGCAAGTCCACCGTGGGCACCACCACCGAGGTCTGGCATTTCTTGCGCCTGTTGTATGTGAAGCTGGGCACGCAGCATTGTGTGCACGATGGCGCGGCGGTGATGCCGCAAAGCCCTGAAAGCATCGCTGCGGCGATTCTGAAGCGCTACAAAGGTCAGCACATTGGCCTGCTCGCGCCACTGGTGGTCAACCGCAAGGGCGTGTACACCGAACTGGCCGACTGGGCTCGACCGCGCGGTCACACCCATTTGCGCGTGGACGGTGAATTCCTGCCCACCACCGGTTTCCCCCGCATCGACCGTTTCAAGGAGCACACGATTGAGTTGCCCGTGGCCGATGGTGTGGTGGATGCCAGCAACGAAGCCTGGCTGCGCGAGCAGCTCTCCAAAGCGCTGGACATCGGCAAAGGCCAGGTGCACATCTTGAGCGAGCTGGGCGGCCTGGCCGAAGCCATGGAGGTGGGACGCCCCACCGTGGGCATTGGCAAGCTGGAGGTGTTTTCCACCACCCGGGCCTGTCCCGTTTGCGCCACCAGTTACCCTGAGCTTGATCCGCGCCTGTTCTCTTACAACAGCAAACATGGCTGGTGCCCCGACTGCGTGGGCACAGGGTTGGCGCTGACCCGCGAGCAGCGCAAGGCGATGGACGACTCGGTGCGGGACGACAAGGAAAAAGGCCGCGAGCAGAGCTTTGCCGAGCCCGACGTGGAGGTGGCCGACGACGCGCCTTGTCCAGCCTGTTCTGGCACACGCCTCAACAAGCAGGCCCGTGCGGTGCGCTTTGGTGCGAGTCCCGCGTCCGACAAGGAAGGCATGGGCATCACCGAAGTGGCGCGCATGGCGGTCAACGATGTGCGGCGCTGGGTGCAGGGTTTGATGCGGGGCGATGTGCTCACGCAACGCGAAGCCGACATCGCGCGCGACCTGTTGCCCGAAATCGAAAGCCGTCTGGCTTTCCTCGAAGAGGTAGGGCTGAACTACCTCACGCTCGATCGCGGCGCACCCACGCTCAGCGGCGGCGAAGCGCAGCGCATCCGGCTGGCCGCCCAGCTCGGCAGCAACCTGCAAGGCGTGTGCTACGTGCTCGATGAACCCACCATTGGCCTGCATGCGCGCGACAACGCCATCCTGCTCAACGCCTTGCACAAGCTTGGCGAGATGGGCAATACGCTGGTGGTGGTGGAGCACGACGAAGACACCATCCGCCGTGCGGACCACATCATCGACATCGGCCCCAGCGCGGGCAAACGCGGCGGCCGCGTGGTCGCGCAAGGCTCGGTGGCCGACCTGTCGGCCAACCCCGATTCGGTGACCGGGCGGTACCTGCTGCATGCGATGAAACATCCGCTGCAGGAGCGCCGCGAGGTGTTGCATGACGCGGTGGAAGACCAACAGAACTTGGATGCTGAAGCAGCGGCCGCAGCCGCTGCGCAGCCGGTGGTGAAACGCCAGAGCAAAGCCGACAAGGCCGCGGCCGTTGCGGCCGCCCTGTCCGCTGCGGCCGCCGCAGGGCCGATGCGCTACAACGACTGGCTCAGCGTCAAGCGCGCCCACCTGCACAACCTGCAAAACCTCGATGCCGAGGTGCCGCTGCAACGCCTGGTGGTGGTCACCGGCGTGTCGGGTTCCGGCAAGTCCACTTTCGCCCGCGATGTGTTGCTCACCAACGTGGCCGAGGCCGTTGGCCGGCGCAGCACCTTCGTTGGCCGCCAGGCCTGGGACGCGGGCGAGCGCCCCGCCTGGGTGGGCTGCGACAAGGTGCTGGGAACCGAAGTCGTGGACCGAGTGCTGGAGGTCGACCAGACCCCCATCGGTAAAACGCCGCGCAGCTGCCCCGCCACCTACATCGGTTTCTGGGACACGGTGCGCAAGCTGTTCGCCGACACGCTGGAGGCCAAGGCACGCGGTTACGGCGCCGGCCGCTTCAGCTTCAACACCGGCGAAGGTCGCTGTCCGGGCTGCGAAGGCCAGGGCATGCGCACCATCGAGATGAGTTTCCTGCCCGATGTGAAGGTGCCTTGCGAGGTCTGCCACGGCGCGCGCTTCAACCCCGAGACGCTGGCTGTGTCGTGGAAGGGCAAAAGCATTGGTGATGTGCTGCAGATGGAGGTGGACGAGGCGGTGGAGTTCTTCGCCTCCATGCCCAACATCGCACACCCGCTGCAACTGCTGAAAGATGTGGGCCTGGGTTACCTCACGCTCGGTCAACCGAGCCCGACGCTCTCGGGCGGCGAAGCGCAGCGCATCAAGCTGGTGACCGAACTCAGCAAGGTGCGCGATGACGTGACGCGGCGCGGCCAGAAGGCGCCGCACACGCTCTACGTGCTCGATGAGCCTACGGTGGGGCTGCACATGGCCGACGTGGAAAAACTCATCCGCGTGCTGCACCGTCTGGTCGACGGCGGACACAGCGTGATCGTGATCGAACACGATCTGGATGTGATGGCCGAAGCCGACTGGATCATCGATCTGGGCCCGGAGGGCGGCTCGGGCGGCGGCCAGATTGTCGCGGCCGCACCACCGGATGAAGTGGTGCGGCTGGCCACGCACACGGGCAAGGTGCTCGGACCCGTTTTGGCACGTTGAAGGAGGATGACCTTTTGGCTTTGAAACCATCGCAACGCAGCACCCGATCCGGCGCATCGGCCGGCCTGTTGACATTGATCACTCTGGCCTGGAACGCAATGGTCTGGGGGTTGCTGGTGCCCGATCAGGGCGCACCGGCCTGGTTCAAGGCGCTGTTTGTGGTGGTTGGCCTGCTGGTGGCGTGGGGCAGCGTCGTGCTGTGGCGAGATCGCCTGCGGGGCGGCGGTGTGAGCCTGACGCTGGAGCAGGATCCCGTGCCCCACGGTGTGCCGACCACTGCGTACTTCACCTTGCGCAAACCGCTGGCTTTGCGAATCTGGACGCTGGATGTGGTGCTCGACACCGCCAAAGGGCTGCAAAGCGGATTCGGGCGGGTGTGGGAGGGCAGCTTCCCTGCCAGTACCGTGCCCTCGATGGTCGCTGGCGAGATCGTCGTCCAGGACGTGAAGGTTGAATTCAGCCTGCCGGCCGATCTGCCCAGCACACAAGACAAAGACTTTCGAGCTGCTCTGGTACTCAAAGGGGACAACCTCAGCTGGCGTTTTGATATCCAGACCCGCCCGGGTACCGCCAGTGAGCTCACATTTCACAGCGAGGAGCGGGCTTGGGGGGCGGCCCGTGTCGAGAGTCCCCGTGAGCCCGTTGATACCCACCTGGCACAACCCGGTCAGCATGTCCGGCTCGCTTGGGTGCGCAGGGGGGTGCAGCTGCTGGCCTGGGTGCTCTTTGCCTGGTTTGTCTGGGATTTTGCGAAACCGATTCTGCGCGAGATGCCAGCCATTGGTCGCTATGTGACACAGCAATGGCCACAAGTGGCGCCGCCCAGTGACGAGGGGTTCAATGCACAGGTGGACGCTTCTGCGTTTCCCATCACCATCAGCAACTGGCTCATCGACGACTGGCGCTACCGCGCCCATCTGCAGGCCACGGCGCAACTCGAGCAGGGCACGCTGCGGGTGCGCATTCAGCGGTTGCAGCTCATGCCCGTGAGCGCTTGCAAGGGGACGAACGATTGCCAGATCACGGCTGTGGGGTTGCTCCTGAGCCAGGACGCAGGTGGCGGTTTTCGCACCTTGGCCCAGAGCGAAAACCTGCCCTGGGCGGTGAATCTGGGCGAAGTTCACCGGGCGGTGCGCGGCGAGGGAGAGTGGGTACTGAAGCTGCCAG
Organism: Hydrogenophaga crassostreae; assembly: GCF_001761385.1. Classification (GTDB taxonomy): domain Bacteria; phylum Pseudomonadota; class Gammaproteobacteria; order Burkholderiales; family Burkholderiaceae_C; genus Hydrogenophaga; species Hydrogenophaga crassostreae. The sequence continues at coordinate 4,355,223 of NZ_CP017476.1, read as the reverse complement.
AGGCGCTGCCTGCGGGGAATGTGCGGCTCAAACTGGTGGTGCAGTCAAAGCGTATCGATCCCGAAACGGGCAAGGCGGGCCCCAGCTGGGTCTACCCCTCCCATGGCAACCATCTGGCCTTGCAAACGGCGCTGGCCAACGCCACCAAGGCTTCGGAGCTGCCGTGCGAACGCCTGGCCACCGCGCTGGAGGCGGTCAAGGCCAGTTGCAACACCCGACTGGCGGTGTTGTTGAATGGCGCTGCGCCTCTCGCTCAAGGTGCGCTGGACAAATTGTTGATCGAGGCCATTCTGAACTTCAACACCGGGTCCGTTCCTTTGTTGCTGGCGGCGGGAGCCCGGGCCAATGCCACACACCCGAGCCGCCCGAGCCATTCCGCTCTGGGTTTGGCAGCGGCCGGCAATCAATCTGAAACGGTGAACAGGTTGTTGGCGGCCGGGGCCAATGTCAACCACCTGGCAGAGAGTGGTCAGCAGCAGATCGTGACACCGCTCACCCAGGCCCTTCGGTACGATGCCGCGCCCGCCGTCGCCCAGTTGCTGGGGGCTGGAGCATTGCTGCACAACAAGCACCTGAATGGCTGGACCGTGATGCACATCGCAGCCTTTGAAGGCGCAACCGACAGCATGGCCGTGCTGGTGGCCGCCGGAGGCGACGTCAACGAAAAGACCGCGGTCTATCGGCAGCAAACCGCGTTTCACACCGCGCTCCAGTTTGCGCCACAAGCCACGATTGAAGCCATGTTGGCAGCGGGCGCCGACGCGGATATTGCCGATGACCAGGGTGAAAACGCCTGCGGATGGGCCAAGTTCTTTCGCCGGTCGGCTGCCATCCAGGGACTGGTATGTCCCACTTGAGTGGGTGGGCGCCATGGTGCCGCGTGCACCGCCTTGCGCGCGCTTTTTGAAGAGCAGCTGCCATGCACCCGTCGCAGCACCAGGTCATCCACATTCACCCCGAGGCGCCAGCCAAGCCCCCGCTGGGTGCGCCTTGCAACGGCTGCGGTCTCTGTTGCCTGGCCGAGCCCTGCCCGCTGGGACAGGTGATTTCGCGCAAACGCTCGGGCGCTTGCGATGCGCTGCGGTGGTCTGACGCCGATGCCCTCTACCGCTGCGGTGTGCTCACCGATGCCGAGGGTGTATTGGGTCGGCGCTGGCGTTGGGTGGCACCGGTGTTGAGGCGCCTGGCAAGGCGCTGGATTGCGGCGGGTGTGGGGTGCGACGCGACGCTGGAAGGGGAGCGGCAGGTTTGAGGGTGTTTCATAGCGCCGTCGAACGGCGTGCGCTGCGCCTTAGAGCCAACCGACGGCCCGAAAGATCAGGCCTAGCCCGAGTGCTGCCAGGACGATCAGCACCGCCGTTCGGAAAGCCTCCGGCGCCAGAAGCCGGCTGATGCGCTGTCCAATGCGCACGCCGAGCGCCACCAGCACCAGGCCGCAGACGGACACGGCAACCACCTGCACCGTCATCAGACCTGCCAAGCCGAGGCCGACGAACATCGCAGCGCTCGACAGCGTGAACGACTGGTTGCTGGCGTGAATGAAACGCTCACGTGCCAGATCGAGCGACAGCAGATAGGGAATCAAGGGCATGACCTGCGAACCGGTCAATCCGTTGATGAAGCCGGTTGCGGCGCCGATGGCCGGTTCGAATTGGCGGGTTCGGGCCTCGGTCAACCGGAAGCGGGCATTTGAAAGGGCGAAGATCACGTAGAGCAGCAGAACGGCGCCGAGCACGGCGGCAGCACTTTCACTCCTGATTTGCGTCAGCAACCAGAGGCCTGCAAACACCGAGACAGCCGCCGACAGAACCATCGGCCAGAAGCGCCGCAGGCTGGCGCTGAAACCGCCCGTGCTCATCATCACCACCAGGTTCGACGCAACCGACGGAATCAACACCAGTGGCAGCGCATCTTTCAAGCCGAACGCCAGCGTCAGAATCGGCAGACAGGTGGAAGAATAGCCAAGACCGGTCACGCCCTTGACCAGTGCCGCAATGAAGTACGCGGCGGCGATGGTGGCGAGTTGGGTGACCGAGAAGGTGTCCAGCAGGAACATGGTGGTGGTTTTGCGAAAAAGCTTGGGCTCGGGCGCTCGGTGGCCGGCTCCGGTACGGGCCTGGGACGCGAGGATGGTACTTGCACGCCGTACCTTTTGCTGTGCCTGCCGGCTCAGCAAAAGCCGCAGCAGACGAATGGCCAGACCCGGCGGGGCACATGGCATGCACGCAGGCGACGCCACTTCAAAGCGGTTGTTGTTAGGATGCTCGCAAGGGTCAGCCTGCCTTGCAAATCATGCGCAGGCCACACGCCCGAGTTTCAACCCCACCAACGAGACAACACCATGCAAGAGCTATTCAAGTTTTATATCAACGGCGCCTGGGTGGAGCCACAGGAGACACTGCGTCCCCATGATGTGATTGACCCGTCGACCGAGGCTGTTGCGGCGCGCATTGCCCTGGGCTCGGCTGCCGATGTGGACCTTGCCGTGAAGGCGGCCCAGGCTGCGTTCCCGGCCTTCTCGCAAACAACCGTGGCCGAGCGCGCCGCTTTGCTCGAGCGCGTGATCGAGGAGTACATGAAGCGCTTTGCCGACATCGCTGCCGCAATCTCGACCGAAATGGGCGCCCCCGCCGGTCTGGCCAAAACAGCGCAGGCCGGCATCGGCGTGGGGCATTTAAAAACCGCCCTGGCGGTGCTGAAGAACTACGCCTTTGAAGAGCAGCGCGGCACCACGTTGCTGCGCAAAGAAGCGATTGGCGTGTGTGGTTTCATCACGCCATGGAACTGGCCGACGAACCAGGTGATGTGCAAGGTGGCTCCTGCGCTGGCCACGGGCTGCACCATGGTGCTCAAGCCGTCAGAAATGGCGCCGTTGTCGGCGCAGATTCTGGCCGAGGTGATGGACGCAGCGGGCGTGCCTGCCGGTGTGTTCAACATGATCAACGGCGACGGCCCAGGCGTGGGTTCGGCCATTGCCAGCCACCCCGATATCGAACTGGTGTCGTTCACCGGCTCCACCCGTGCGGGCATTCTGGTGGCGCAGGCTGCGGCACCCACGGTCAAGCGGGTGCACCAGGAACTGGGTGGCAAGTCGCCCAATATCATCTTGCCCGACGCCGATATCGCCAAAGCCGTGACCGGTGGCATTCGTGCCGTGATGAACAACTCTGGCCAGTCCTGCAACGCGCCTACGCGCATGCTGGTGCCCAAGGCCCGCAAGGCCGAAGCCCTGGCGGCAGCCAAAGCCGCAGCCGAGAAGACGACGGTTGGCGCGCCTGACAGTGGCGCCGTGATCGGGCCTGTGGTGTCCAAGGCGCAGTGGACCAAGATTCAAGCCTTGATCCAGAAGGGTCTGGACGAAGGCGCCACGCTGGTGGCCGGTGGCGTTGGCCGGCCTGATGGTCTGGACAAAGGCTACTTCGTCAAGCCGACGGTGTTGGCCGATGTGACCAACCAGATGACGGTGGCCCGCGAAGAAATCTTCGGCCCGGTGCTGGTGATCATCGATTACGACACGCTGGACGAAGCCATCGCCATCGCCAACGACACGCCGTATGGTCTGGCAGCCTATGTGTCGGGCACCGATACTGCGACCTTGCACAGCGTGGCCAACCGCTTGCGCGCAGGCCAGGTGAACCTCAACAGTGCCGCCGTTGACATGATGGCGCCCTTCGGTGGCTTCAAGCAATCGGGCAACGGGCGCGAGTGGGGCGATATGGCATTTGGCGAATTCCTGGAAACCAAGGCGGTGCTGGGTCATTCGCCTGTGGCCGCCTGAATGTGATGCGCTGAAAAAGCGCTGAACAAATGCCTGCGGCTGGAGACGCCGCAGGCATTCTTTCTGGCCTGTCAAGGTGGGTCAGTTTGGACCATCGAACCAGTGCCGTTCGAGCCACAATGGCGGCCATGTCGTTGATTTGGCCGATTCCCGCTTTGTTGACCTGGGCGCTCGCCTGGGGCATTTACCTCGGACTGGGGCAGGTCGGAGCGGGTGGTGTTGCCGCCTTTGTGGCGGCGTTGCTGGTTTCAGGCTTGCCCGCATGGACGGGGCGAACGCCCTGGCGCCGTGTGTTCATGGTGGCCGGATTTCCGCTTTCGCTGGTGGCCAGCGGCGCCGCGACAGGCTTGCCGGCCTGGGCCTGGCTGCTGCCATTGGCCCTGCTGCTGCTGCTCTATCCCCTCAACACTTGGCGTGATGCGCCCTTGTTTCCGACGCCGAGCGCGGCACTGGATGGCTTGGCTGCGAGCGCGCCATTGCCTCCTGGTTCCAAGGTGGTCGATGCGGGGTGCGGCTTGGGGGCGGGGTTGATGGCGCTTCGACGCGCCTACCCCGATGCCCAGATTCATGGCATGGAATGGAGTTGGCCTCTGACTGTGCTGTGTGCGTTGCGCTGCCGGTTCGCACGGGTAAAGCGGGCCGATATCTGGGTGGCCGATTGGTCGGGCTACGACCTGGTGTACCTGTTTCAGCGGCCTGAAAGCATGGCGCGGGCGATGGAGAAAGCTGGCAATGAACTGGCCGCAGGCCGGTGGCTGGTGAGCCTGGAGTTTGAAGCCGTGACATTCAAACCGAGCGCACGGCTGGAAACCGTGGCCGGCAAACCGGTCTGGCTGTACCAGACGCCCTTTCGGCGCCGATAGCCCATTTGGTGGCTGCCCAAAAAAAGGGCATATTGTGAACTTGGCCTGGCTGTGGAGTGGTTCGGTAGACCGGTCTCCCAACCGCTCTGGCCGACGGTCAGAACCTTGCGCCGGATCAAACCACCAACCGTGTTTCCGTCTTAACATGGTTAATTGCGCATATTTCAATGGTTGGAGTGTTTATGGACTGGGTCACCTGGATCGAGCGGTGGGGAGAGCCAACGGTGCTGGCCGTGTGCGGTTTGGTGGCGGGCCTGGGCTTTGGCTTTTTTGCCCAGCGTTCGCGCTTTTGCCTGCGTGCGGCGGTGATCGAGTTCTGGCACGGCAAATTCGGCGACAAACTCACCGTGTGGCTGCTGTCTTTCGGCGCCGCCATCATGGGCGTGCAGTTGCTCATCATTCTGGGTGAACTCGACGTGAGCACGGCGCGCCAGTTGTCGGCCCGGGGGAGCATGTCGGGGGCCCTGATCGGTGGGCTGATCTTTGGTGCGGGCATGGTGATGACACGGGGCTGCGCCAGCCGCTTGCTGGTGTTGTCGGCCAACGGCAATTTGCGGGCACTGCTTTCAGGTCTGGTTTTTGCCGTCACCGCGCAGGCCTCGCTGGGCGGCGCTTTGTCACCCTTGCGCGGCGTGATTTCGAGCTGGTGGGTGGTCGATGGCGGGCCCTCGCGCAGTCTGTTGGCCCAACTGGGCGCGGGGCCTTGGGATGGTCTGGTGTTGGCTTTCGTCTGGTTGATCACGGCGCTGTTCTTTGCGTACTACAGTGGCTGGTCCTTCTGGAAATGGGCCGGGGGATTGGGTACAGGTCTCATGGTGGCGCTGGCCTGGGCGCTGAGCTACAAGGTCATGGCGAACTCGTTTGAGCCGGTGCAGATTCAGGGTTTGACCTTCAGTGGGCCCTCGGCCGACTGGTTGATGCGCGTATTGGCCGAGCCAGGGGAGCCCTGGAGTTTTGGCCTCGGCTTGATGCCGGGCGTGTTTTTGGGCTCGTTTCTCGGTGCTTTGGTGGGCGGTGACTTGAAACTCGAAGGCTTCAACGGTGCCTACACCATGCCGCGCTACATCATCGGCGCGGTGTTGATGGGCTTTGGTTCCATGCTGGCCGGCGGTTGCGCGGTGGGGGCGGGCATGACGGGGGGCTCCATCTTTGCCGTCACGGCATGGGTGACACTGGGGGGCATGTGGGTGGGCGGCGGGCTGGCCGACCGGCTGCTGGACCGGCCCGGCAACACCGCCTTGCAGGCGCCCACGTCGCCCGTGGCTCCAGCCTCTTCGACGGCGCCTTGATGCCCGCTGCCCTTGGTCACCGCATCATTGCGGTGACCAGAGGTGCCCGCTCCTGGCACTGCGGCACACATCCCAGGTTGACCAGTGTCTGGTGGACCGCCTCGTCCAGCGCCGTGCGAGGCTCAGGACCGATGAGTTCTTCCAGGCGCCGGTTGTCCAGGCGCATGGGGTTTTGCCAGCTGCTGGCGATGTCGGCTGCCTCGCGGGGGAAGCCGCCAAATGGCGCCAGTGCTTGCATCAACCACCATGGGAAGCGGAAAACGGGGAGGGTGCGACCCGCTGACCGGTTCAGTGCGTCGATGAGGGCATGGCCATGGGTATCCACCAGCCCTTCGAATTGCAGGCATTCGATCACCCTCAGCCGTTGAGGTGCGTCGAGCAAGCGGGCAAAAGCCTCAGCCAGGTCCGGCAGGTAGGCCCAGCTGTGCCCGCTGCCACGGGCGGGATTCACGATGCGGCGCAACGGCCGGCCGGGTTTCACCATGGCCTGGGCAAACCAGCTGGAGCGGGCGCCTGGCCCGAAGAAGTCGCCTGCGCGAAGGATCAGCGAAGGCACTTCTGGTGCCGCCCCCAACAATTGCCGTTCCATGGCCACCCGAACCATGCCTTTGCGGCTCCTGGGCAGTTGCGCCGTGTCGCCGTCGACCACGGCGCTGGTCGACGGGTTGAAGTTGTAGATGGTTCCGGGCAACACCACCCGGGCGCCACCCGCTGCGCGGGCCGCCGCGATGGTATTCGCCATCATGGGCAGCACACACTTGTCCCAATCCCGGTATCCCGGCGGGTTCACGGCATGCACGATGACCGCCGCCCCATCCGCCGCGCGAACCACGGCATCACGCTGCATGGCATTGCCAGCGATCCACTGAATGCCGGCCAGTTGTTGGGGGGCGGTTCGCCGTGCCTGTGCAGCGTCACGCGCCAGGCCGCGGATTTGCCATCCGTGGCGCAACAAGGCTGCGGCGATGGCGCCGCCAATGCCGCCGGTGGCACCCAAAACGAGGGCAGTCTGATGGTTGTTCATGCGGGTCTCCTGAGTGAATGAATGGCAAATTTAGGGCTTTGCGGCCTAAATGAAAATTGCCATAATTCCTACCGATGCTGAAAGAAAATCAATGAGCAAGAGGTTGTCATGGGACGATCAGCGCTGCTTTCTGGCGGTGCTGGATGCGGGCAGTTTGTCGGGTGCCGCTCGACAGCTGGGCGTGACGCAGCCGACCGTGCGGGCGCGCATCGAAGCGCTGGAGACCGCGCTGGGCACCGTGCTGTTCACCCGGTCGGTGAACGGTCTGACCCCGACCGACAGCGCGCGGGCGCTGCACGAGCCGGCGCGCACCATGGCCATGGCTTCAGAGCGTTTCGTGCGCGAAGCTTCGGCAGCGCCGGGGGCCTTGGCTGGCACGGTGCGGCTCAGCGTGCCCGAGTTCATGGGTGTCGAAGTGTTGCCCGCAATGTTGGCGGCATTGCGCCTGGCACACCCGGCGATCTCTGTAGAGCTGGTGCTCAGCAATGTGGCAGCGGATTTGCTGGCGCAGGAAGTGGATCTGGCCATCCGCACCTTCGCTCCGCGGCAGGAAGCCCTGTTGGCGCAGAAGGTCGGCACGGTGGAATTGGGGTTCTTTGCCAGCCCAAGCTACCTCGAGCGCCTGGGCATCCCCCTGCAACTGAGCGACCTGACCCGACACGATCTCATTGGCCCCGATCGCAGCCGCGGCGACCTGGCGATGGCCGAAGCCATGGGGCTGGATTTCCAGGCGGGCCGTCTGGCGCTGCGCACCGACAGCCACGCCGCTCAGCTCGCCGCCGCGCGGGCCGGTCTGGGCATTGCGGTGGCCCAGGTGCCGGTGGCATCGCGGGACGCCGGGCTGCGCCGTGTCTTGCCCGGGGTGTGCGTGGCCAAGATGGGTGTGTGGGTGGTGATGCACGAAAACCTGCGTGGTGTGCCGAGGGTCAAGGCGGTGTTCGACGCCATGGCCGCGTCTTTGCAGCGTTTCACCGCACCTGCCTGACCCTGCAGGCCCCTGCTGCGTCAGGCACTAGGCGGTTGGCGCCGATCTCGCGCGCCTCAGCAACCACCACCCCGGAGCGGCAACCAGCAACAACAGGGCAGGAAAGCCCAGGGTGGGTGCCCATTGCAAGGCGGCTGATCCGAAGGAAGGCGCCACCACACCACCCAGCGTGTAGGACAACACCAGGACCGCAGTGCTGTTCACCAGTGTGATGCCTTGCTCGCGCGACCCAATGTCGATCATGGCCATGGTGTAGAGGCACCCGCCAGCGCCACCCCAGAGAAATGCCACCGGGGCGGCCAACCAGGGGGTGCCCGCGACGAACGGAATGACGAGTGTGGCCAGCAGGGTGATCAGAGCACACACGTGCATGATCTGCAGCCGAACCGACAGGCCGTCACCAAACCGCTGTTGGGGGTGTGCCGCCATGCGGTCAGCCAGCATGCCCGCGGGCAGCATCATCAGGGCGCTGCCCAGTCCGCTGGCCGACACCAGCATGGCAGAGGCCGCAGCGCCCAGTCCCAGACTCAGCCCGTAAAGAGGCAGTATCGAGGTGATGCCGCTTTCAAAAAAGCCGCCCATGAAACCGATGGTCATGATCAGGGGGTGGGCGCGCAGTGCGTGCCACACGCCGCGAAGGCCCACGCGTGCCGGGGTAATGGGTGGCGGCGTGGGCAAGCGCGGAATCAGCAAAGACCACCAAAACCCCGTCACGGTCAGACCCAGCACCACCCACAGCGCGATGGTGCTTTGCGGGCCGATCCAGACCAGCAATGCCGGTCCGCAGACAAACGTCATCCCGACCATGGTTTCAAAAAGCCCCACGTTGTGGCCCCGCTTCAAGGGTGGCGAAAACTCGGCCACCAGGGCTTCCGCCAGCACCCAGCGAAGCCCGGCGGCCATGCCTTCAATGAACACGCAGGCGAACCAGAGCGGCAACGCGTCGGTGAAGACAAATCCGGCCACGGTCAACACAGGCACACCGGCGGACAACCACAGGGCCTTGCGGCGACCCAGCCGCTGTGTCATGGCCGAGGCGAAAGGGGTCATGCAAAACACGCCGAGCCAGCCCGTGGCCACGAACACGCCGGTCAAAGCGGTCGACAGTCCGCCGTCTTTCAGGCGCAGCACAAGCAGCGGCGTGAGCATGAAATAGCCCACCAGCTGGAGGAAGGTAGACCCAAAAATGGCCACCAGCCCGAAGTGCGCCTGCGTCGGCCCCTTGCGTTGTGGGGCTGGGTCCGGCTGGGTCATGTGGGGCGGTTTGGAGGCGGTTCGGCGCGCGTGGCCCAGGCTCAGGGCGCACCCGCCGGCTGGCGCGCCGAAAGCAGGGCGTGGGTCACTTCCGCAAAGCCTGCGCCGCGCTCGCTGGGGGCAACATAGCGGGGCAGGTGTTCAAGTTGATCGACGAAGCGCGCCACATTCGCCACCCCCACGCTGTGCGGAAAATGGCCAAACATGCGGGCGTCGTTGGTGGAGTCGCCCACATAGACCCAGTGGGCCAACTCGGCATCGATGTCGCGACCCAGATGCGCTTTCACGATCCAGCGCGCGCCAGCGAGTTTGTCGTGGTCGCCAATCCAGCCGTTGATGTGGATGGAGCTCACCGTGGCGTTGAGGCCTCCATCCCGCATCAGCCCCGCGACCCGCTCAATGTCGGCCGGGTTCAGGTGGGCGAATTCGCTGTGGTCGATGGCGATGTCGGTTTCCCGGCCCGGGCTGTCGGTGGCCAGACGCACGTGGGGCAGGGCTTGCAGAATGGCCTGGGCCACGCTTTGCAAGCGGGTGAAGTTGGCGCGCCGGGCGTCTGCACTTTGCAGGTAACGCTTAACCAACTGGCCGTCTGACCCTTTTGACAAGGCCACCGCGCCGTTCTCGGCCACGATGGCGTTGACCGGCCAGGACAGCGAGAACGCTTCGCTCCAGCCTGCAGGGCGCCCGGTGATGGCAAAAACCGGCAGACCTGCCGCATGCAGTTTGCTCAATGCGTCCAGCGCCTCCTGGGCGATCACACCTTCGCAGGTGAGGGTGTCGTCAATGTCGGTCAACACGCCGTGCACCTGCACGCGCTCGCTCGAGGGCCAGTGGGAAAGGGGTAAAAGACTCATGGTTGGCCCGCAGTTTCGCACACCGTTTCGCGCTATTTTGGTAGAATGCAGGGATCCGAGGAGCGTTGCAGCGCACCCCCGACACTGGTCGGCGAGGAGCGTGAGGCTCGGAACATCATTGCAACGACGCTCATCCACTTGACGTGCGATGGGCTTTTTTTTGCCCGGATTCGCGCGCCAAGGGGTTCTTCAACTCTCCCTGGAGCGAACCAACATGAACGCACGTATCCCCGCCACCCTCAACAACGACTGCGCCATTGCCGATATCGGTCTGGCCGACTGGGGCCGCAAAGAAATCAAAATCGCCGAGACGGAAATGCCCGGCTTGATGGCCATCCGCGAAGAATTCGCACCCAAGCAGTCGCTCAAAGGCGCGCGCATCACCGGCTCGCTGCACATGACCATTCAAACGGCTGTGCTGATCGAGACCCTGCAAGCCCTTGGCGCTCAAGTGCGTTGGGCCTCTTGCAACATTTTCTCCACGCAGGACCACGCCGCCGCCGCGATCGCCGCCAGCGGCACGCCGGTGTTCGCCATCAAGGGCGAGTCCCTGAAAGACTACTGGAACTACACCCACAACATCTTTGAATTCGGCGCCGCCAACACCGAAGGCGAAGGCCCCAACATGATTCTGGACGACGGCGGCGATGCCACCGTGCTGCTGCACCTGGGCAAGCGCGCCGAGAAGGACCTGTCGGTGCTGGACAAGCCCGGCAGCGAAGAAGAGATCATCATGTTCGCCGCCATCAAGGCCAAGCTGGCTGTGGACCCCACCTGGTACAGCCGCAAGAGCGCCCACATCATGGGCGTGACCGAAGAGACCACCACTGGTGTGCACCGTCTGAACGAAATGAGCGCCAAGGGCACACTGATGTTCCGCGCCATCAACGTCAACGATTCGGTGACCAAGAGCAAGTTCGACAACCTGTACGGCTGCCGCGAGTCGCTGGTCGACGGCATCAAGCGCGCCACCGACGTGATGATCGCCGGCAAGGTCGCTTGCGTGGCCGGTTACGGCGACGTGGGCAAAGGCTCGGCCCAGGCCCTGCGCGCCTTGAGCGCCCAGGTGTGGGTGACCGAGATCGACCCGATCAACGCCCTGCAAGCCGCCATGGAAGGCTACAAAGTCGTCACCATGGAATATGCCGCCGACAAGGCCGACATCTTCGTGACGACCACCGGCAACAAGGGCGTGATTCGCCACGAGCACATGGCCGCCATGAAAGACCAGGCCATCGTCTGCAACATCGGTCACTTCGACAACGAGATCGAAGTCGCTTCGCTGGAAAAATACCAGTGGGAAGAGATCAAGCCACAGGTGGATCACATCATCTTCCCTGACGGCAAGAAGATCATCTTGCTGGCCAAAGGCCGCCTGGTGAACCTGGGCTGCGGCACGGGCCACCCCAGCTTCGTGATGAGCGCATCGTTTGCCAACCAGACCATCGCCCAGATCGAGCTGTTCACCCGCCCAGAGGCTTACGAAGTCGGCAAGGTCTACGTGTTGCCCAAGCACCTCGATGAAAAAGTCGCGCGTCTGCACCTGAAGAAAGTCGGCGCCATGCTGACCGAACTGACGGACGAACAAGCCGCATACATCGGTGTGGCCAAGACCGGCCCTTACAAGCCCGATACCTACAGGTATTGATATCTCCCCGCGCCGCCTTTGGCGTCACCCCCAGGGGCGGCGCTGGCGGGCAGGCGGAGCCGGTTCCGCGGCACCCGGGGTTCGAGCGGTCTTCGGGCCGCTCGTTGCTCTTTGTAGCCGCCATTTTTTGTGTTTTGTTCTGGTTCCAATATGCGCGTTGATCAATTGCTCGTCGAACGCGGTCTGGCCGCCTCACGCTCCCAGGCGCAGCGGCTGATTGCGGCTGGTGTGCGCTGGCGACTGGGCGACGGGCCATGGAAAACCGTTGTGAAAAACGGTGACGAATTGCGTGAAACAGCTGAGCTGGAATTGCTGGACGCGGCCGAGTCACGGTTCGTCTCACGCGGAGGCTTGAAGCTCGAAGCGGCGTTGAAGCACACCGGGATCGATGCGACGGGGCTGCATTGTCTGGACGTGGGGCAAAGCAGCGGGGGGTTCACCGATGCTTTGCTGCAGGGCGGCGCCTCGGGCGTGATCGGCGTCGATGTCGGTCAGGCTCAGTTGCACCCCCGATTGCGCACCGACCCGCGTGTGGTGTGCATTGAAAAATGCAACGCCCGGGACATGACATCGGAAACGATCAACGAAGCGGGCGTGGAAGATGCCAGCTTCGATCTGATCGTGGGCGATCTGTCGTTCATCTCCCAGACGCTGGTGTGGCCAGCGCTGGTGCCGCTGTTGCGACCTGCCGGACAGATGCTGATGCTGGTCAAGCCGCAGTTTGAATTGCAACCCGCGCAGATCGGCAAAGGCGGCTTGGTGAAAGACGCGTCGAGCTACGAAGTGGTGCGAGAACGCATCGCGCAGACCTGTGCCGACAGCGGCTTGCAACTGCAAGATTATTTTGAGAGTGCCATCACCGGCGGTGACGGCAACCGAGAGTTTTTTGTCTGGGCCCGGTGAACAGGCCCTGGTCACGAGGATTTCCCCATGGCAGCATTGCCCGTCAGTATCGAATTCTTCCCGCCCAAAACGCCTGAAGGCGCCGAAAAGCTGCGCGCGGTGCGCCAGCAGCTTTACGGGCTGAAGCCGCAGTTTTGCTCGGTCACCTACGGTGCCGGCGGTTCCACGCAGCAGGGCACCTTTGACACCGTGGGTGCCATCCTGGCCGAAGGGGTGGACGCGGCTTCGCACTTTTCCTGCATTGGCGCCACCAAAGCCACGGTGCGCGAAGAGCTGGCGACCTTGAAGGCCATGGGTGTCAAGCGCCTGGTGGCCCTGCGCGGCGATTTGCCGAGCGGTTACGGCTCGGGTGGTGAGTTCCATTACGCCAGCGACCTGGTGGCTTTCATCCGCGAAGAAACCGGACACGACTTCCACATCGAAGTGGCGGCCTACCCCGAAATTCACCCTCAGGCCAAATCGCCCGAGGCGGATTTGAAGGCCTACGTGGAAAAGGTGAACGCGGGTGCCGATTCGGCCATCACCCAGTACTTTTACAGCAGCGATGCCTACGCCCGGTTTGTGGACGAGGCCGCCAGGCTGGGCGCGGATGTGCCGGTGGTACCGGGCATCATGCCCATCACCGGGTCCACCCAGCTGCTGCGTTTTTCCGATGCCTGTGGCGCCGAGATCCCGCGCTGGATTCGCCTGCGCCTGCAGGCGTATGGCGATGACACCGCCTCGATCAAGGCCTTCGGACTGGATGTGGTGACCGGGTTATGTGAGCGTTTGCGCGCTGTGGGCGCGCCTGCGCTTCACTTTTACTCGATGAACCAGAGTGTGGCCACGCTGGAAATCGCGCGGCGCTTGCAGCTGCTTTGAGGCGGAGACGCTTCCTTGTTCGCAAGAACGCTGAGCGCACATTGAGTGACCGACAGGAGCCGCTGACCATGATTCAAGCACGTTGGAAATCGCTGCCAGGTGTCCCTGCGCTGTCTGTGGCGCGGCATTTCCGTCGGATCGGCTGGTCGGCGGTGGTGGCCACTTTGTGCGCTTGTGCCAATCCGCTGGACGCGACGCCGGAGCCTTCTGCCCCTGCGGCCGCGGTGCTGGCGTCGCCATCGCCATCCGTGATGCCTGCGCCAGCTTCTTCCGATTTGCCATCGGCAACCAGGCTGCCCGAAATTCGTCCAGAGCTCACAGCTTCCGAGTCGCTGTCATCCGTACCCGAATCCGCACCCCCTTCTGACGCGGAAGGTGAGGTGATTGAGCGCGGGCGGGCCACTTGGTACGGCCGAAAATTCCATGGCAAACGCACGGCGAGCGGCGAGCTGTTTGACATGCACGAACTCACGGCCGCCCACAAAACCCTGCCATTCGGCACCTTGGTGCGGGTGCGCAGCCTGCGCAACGGGCGCGAAGTGGTGGTGCGCATCAACGACCGGGGGCCCTTCACCAAGGGCCGGGTGATCGATCTCAGCCAGGCCGCCATGAAGGCCCTGGGATTGCGGGCGCGCGGTGTGGTGCGCGTCGAGTTGCTGCGAGAATGACCGCAGGTGGCGGCTGTTTGGCGCGCCCTTTCATGTTCAACGTTCGAACACATCAGGAGACCCCATGAAGATTGAGACCCTCGCCGTGCACGGCGGTTACACCCCTGACCCGACCACCAAGGCGGTGGCCGTGCCGATTTACCAGACCGTGGCCTATGCGTTTGACAACACGCAACACGGCGCAGACCTGTTCGACCTCAAGGTGGCGGGCAACATCTACAGCCGCATCATGAATCCGACCAATGGCGTGCTGGAAGCGCGCCTGGCGGCCATAGAGGGCGGCGTGGCCGCACTCGTGGTGGCCTCGGGCATGGCGGCCATCACGGCGGCTATCCAGACCATCGCTGAAGCCGGTGACAACATCGTCTCCAGCTCGCGCCTCTACGGCGGCACCTACAACCTGTTTGCCCACACCTTCCCGCAGCAAGGCATCGAAGTGCGCTTCGCCGACCCGGCCGATCCGGCGTCGTTTGCCAAGCTGATCGACGAGCGCACCAAGGCGGTGTTCTGCGAGTCCATTGGTAACCCCCTGGGCAACGTGACCGACATCGGTGCGCTGGCCGAGGTGGCCCACGCCGGTGGCGTTCCGCTGATCGTGGACAACACCGTGACGAGCCCTTATCTGTGCCGGCCGTTTGAACACGGCGCCGACATCGTGGTGCATTCGCTGACCAAATACATTGGCGGCCACGGCACCACCATCGGCGGCGCGATCGTCGACAGCGGCAAGTTCCCTTGGGCCGAGCACAAAGCGCGTTTCAAGCGCCTGAACGAACCCGATGTGAGCTACCACGGTGTGGTCTATACCGAAGCGCTGGGTGCGGCCGCCTTCATTGGCCGCGCCCGCGTGGTGCCGTTGCGCAACATGGGTGCCGCGCTCTCGCCCATGGCTGCTTTCCAGTTGCTGCAAGGCATGGAAACCCTGCCGCTGCGCATGGACCGCATTTGTGAAAACGCCCTGGCCATCGCCACCCATCTCAAGAACCACCCCAAAGTGGCCTGGGTGAACTACGCCGGCTTGCCCGACCACGCGTCCAACCCCTTGGTCAAGAAGTACATGGGCGGCAAGGCCTCAGGCATCATCAGCTTCGGGTTGAAGTCAGCCGATGCCATCGCAGCCGGCACGCGCTTCCAGGACGCGCTGCAGCTCTTCACCCGCCTGGTGAACATTGGTGATGCCAAGTCCCTGGCCTGCCATCCGGCGACAACGACCCACCGCCAGCTCAACGCCGAAGAGATGGTCAAGGCCGGCGTCAGCACCGACATGGTTCGCCTGTCCATTGGCATCGAGCACATCGACGACTTGATGGCCGACCTGAACCAGGCGCTGGACCAGGTGTAAACCACAAACCTGCGGTCAGATGAAGCTGCTTCACCTGGCCGTGGGCCTCGTCAGCGCCGCCGCGCTGGGGTATGGCGCTGTGTGTGCCGGGCTGTACGGCTTTCAACGCTCATTGCTGTACTTTCCCCAGCCCGCCCGAATGGATGTTCCAAGCGTGCGCTTGCCGGTGCCCGGCGCTGACCTGCAGGTTTCTGTGCGCCCGGTAGCGGGCGACAAAGCGCTGCTCTATTTCGGGGGCAATGCGGAGGATGTTTCCGGTTCGCTGCCCGAGCTTGCCAGCTTGTTCCCTGAACATTCGATCTTCCTGATGCATTACCGCGGTTACGGCTCCAGCAGTGGCCAACCGACCGAGGCGGCTTTGCACAGCGATGCCCAGGCCCTGTGGGATCTGGCCAGCCAGTCCCATTCAGAAATTACCTTGATGGGCCGCAGTCTGGGCAGTGGCATCGCAATGCGGCTGGCCAGCCAGCAAGCCTCAACCCAGCGACTGATTCTGGTCACACCCTATGACAGCATTGCCGAAGTGGCAGCGGCGCACTTTCCCTGGCTGCCTGTGCGATGGTTGCTGAAAGACCGGTTCGATTCGGCCGCCTTGGCCCCCGAACTGAGGGTGCCAACCTGGGTGGTGTCGGCCGAAAACGATGAGGTGATTGCCGCTGAGCGCACCGCTGCACTGGTTCAGCGGTTTTCACCTGGCGTGGTGCGGTTCACCCAGATTTCCAAGGCCGGGCACAACGACTTGCAGTTGCAGCCAGCTTACCCGATGGCCATCGGCTTGGCGAACTGAAAACCCGGGCACCCATCGCTGCTTTTTTTTGCCGTGCTTACCGGATAGATGGCTGCCAAACCAGTGGGCCATACCATGCGCTGGCTGGCTGCTTGGTGTTGTTGCTGTCGGTCATCAAGGCCACACCCTGGAAGCTTGCGGGTGGATGGCCAAAGGCTTGTTGATAGTCGGCAGTGACGTCGCGTTCAAAGTCGACCCAACGGCCCAGCCTTGCATCGCCCGACTCGATCACCATGGTCTTGATGCGCGTGCTGCGCGCATGCGGGATCACGGTGCCGACCGGGTAGCGGTGATCCCAGACATACATCAAGGTGGCGAAAGGCAAGGGCTCACCCGTGAGCGTTTGCATGAGGTCAGAGAGCATGTTGTCCCGACCGGAGAAGGTCGATCGATCGCCGCCAAACTGCAGAATCACGCGAGCCACGGCATCGTCTTTGTGTCGGTCAGCCAGGTCGGCTTGTGGATTCAGCCTGTCGACAAACCATGAAAACGTCAACTGTCCAAGGTGCGGACCATCGATCGCCACGGGCAGGCGAACCAGGCTGTCTCCCTGTGAACTGGTTGCCGCCAATGCAGGTCTTCCGGCATGTCGGGTGGGCACGTAGTCCGATTCGGGGCGAGAACCAATGCCCTGATGGCGCCACCGGGCGGCGCGATCGGCTGCGGGCAAATGTGTTCCTTTTGCCCAGGGCGAGGCATTGAGCACCTCGTCATCCGCCAGGTCGGGGCGGGCGGCACAGCCCGCGAGGCCGATCACCAGTCCGATCAGGCCAATGCAGAGTTGCGTGAAGTGCGCATTGTGGTGTTTACAGGGGCTGGTGCTCGGTCGCATGGAGCCGATGATAGCGGTGCGGCTACCATTTGTTTCAAAAGCGACTGTGGCATGACAGAGTGGCCGCGTCAGCGCTCGTCGTAGCTGATCACCAGCGTGTTGCTTGTGGGTTTGGCCTGGCAACTGAGCACAAAGCCCTTGTCGGTTTCCCAGGGTTCAAGCGTGAAGTTTTTGGTCATTTCAACGCTGCCTTCCATGACCTTGGCACGGCAGGTACAGCACACACCACCCCGGCACGACCACGGCAAGTCCAGGCCAGCGTTGAGGGCAACATCGAGCACATGCTCGTCTTTGTTCATGCGCAAGCTGTGCGGCTTGCCGTCGAGCACAACGGTGAGCGCCACTTCACCATCGGTTCGCGTGGCGGGGTGGCCGAGCACCACTGCTTTGCGCTGTGCTGCCGGCAGGGCCTCCAGGGTGGGCGAAGTGAAGCGTTCGGTGTGCACCCGGTCGGCTCGAACGCCTGCATCGAGCAGTGCTTTTTCCGTCGCCTCGATCATGGCTTCCGGCCCGCAGACAAAGACCTCGTCCATGCTGGCCGCCGGCAGCAGGGACGCCACCAGTTCGCGCACCTTGTCGCCATCGATGCGCCCTTCGAGCAGCGGCACCTCCTGCGCTTGCCGGGAGAGCACGTGAATCAGCGTCAGACGGCTGGGGTAGCGGTCTTTCAGGTCTTGCAGGGCTTCGTTGAACATCACGCTGTCCATGCGGCGGTTGCCGTAGACCAGAGTGAATTTCGCATCGGGTGACCCTTCCAGCGTGCTCGCCAGGATGGACAGAATTGGCGTGATGCCGGATCCGGCAGCGAAGCCGACGCGGTGAAGCGCTCGGGGTTTGTGGACCGTGAAGCGACCATCGGGCGGCATCACGGCCAGTGTGTCACCTGGCCGGAGCTGCGTGGCGGCCCAGTTCGAAAACACACCGCCTTCCACCGGCCGAATACCCAGTGTGAGTTCTCCCTGGCGGGTAAGCAGGCTCTCTGCGCTGCTGATCGAATAGCTGCGGCGCACATCCTGACCATCGATCTGCGCGCGCACGGTCAAAAACTGCCCCGGTTTGAAGGCAAAGGCAGCGCGCTGGTCCGGTGGCACGGCCAGCGTGATGGCCACCGAGCCCGCTGCCTCGGGGTTGACGCGGGCAATGGGCAGGTCGTGAAAGCGGGGTGAAGCGGGCATGAAAAACTCCGAGGGGGCGAGAAGCCATTTGCCGAGCGTGCCGTGGATCTGGCTTTGCCAGGCCACAGGCGCTGCCCCCCTTGAGGGGGTGACGGGCAACGCCCGGCGCAGGGGTGGGTCAATTAATACGGCTTGAAATAGTCAAACGGTTCCAGGCAATCCAGGCACCGGTATTGCGCTTTGCAGGCGGTCGACCCGAAGGACGACACCTCGGTGGTGTTGGGCGAGCGGCATTGAGGGCATGGCACGGTTTCCGAGCGCACCGCATGGCGGCTGAATTTCACGGTGCCATGGCTGGCCTCGTTCGAACTGCTGCATTGGGGCGGCGCGATGCCATAGGCGCGCAGTTTTTCGCGCGCCACATCGCTCATCCAGTCGGTGGTCCAGGCGGGGGTGAGCTGAGTGACCACGCGGGCTTTGGCACCGATGGCTTTGAGCGCGGCGACCACATCGTCCTCAATCTGGTCCATGGCCGGGCAGCCGCTGTAGGTGGGTGTGATCACCACCTCGGCCACACCATCCACACCCGTGCGAACACCCCGCAAAATGCCCAACTCCTTGAGCGAAACCACGGGGATTTCCGGGTCACTCAGGTGGGCCAGCGCCGCTTCGATGGCGCCGAGCGAGGTGGGTGTTGCCAGTGCGGTCACCACACACCCTGTGGGTGGGCCCGTGCCAGGCTTTGCATTTCGGCCAGCAGGAAACCCAGGTGCTCGGAGTGCACGCCGAGATGACCCTGGGCCACATAGCCCACGTGTGGCTGGGTATCGCTGCGTAGCAGCGTGGCTTCGCTCAGGGTTTCGTTCACGATGGCATTCCAGTCATCGCGCAGGTCGGCTGCGCACATGCCAGTGCCATTGGCCACAGCCACCTCTTCGGCAGCATGACCCGGGAGCCAGAAAGCTTCGCAATAGGGCAGCAGGTGATCCAGAGCGGCCTGGGCGCGCTGATGTGACTCTTCGGTGCCGTCGCCCAGACGCACCAGCCAGTCGCTGGAATGGCTCAGGTGGTAGCGTGTTTCCTTGAGCGACTTGGCCGCAACGCCCGCCAACTGCGGGTCGGCGGATGTCTGGAGGCGTTGCCACAGCAAGGCCATGAGCGCGCTGTAGAGGAAGTTGCGCGTGAGGGTCACGGCATAGTCGCGTTCGCTGTTGGCATAGCCCACCAACGGGCCGTGGTGGGGCAGCTCCAGCAGCGTGTGGTTGCGGAATTCGGCGGTGTCTCTGAAATAGGCGAGCGTATCGTCGGTGACCTGGCCGTCGACGCGGGCACCTTGCAAGTGCTTGAAACGTTGGGCCGTTGCTGCGTCTGCGTTGATGAGCGATGCGGCGTGCTGGTAGAGCATGCGCGCCTGGCCAATCAGGTCGAGGCTGTTGTTCGCCATCGCCAGATCTTCTTCAAGTATGGGGCCGTGCCCGCACCATTCGGCGTTGCGCTGCCCCAGTACCAAAGCGTTGTCGGCCAGATGCAGCAGGTAATCGGCCGGGGCGCTGGCGCCTGTGATCGCTGGGGTTTCCATCACATGTGCCCCACTTTGTCAGGAATGTCGTAGAAAGTCGGGTGGCGGTAGATCTTGTCGGCGGCCGGATCAAAGAAGCTGTCTTTGCTGTCGGGTTCGCTGGCGGTGATGGTGTTGGACGGCACAACCCAGATGCTCACGCCTTCCTGGCGGCGTGTGTAAACATCGCGCGCCATTTGCAGCGCGTGCTGTGCATCGCTGGCGTGCAGGCTGCCACAGTGTTTGTGTTCCAGGCCTTGTTTGCTGCGGACGAAAACTTCCCACAGTGGCCACTCCTTGAGCGCGGGTTGTTGCTGGCTCATGCAGCCTCCTTTTGCTGACGTTGTTGCTGTTTTGCGGCATGGGCCAGGGCGGCATCGCGTACCCACCGGCCTTGCTCATGGGCCTTCACGCGCGTGGCCAGGCGCTCTTTGTTGCAAGGGCCGTGGCCGTTGACCGTCGCCCAGAACTCGTCCCAATCGATCTGGCCATAGTCGTGGTGCCCGCGCGCCTCATTCCATTTCAAATCGGGGTCGGGCAGGGTCACCCCCAGGACTTCAGCCTGTGGCACGGTCGCATCGACGAATTTCTGGCGCAAATCATCATTGGAGATGCGTTTGATGCCCCAGCGCATGCCCTGGGCACTGTTGGGACTGTCGGCATCGGGCGGGCCAAACATGGCCAGGCATTTCCACCAGGTGCGGTTCACCGCGTCTTGCACCATGGCTTTTTGTTCTGCTGTGCCGCGTTGCATCATCACCAAAAGGCCCTCATAGCCCTGGCGCTGGTGGAAGCTTTCCTCCTTGCAGACGCGGATCATGGCGCGCGCATAGGGGCCGTAAGAGCAGCGGCAGAGGGGGATCTGGTTCATGATCGCCGCGCCGTCGACCAGCCAGCCGATCACGCCCACATCGGCCCAGTTCAGGGTGGGGTAATTGAAGATGGAGCTGTACTTGGCTTTGCCCGAGTGCAATCCTTCCAGCATCTGGTCGCGGCTGGTACCCAGGGTTTCGGCAGCGCTGTAAAGGTACAGGCCATGCCCGGCCTCGTCTTGCACCTTGGCAATCAGGATGGTTTTGCGCTTCAGGCTGGGTGCGCGGGAAATCCAGTTGCCTTCGGGCAGCATGCCAACGACTTCGCTGTGGGCATGCTGGCTGATCTGGCGCACCAGGGTTTTGCGATACGCGTCGGGCATCCAGTCCCGTGGCTCGATCTTGCCGTCTGCATCGATGACGGCGTCGAAATGCGTTTGTCGCGCCTCGTCGGCAGCGTTCAATGGCTGCACAACGGCCTTGCCATCTGGCTTGGCTTCTTTGTCGGCGGTGGAAAAAGATTGGGTGTACATGCGGCTCTCCTGCGACGGCGAATGCCGTCTGGCAAAGGGAAGTCCGCAGTGTATCGAATTAACCGACCGATCGGTTGGTTAATTCTCGACTGGATGATCGGGGTTTTTACTGAGGGGGCTGGGGTTCAGCCGCCCACATCCAGAGTCTGGCCCTTTCCGCGGCCCCGACCCAGTACGGTCAGCAGTTGCGGAAGCGCTTGTTGCAGGCTGGCTTTGAGCGTGTGCGGCGGGTTGATGACGAACATGCCGCTGGCAGTGAGGCCCGGGCGATCGTCAGGACCATGGGTGGGATCCTGGCCAACGGACAGTGTCGCATGCAGCCAGGGGCGCTGGGCCTGGTTGCTCAGTGTTTTCAGGCGGCGCGGCAGGTCGTGGGCTTCCGGTCTTGGAATGACCGGGTACCAGACCATGAAGGTGCCGGTCGGAAAGCGTTTGACGGCATCTTGTATGCAGGCACTCACTTTTGCGTAATCGCTTTTGATTTCGTAGCTCGGGTCGATCAGGACCAGTGCGCGCTTGGAGCCCGTGGCAGAGGGAGGCGGGGGCAGCAGTGGCATCAATCCAGCAAAACCGTCTTGACGGGTCACTGTGACGGTGCGACCAGCCTCCAGTTGGGCAATGTTGCCGTCCAGCGACTTCCCATCGGTCGGATGCAGCTCAAACAGCTTGAGGCGGTCCCGGGAAGCGTGGCGCATCAAGGCCTGCATCACGAAAGGAGAGCCAGGGTAAATGCGGAGCGCCCCCGAGGGGTTGAAACCGGCGATCAGGTCGAGGTAGTCGTCAATGGCAGGGGCCGGGTCGGCGATGGGCTTGGCGCCCTCGGCACGAAAGGCGGCCATCAGTTTGATCACGCCGTCTTTGGCCTCACCGCCGGTTTCGGTGTAGTCGCCATCCAGCCGGTACAAACCAGCGCCGGCATGGGTGTCCACGAGTGTGATGCTCGGATCCTTTTGCATGAGGTGGCGCAGGGTCGCCATCAAAGTGATGTGTTTGAGCACATCGGCGTGGTTGCCTGCGTGAAATGCGTGTCTGTAACTGAACATGGTGGGTCGATGTTAGCGCTGTTGATGCAGGCTCCAAACAAATACTTGCGCGGGCAGCGCCAAATTTCGTACAATCGAGGGCTTCGCAGCGAAAAGTAAGGCTCCGCGACGAAGTCGTGTGCCAGACGCCCCATGGAGATACCCATGGTGCAACGGATCACATAGCCCCCACCTAAGAGGTTTCCAGCAGAGAAACACCGACCGTGGAAAAGAGCCGCCAAACCCCTCTTTTATACAGAGAAACTCATGACCAAAACGTTCAGCGCAAAAGCAGCTGACGTGACGCACGAGTGGTTTGTGATTGACGCGACCGACAAGGTCCTCGGACGAGTTGCCAGTGAAGTAGCTCTCCGTTTGCGCGGCAAACACAAGGCCATTTATACGCCTCACGTCGATACCGGTGACTTCATCGTCATCATCAACGCATCGAAAATCCGCGTCACGGGCACCAAGTCCATCGACAAGATTTACTACCGCCACTCGGGTTATCCCGGCGGTATCTATGCGACCAACTTCCGCGACATGCAAGCCAAGCACCCTGGCCGCGCACTCGAGAAGGCTGTCAAGGGCATGCTGCCCAAGGGCCCGCTCGGTTACGCCATGATCAAGAAGCTCAAGGTGTACGGTGGTGCCGAGCATCCCCACACCGCCCAACAGCCGCAAGTGCTGGATATCTAAAGGAGCCTTGCAATGATTGGTGAATGGAACAATGGAACCGGCCGTCGCAAATCGAGCGTCGCCCGTGTGTTTCTGAAAAAAGGCTCCGGCCAGATCGTCGTGAACGGCAAGGACATTCAGGCCTACTTTGGCCGTGAAACCTCCATCATGATCGCCAAGCAGCCGCTGCTGTTGACCAACCACGCCGATACCTTCGACGTGATGGTGAACGTGCACGGTGGCGGCGAATCCGGCCAGGCCGGCGCAGTGCGCCACGGTATCACCCGTGCCCTGATCGACTACGATGCAACGCTCAAGCCTGAGTTGTCGCAAGCCGGTTTCGTCACCCGTGACGCCCGCGAAGTCGAACGCAAGAAAGTCGGTCTGCGCTCTGCACGCCGCGCCAAGCAGTTCAGCAAGCGTTAATACGCCCTGGGCACCTTGCCGAAAAAACCGCCTTCAGGCTTGTCTTGGGGCGGTTTTTGTTTTTTTGCCTGGCTGGAAACGGTGGATCTACTGAGATGATTGAGCGATGAAATTTCGTCTTTGGCGTAGAAGGCTCTCCGTCAGTGCCCCGCGCATGGCCGTTCGAAGTTCAACACCCTGGCCATTGCGGTGGTTGCTGGGTGCCTTGGTGCTTGGGTTCTCTGGCGCCATGGCGCTGTGGGCCTTCGAATTTGGCAAAGAGATTGCTGGCCTTGATCGCAACGCCAAGCAGGAGCTTGAGGTGCTTCGTGCCGAAGCGGGGGTTTTGCGTGAGGCGCTCACCAGTGCGCAGTCTGTTGCCAACACCGCAGAGAGCTTGCTGACCGCAGAGAAGGCCGCGCAGGCACAACTGGCATTGCAGATTCGCCAGTTGGAGCTGGACAACCTTTCCTTGCGCAGCGATCTTGGCTTCTTCGAGCGCCTCATACCGGGCTCGGGCAACGGTGACCTGAACATTCGGGGTTTGCAGGTAGAACGCCTCAACCCTGGTCAGTTCAAGTGGCAAGTGCTCCTGATTCAGGCGGCCAAGAACGCGCCTGATTTCAAAGGACAACTGGAGATCACATTCAGTGGAACCAGCGCGGGACAGCCTTGGACCCAAAAGCAGGCTCAAGAGCCGCAGGCCGTCTTGATCAAGGGATATTTGCGTCAGGAAGGTCTTTTGGATGTGCCACCGCAGACCGTGGTAAAAACTGTAACGGCCAAAATTTATCAAGGGCGAGAAGTCAAGACGCTCTACACCATCAAGTTGTGATGTTCGAGTGCGCCTCGTTCCTTCTGGAGAAAAGACATGCTAGGTAAGAAAAAACAACCCCCCATCAAGAGCCTGATTGCCCAAGGTACGCGCATCGAGGGCAATGTGTTGTTCATTGACGGGTTGCGTATCGACGGTGACGTGGTGGGCGATATTCGCGCAAGCGATGAGAAGCCCAGCATCCTGGTGGTCAGCGAGTTGGCCAGTGTGACTGGGCAAATTCATGCCGATCATGTGATCATCAATGGCTATGTCAAAGGCCCTGTGTTGGCTTTCAACTTGCTCGAATTGCAGCCAAAGGCGCGCATTGAAGGCGACGTTTCCTATCGTGCACTGGAAATGCATCAGGGCGCCACGATATCTGGCCAGCTCAAGCCGATGGTGGGCGTCGATGCCGAAGACAAACCCACACTGAAACTGGCGGCAAATAACAGCTGACCACGTTTCCGAGTAATTTGCTATAGCATTGAGTGAAAGAGGTGCCGGTCGGTGCCTCGCACGCATTGTTTAGCGTGTTGACCAACAAGCCCTAGTCTAGGCAGGAATCAAATGAACGCCGTCGCAGAAAATCCCTCTACCGAAATGCCCGCACCCCTGGTCTTCACCGACAGCGCTGCGGCGAAAGTGGCCGATCTGGTTGCCGAGGAGGGCAATCCGGATTTGAAGCTGCGCGTTTTTGTTCAAGGCGGCGGCTGCTCCGGTTTTCAGTATGGCTTTACCTTTGATGAGGTGGTGAATGAAGACGACACCACCATGACAAAAAACGGCGTGTCTTTGCTGATCGATGCCATGAGCTACCAGTATCTGGTAGGCGCTGAGATTGACTACAAGGAAGACCTGGAGGGTGCGCAGTTTGTGATCAAGAACCCGAACGCCAACTCCACCTGCGGCTGTGGGTCGAGTTTCAGCGTCTGAGTAAAAACGCGTTGTCCGAAGAAAAGAGCGCCTAGGCGCTCTTTTTTTGTGCCCATATGGACGGGCGCGAACAAACAGGAGGCGCGTCAGTCAGCGCTGGCTTGCTGAATGCTGTTCGCTGCATCCAGTTGCTTGCGCTGAACTTGCGCAACCGCATCAAAGCGCGCGCGCAAACTGGGGCTGATCGGGATGTTTTCGCTTTCACGTGCGATCTCAAGCGGGTCTTGGTGAACACCGTGGTCACGGAACTCGAAGTGCAGGTGAGGGCCCGTGGAGCGACCCGTTGTACCCACAGCACCAATGAACTGGCCTTGTTCAACCCGTTCGCCCCGCTTCACATCAATGCGGCTCAGGTGGGCGAAAAGTGTTGATTTGCCACCCCGGTGGGAAACCTCGATGACGTTTCCGTAACCATTTTGAGTTCCGGCGAACGTGATCACGCCATCGGCCGTTGTGCGAACGGGTGTTCCGGTTGGCGCGGCGTAGTCCACCCCAAGGTGGGCCTTCTTGCGACCAAGAATGGGATGGAACCGAAGGCCGTAGCCACTGCTGACCCGTGAAAATTCCAGCGGTGAAGCCAGAAAGGCCTTGCGTGAGCTCTCGCCGCCAAAGCCGTAATAGGCACCCTTCTGGCTCCCGTCTTGAAACCAGACGGCCTCGTGCTTCTTGCCATTGTTGATGAACTCTGCACTGAGCACACGTCCAGCACGCAAGGGTTCACCATCGCCATCCAGACTCTCATAGACCACATTGAACCGATCCCCCCGGCGAAGGTCACGCCGGAAGTCGATATCAGAGGCGAACATTTCTGCCAGCTGTATGGCAACACTGTCGGGCAGGTCGACGCTGTCGGTTGCGGCAAAGAGCGAGCTCTCGATAATGCCGCTGGCCACCCGGGAAGACACCGACAAATCCTGGCTATCGATCTCGGTTTTGAACTCCTGACCCACCCGCTCGACGCGTAGGCGTGAGAACTGGCGTTCGTCGTCAGGTAGCCAGCGAGCGCTGAGCTTGAGCAACTGACCGCGTTCATCGGTTTCGACCGACACGAGCTTGCCAGCCGAGCGCCCGTCAAACAGCTTGCGCATGCCCTCGTGGTTGCGCAGCGCGTTCTGGGCCTGTGTGTCGCGAACACCCAGACGCAGCAACAAGCTCTGGGTGGTGTCATTGCGCCGCACGGTGTCGCTTTGGTAGAGGGTCAATGCGACGTTGGATTCCAGGTGCAGTTCCGGAAGCGCATTCAATGAAAGTGGCTCGAAGACTTGTGTCACTGGCAAAGTGGCTGCATCGGGCATCATTGGGGAGATGCCAAAGGCGGTGACGCCGGTACCCAGCAGCAGGGCCCCTACACCACCAAGCACACGGCGGGGGTGTCGAGACAGGCTGTTGCTCAGGGCCTGGGCCAGCTGTGCCATCACCAGGAATGGTTGTTTGATCAAAATTTGGTTCCATTGGGTGTGCGCCAAACGGCTGGTGCACACGGGCAGGTTATGAGGCCCGAATATCTTGCGAAGTTCCTTGGCTGTGCCACTCTTCTGCAGCTACTTCGCCTAGCGTTTCGCTTTAGGCCACTAAAATTGCGGTTAATCCGTCTAATTATAGCTTTTTGACCGTTTTTTGCGCGACACGTTACCCTATGAATTCACAAACAAATGTAGCCTCTGGTTCGAAAAATGAAGGCGATCTTGCGCCTCAAATGACGGATGGCGTTCGAGAGGCGATGGATGTGACGCTGCGAGGGTGTGACGAGTTGATCCCGCAAGGCGATTGGGCGAAGAAGCTGAGCAGATCAGAAGCAACCGGCGCACCTTTGAGGATCAAGCTGGGACTGGACCCGACAGCACCCGATATCCACATTGGCCACACCGTGGTGTTGAACAAGATGCGCCAGTTGCAGGATCTGGGCCACCAGGTGATTTTTCTGATTGGCGACTTCACCAGCCTGATCGGTGATCCCTCGGGTCGCAACAACACGCGTCCCCCGCTGACGCCAGAGCAAATCAAGGCCAACGCCGAGACCTATTACAGGCAGGCCAGTCTGGTGCTGGATCCAGAGCGCACCGAGATTCGCTACAACAGCGAGTGGAGCGAGCCGCTGGGCGCCGCAGGCATGATCCAGCTTGCCGCCAAGTACACCGTTGCGCGGATGATGGAGCGCAACGATTTTCACGACCGGTTCCATGCCAACACGCCGATCAGCGTGCACGAGTTCTTGTATCCCTTGATGCAGGGCTATGACTCGGTGGCGCTCAAGTCCGATTTGGAACTGGGTGGGACTGACCAGAAATTCAATCTGCTCATGGGGCGCCATTTGCAGACCGAATACGGCCAGGAACCGCAGTGCATTTTGACGATGCCATTGCTTGAGGGCCTGGACGGCGTGGACAAAATGTCCAAGAGCAAAAACAACTATATCGGTATCACCGAGCCGGCCAACACGATGTTTGCCAAGGTGTTGAGCATCTCTGACGAATTGATGTGGCGCTGGTACACCTTGTTGTCATTCGAGTCGTTGAGCGCAATTGAAAAACTCAAAGTATCGGTGTCAGAAGGGCGCAACCCGAAAGAAGTGAAGGTCGCGCTTGCCAAGGAAATCACCGCACGGTTTCACAACGCTGCGGCTGCTGATGCGGCGGAGCAGGACTTCATCAACCGCAGCAAGGGTGGTGTTCCTGATGAACTGCCTGAGGTCGCCTTGACGGGAGCACCCATGGGCATCGGTGCTTTGCTCAAAGCTGCGGGCCTGGCAGCGTCGAGCAGCGAGGGCAACCGGTTGATCGATGGCGGGGGTGTGCGGGTGGACAGCGTGGTGATCAGCGACAAGGGCCTGAAGCTCGAAGCCGGGGTGTACGTGGTTCAGGTTGGCAAGCGGAAGTTCGCCCGGGTGAGCTTGGCATGAGAACGGCAGTGCCTTATTTGATGGCGGTGTTCGCGGACAGGGCAGCATGAACGCAGACACGATGCGGTTGCTCACTCCGCAACGTCTGCTTATGGCGTCGGTGGCGGTGGCGGTGGTCACCATCGCGCTGAAAACGCTGGCCTGGTACATCACCGATTCTGTTGGTCTGCTATCGGACGCCATGGAGTCATTGGTCAATCTCGCCAGTGCGGTGTTCGGTCTCCTGATGGTGACCATCGCCGCCAGGCCCGCCGACGAAGACCATCCCTATGGGCACCACAAGGCGGAGTATTTTTCTTCGGGTTTCGAAGGCATTCTCATCATCGTGGCGGCTCTGGGCATCGTGTGGACGGCTGTTCATCGCTTGCTCGACCCTCAACCCATTGCGCAGGTCGGCTGGGGTTTGGCATTGTCGGTGGCGAGCTCGGGTCTGAATGGGTTGTTGGCCTGGGTGATGTTTCGATCTGCCAAGGAGCATCGCTCGATCGCGCTGGAGGCTGATGCGAAGCATCTCGTGACCGACGTCTGGACTTCAGCAGGCGTGGTGATCGGCATCACGCTGGTGCATTTCACCGGGTGGTTGTGGCTTGACCCGATCGTAGCCATCGGCGTGGCCATCAACATCCTGCGCGAAGGCTTCCACCTGATGTGGCGATCGTCGCAAGGGTTGATGGACGAGGCAGTCGAACCCGATGTGATGGCCACGATTCAAAGCACGCTGGACGGGTTTGAGCACAAGCGAGGCGAAACTGAGATCGTCCGGTTTGACCACGTGGTGACACGCAAGGCGGGTCAGCGCCGCTATGTCGATATGCACATGCACATGCCGGCTTCATGGACGCTCGGCCGCGCCGCTGCGGTCCGGGGCAGTGTTGAGCAAGCACTGATGGGTGCTGTACCCGGGTTGCGGGCCACCATTCAGTTGTTGCCCAGCGATGTAGAGGCCCACTTCTTCGATGAGTCGGAGAACCCGATTTGATCGCGGTGCTCCAGCGCGTCAGCGAAGCTCGGGTCGAAGTGGCCGGGTCGGTCGTGGGCTCCATCGGGGTCGGCTTGCTGGTGTTGTTTTGTGCCGAGCCTGAGGATACGGAGGCTCTGGCTCAGAAAATGCTCAGCAAGATCCTCAAACTGCGGATCTTTGGTGACAGCGAAGGCAAGATGAACCTCAGCCTTCAGGAGGTGGGTGGTGGTCTGCTTCTGGTGAGCCAGTTCACGCTTGCCGCCGATACACGAAGCGGAAACCGGCCCGGATTCACGGGTGCAGCCTCGCCAGTGCTGGGAGAGGCCTTGTTCGACCGATTTGTGGCCTTGGCGCGCGCCCAGCACCCTGTCGTCGAGACTGGCCGTTTTGCAACGGAGATGAAGGTCCATCTGGTCAACGATGGCCCTGTCACCATTCCCCTTCGAATGAACTGAACACAGCGCCATCAACGATGGCTGCATCGTTTCATCAACAGACCGTTCTCATGACGTTGCGTTTTCTATCTTCCTGTTCGCCGGTGCCTTTAAGTGCCGATCAGGTCCTGGGCGGGTTTGAACTGGGTGCATCCCTGATGACCGATGCAAGGCAGTGGCCTGTGCAGTCATTGCCGATGCCCGTGTTGCAGGATGAGTCCGTCAATATGCACGAAACCTGGCTGGTGGATACGCCTGTCGAGTCCGGGCTGACCGAGGGCATCGCATGGCGCCGCACAGAGGGCTTGTTGTTTGGCGTTATCAGTCTGTCAGAGCAAACTGCCGACCCGTTGTCAGCGGTGCCACCCCTGAGGCAGGTGTCAGAACGGGCGTATCAACGCATCTTTCGCCTGTTGGACCAACAAGGCTTGCCCCACCTGTGGCGGGTCTGGAACTACATCCCCGACATCCATGGGGAACAGGCGGGGCTCGAACGCTATCGCCAGTTCAACATGGGGCGTGGCGACGCGTTTGAACGGGGTGCTCGCAGTGTGACCGAGCAGGTGCCTGCCGCTTGTGCGCTGGGTGTTGTGGCCGGTGGCAGCCTGTCGATAGCATTTCTGTGCGGGGCCTCGCCGCTGGTTCCGGTTGAGAACCCTCGACAGGTGAGCGCCTACCTGTATCCCCGTATTTATGGCCCTCGCAGCCCCACCTTTTCGCGGGCGGGATTGGCGTATCTGGGTTCGCAGGAGCTCATCTTTGTGTCGGGAACCGCCAGCATTGTTGGTCACGAAAGCCTGCACCCAAACGACGTGGTGGCACAGACGCGCGAATCCCTGGACAACGTGGCAGCGGTGCTTGACGAGGTAGCCGGGCGAAGTCGCTTGGGCCGGATGGATTTGAGTGCTCTGGAATACCGAGCCTATGTTCGCCACCCCTTTGAGGTGGCCGCGGTGCAACGGGAGATGGTCAAACGCGTGGGCCAGGCGCCCGTGCTGTATGTACAGGCCGATGTCTGTCGCCAGGAGCTGTTGGTGGAGATAGAAGCGTTCGGATTGAGAGACATCTAGCCTATCGGTGAACGCAGGCTAGCGCCGCTTGGCATACGGGTCGGGCCAGCCCAGTCCGGCAAGAATTTCGGTTTCAAGCGATTCCATTTCTTGCGCGTCGGCTTCGCTGGTTTCATGGTCCCAGCCTTGGGCATGCAACGCGCCATGCACCAGCAGGTGTGCATAGTGCTGGGCCAGCGGAATTTTCATATCTTTGGCTTCCAGTGCAACAACCGGCGCGCACAACACCAGGTCGGCCATCACCGTGGGCTCGGTGGCGTAGTCGAAGGTCAGCACATTGGTGGCGTAGTCCTTCTGGCGGTAGTCTTTGTTGAGCGCCCGGCCTTCTTCGGTATCGACGATGCGAACCGTGATCTCGGCATCGCTGTCGAGTGCATGGCGTATGCAGCGGGTCACGAAATGGCGAGGCAGGGCCGCGCGGTGTGGCGTGGCATCAGGCAGTGCACCAAACTGGAGAGACAGGCTTAGAGCAGGCAGGGCCATGGTTCAGGCTTTCTTGGCAGCGCTGCGTGCGCGTTTCACGGGTGGGGCCTGGTCGGCGCTGGGCGATCGCGCCTCGTAGGCGTCCACAATGCGTGCGACCAGCGGGTGGCGCACCACATCGGCGCTGGTGAGACGCGACATGGCGATGCCGTTGACACGCTTCAACACGCGCTCGGCGTCGATCAGGCCAGAGAGCTGCGTGCGGGGCAGGTCGATCTGGCTCACGTCGCCGGTGACCACGGCTTTGGAGCCGAAGCCGATGCGGGTGAGGAACATCTTCATCTGCTCCACCGTGGTGTTTTGCGCCTCATCGAGGATCACAAATGCGTGGTTCAGCGTGCGCCCGCGCATGAACGCCAGCGGCGCGATTTCGATTTGCTGGCGCTCGAACGCCTTGACCACTTTGTCGTAGCCCATCAGGTCGTGCAGCGCGTCGTACAACGGGCGCAGGTAAGGGTCTACCTTCTGGCCCAGATCGCCAGGCAGAAAGCCCAGCTTTTCGCCCGCTTCGACTGCCGGGCGTGTGAGCACGATGCGTTGCACGGCGCTGCGCTCCAGGGCGTCGACTGCGCAGGCCACGGCGAGATAGGTCTTGCCGGTGCCGGCGGGGCCGATGCCAAAGGTGATGTCATGCGTGGCCATGTTTTCCAGGTAGCGCGCCTGGGCCGGTGTGCGGCCCTTGACTTCACCACGGCGGGTTTGCATGGCGAGGGCATCCACACCGTCGCCCGGCAAGGCGGTGTCGCCGCTGAGCATGAGTTGCACCGTTTCCGCCGGAATGGGCTTTCTGGCCATCTCGTACATGGCCTGCAAGGTTTCCAGCGCCTGGTTGGCCTTGGCCTTGGGGCCATCGATGCGGAACTGCTCGAAACGGTGGGCCACTTTGACCTGCAGCGCCGCTTCGATGCTGCGGATATGGCTGTCCATGGGGCCACACAAATGGCCCATGCGGGTGTTGTCGGGCGGGGAGAAGGTGTGTTTGAGGATCAAACTGATAATCCAGTAAAGCGCTGAACAAAGGAATCCCGCAATGATAGGCAAGTTGACCGGCACCCTGCTGGAAAAAAATCCCCCGCAAATTCTGATCGACTGCCACGGCGTGGGCTACGAGGTCGATGTGCCCATGAGCACGTTTTACAACCTGCCGCCGGTGGGCGACCAGGTGGCCTTGCTGACGCACTTTGTGGTGCGGGAAGATGCGCAAATTTTGTACGGTTTTGGCAGTGCGGAGGAGCGCGAGGCCTTTCGCCAGTTGGTGAAAATCAGCGGTGTGGGCCCTCGCACGGCGCTCTCGGTGCTCTCGGGCATGAGCGTGGGTGACCTGGCCCAGGCCGTGACGACACAAGACATCGCGCGCATCGTCAAAGTCCCCGGAATCGGCAAAAAGACAGCCGAGCGCTTGCTGCTGGAACTCAAAGGCAAGCTGGGCGCCGACATGGGGCTGGCGGGCAGTGCATCGGCTGTGGGCGACGCGGCCAGCGACATACAGCAAGCGCTGATGGCCCTGGGTTACAGCGAGAAAGACGCAGCGCTGGCGCTGAAGGCATTGCCCAAGGATGTGGGGGTCAGCGAAGGCATCAAGCTGGCGTTGAAGTCGCTGGCGAAATAGCGCGCAGCGATCCGCGATTTGGCGGAGCGAGGGAGATACAACGATCCGGCGCCGGGCCGCCCCAAGCCGGATCAGCCCCCTTGGGGGGCTGCGATCCGCGCAGCGGCGGAGCGTGGGGGCGTTACAACGATCCGGCGCCGGGCCGCCCCAAGCCGGATCAACCCCCTTGGGGGGCAGCGACCCGCGCAGCGGCGGAGCATGGGGGCGATTACAAGGATCCGGCGCCGGGCCGCCCCAAGCCGGATCAGCCCCCTTGGGGGGGGGGCTGCGATCCGCGCAGCGGCGGAGCGTGGGGGCGATTACAAGGATCCGGCGCCGGGCCGCCCCAAGCCGGATCAGCCCCCTTGGGGGGCAGCGACCCGCCCAGCGGCGGAGCGTGGGGGCGATTACAACGCCTCGCGCACCAGGCGTCCGTTGAGCGCCTGCACAGGGCGGGCGTTCATTGGGTACAGGTGCGTGAACAGCTTGAGCTGATCACGGCTCACGGTCATGGGTTGTTTCATCACCAGCCACAACACGCCTTCGGTGCAGGGCGGTGTGGTGAGCGAGCCGATGAACTGGTAATAGCGCTGGTCGGCGGGCAGGATCTGGTTCATGTCGATCAGGCCGGCGGGCAGGCCCACGCGGTCTTGCACGTCCAGCGGCATGCGGGTCCAGACCTGATCGATCAGGGCGTTTTCTGCACCGGGATCGATGAGCACCGCGACCACGGCCAGTTGGCCTTCGGCATTCTTGTGCACCAGATGGGCGACCATGGAGAAGCCTTTGTAGTTCACGCGCTCTTCCGCCGGATGGTGGAAATGGAACTGAATGAGCTTGTAGGCGGATCCGCGCACATAGAGTGTGTTGTCGCCCGCCAGATCGACCTGAACCGTGTGGCCATTGTTGACCACGCTGCCGCCGCTGGGGCGGTAGTCGAAGCGCAGGATTTCGGCCTTGCCGGGCATGGTTTCGGTTTCCAGAATGTGCACAGGAGACTGGCGTTGGCCAGTGGCGCAGGTGCTGAATTCGGGTTTCAGACTGGCCCAGTTCTGAGGCCCGTTTTCACCCTGGTGTTCCCAGTGCACCTCATGCGAATCGCCCCCTGCGGCCGCATGGGCTTCGGGTGCGGCATGGCCGCTGAGTACGGCGGCGCGGGCGCGGATGTAGTCCCGACTGGCCTTGGGTGAGACTTTGGCCGGGCGCGTTTTGTGGCCACTGGCGGCGTGGGGCTCATCTGCCGAAGGGGCGGCGCTGTGTGAATTGGCGGCAGCGATCACATGGCCGCCAACCCGCAGCGAAACGCTGCCGCCTTTGGCGCCATGGCGCTCGATCACCGCTTTGAGGCGGCTGATGGTGTCCTGGCCGCTGCTGGATTGGGGTGCGGCCGGTTCAGCGTGGGTCTCCTGTACAGGGGCGGGGGCATGGGCTGCCGGCTTGTCGGCGGGTGCCTCTGCATGGGCCGCGCCATGGTCTGCTGCCAGACTGTGGTTGGCGCTCAATGCCAGACATCCACTCAAGGCGAGGGCCAGTGGGTGGATGCGGCGGTGCGGGGGACGTTGGGGCTTCATGACGGTATTCCTGAGAACGGCGGGGCAGCAGGTCGCGTGAGACGAGGCCTGTTTCTGTCACTGTCATCGGCAGGTGCTGCGGGGAACTTGAACGGAGCTCCCACCAAGGCTGGGTTGTATAGTTCCCTTCACTTGCTTGCCCCAAACAAGGATTGCCCCGAATTGAGCCCGCTGTGACCATTCAAACCGACGATTTCGCGCCTGCGCCACGCATGGTTTCGCCCGCACCCGTTTCGCCCAAGGAAGAGGCAATCGAGCGCGCGTTGCGGCCCAAACTGCTGGACGAATATGTTGGGCAGACCAAGGTGCGCGAGCAGCTGGAAATTTTCATTGGCGCGGCCAAGAAACGCGACGAAGCGCTGGATCATGTGCTGCTCTTCGGCCCGCCCGGCCTGGGCAAGACCACGCTGTCCCACATCATTGCTCAGGAACTTGGCGTGAACCTGCGCCAGACCAGTGGGCCCGTGCTGGAAAAGCCGAAAGACCTTGCTGCGCTGTTGACCAATCTGGAGCCCAACGATGTGCTGTTCATTGACGAGATCCACCGACTCTCCCCTGTCGTAGAGGAAATTCTCTATCCTGCGCTGGAGGATTACCAGATCGATATCATGATTGGTGAAGGGCCTGCGGCGCGCAGCATCAAGCTGGACTTGCAGCCCTTCACACTGGTTGGTGCCACCACGCGCGCCGGCATGCTGACCAACCCGCTGCGCGACCGGTTCGGTATCGTGGCGCGGCTGGAGTTCTACACGGCTGAAGAACTCACGCGCATCGTCAAACGCAGCGCCGGATTGCTCAACGCACCCACCGAACCC
Organism: Hydrogenophaga crassostreae; assembly: GCF_001761385.1. Classification (GTDB taxonomy): domain Bacteria; phylum Pseudomonadota; class Gammaproteobacteria; order Burkholderiales; family Burkholderiaceae_C; genus Hydrogenophaga; species Hydrogenophaga crassostreae. Next base: position 4,320,441 of record NZ_CP017476.1, on the reverse strand, counting down.
GAAGGTGCTTTTGAGATCGCGCGCCGCTCACGGGGCACGCCGCGCATTGCCAACCGCCTGCTGCGCCGCGTGCGCGATTACGCCGATGTGAAAGGCGATGGCCGCATCACCGCCGATATCGCCAACCGCGCGCTGACCATGCTCGATGTGGATCCGCAGGGCTTTGACGTGATGGACCGCAAATTGCTGGAGGCGGTGATCCACCGTTTCGATGGCGGGCCCGTGGGCCTGGACAACATCGCTGCGAGCATCGGCGAAGAGCGCGACACGATTGAAGACGTGATCGAACCCTATTTGATTCAACAGGGGTTTCTGCAGCGCACACCGCGCGGACGCATTGCCACACTGGCGGCCTATCGTCACCTGGGGGTGACCCCTCCGCAATCGGGCGATCAACTGTTCACCGAAGCAGGCTGAATTGAGCGCAATGTCTGACCGGTCGGAACAGGGCGAGTCTTCAACCGCGCGTCTGTACCGCGCCGCTTTGGGTGAAGCGTCGGCCGGGTACTACCTGCCGCTGTTTGCGCGTTTTGATACCCAGGGAACTGCCGGCCCGGTCTGGAACGGCGCCGCTGCCTTGCTCCAGCCAGGCTGGTTGCTGCACCACCGTTTGTGGATGCCGCTGGCAGGGTACGCCGCTTTGGCGGCAGCCCTGGCGCTTGCCGTGGCGGGTTTGTGGCATTTCGCGCCCGGTTGGCCGACAGGCGTCAAGTTGGGCGGCTCGATTTCCATGCTGCTGTGTTTGGGCCTGGTCCCGGGTTTGTGGGGCTCGGCATGGCTGCATGCCCGCGTGCGCCAGCGCGTGATCAAGGCGGTGAAATTCGCTTCCACGGTGGATGTGGCGTGTGAATCCCTGATGGCTGAAGCCCGTGACCGGCAACGCCGCAACACCTGGGGATTGGCGGGCCTGCTCAGTGCCGTGGCATTGGCTGTGTTGCTTTGGAAGACGGTTCCCTGGCCGAGTCTCCTGGGCCGAGCGGACCCTTCTGTTGCGGTATCGGCGGTGGCTTCGTCTGCAGACCGGTTGGCCGATCCGCTGCCAGCAGCGCCTGCGGTGACCTCTGCTGGCAGTGAGATTTCAATGGTTGAAGCCGCCTCTTTTCGCGCGCCCGCAACCGACGAAGTGATTGAGGCCACGGCAGCTGTTGAGGGCCCTTCTGCGGCTGCTTCCGGGTCGGTGCCAGCTGTATCTGCTGAAGGGACTGCAGGGACTGCAGCGTTGCAGCACATGGAAAATGGGGTGCAAAAAGGGATAGCTCAGACGCGTCTGGTGGGAGAGCGCCCAGCAATTCAGGCGCAGCCGCCTAAGCCTGCGGAGGCCAGCGTCCGCGCAGTGCCTCTTCCCGTTGAGAGGGCCGTTTCTCCGATCGCCAAGCCGCCTGAGCCCAAGGTGAAATCGCGCGAGGTGCCAACTGCCGCGTTGGCTGACACCGTGGATCCCGCGGGTGCCGCTCAGGCCGCGGACGTGGTCAAGCCGGTGGTTCCAGTTGCACCGACCGGTGATTTCACAGGCATCCGTCGCCGCGTGCAGGGGTTTGGTGTGGCTGTGGGCATGTTTGCCGTGACCGCCAATGCCGAACGGGTGGTCGCAACGCTTTCGGGCGCGGGCCTGCCCGTGATCAGCGATTCGGTGGCCTCGTCGCGAGGTGAACTTACCCGTGTTCGGGTCGGGCCGTTTGAACGTCAGGATCAGGCTGAAAAAGCCGCAGCCCAAGTGAAAGCGTTGGGGCTGGAGGCCAAGATTTACGCGCCTTGATCGGTTGACTCGGATGGTCGGGCCTGGAGCGGTTGGCCCACAACCGTCTGGCAAGGCACAAGACGGGCGAACCGCCTGGCGGGCTAGGTTGACCCGGTGGGCTGCGCTTTATTGGCCGCGGCTGGCGATGTTTTCTGCAAGCCTCGCAAGACACCCATCACGATCAGGCACTGCGCGGCATAGTAGGTGCTCAACACCCCAATCGCAGCGTGGGGCAGGGGTGACACGAAACGGTTGAAGGCGAGCGTGGCATCGCTGATCATGAAAAAAGCGGCGCCTGCTGCAACCATGCACGATGGCACATCGCGCAACACAACGGCCCGCCCGATAGCCACGGATCCCATGGCAACAATGGTCGAAACGTAAACCGCCACAGGCACTCGCAGCGCCTCAGGCAGGCCGTTGAGCCACAGAAAACCATAGAACGCTGCACCGATCACCGCGCAGATCAACCAGCCAGGGCGCGAAGCGAACAACGGCGCCCGATCGCGAAAGAGCATCAGGTAGGCCAGGTGGCCGAGCAGGAATGCCACCAGTCCCTGTATGAAAAATCCCTCAAACATGAGGAAAACGTCGCCGGCCAATGCGCCGGTGAGTGCAACCACCAGCCAGACCACCGGTTTGGATTGGGCGGCGAGGGCACCCGTTTGGGCGCGCCAAAACACGCCCACGACCGCCAGCGCGAGAAGCATGGTCAATGGCTTGAATACCCAGTGCCATTCGATCCAGCCGGTTGCCGAGGTGGCCATCGACAGCGCGGCGCTCTCGATCATCAGGGCCTCCAGCATGCCGATGCGGCTTTGCAGGACCGCACCCACGGACCACAGGCCAGCCAGCAAGACAGCGAACCACACCGCGCTTTGCCACAAGGGCCAGCCATCGGTGAACCAAAGGTAGAGACCTGAGCCGGTCAGCAAAAGTGCAAATTGCGCTGCGGCAAAGCGCCGAACCGACGCAGAGACCGGCGGTGCGAACCGCTTCACCTGGTTGATGTCAAAAGGTGTTTTGGGGGAGTCGGCCGCCATGGCGGCCGATTGCCAGCCCGGCGGTTGGAACCACACCAGCAGCTTGTCGCGCCAGTGCCGGGCTTGGCGGCTTTCGTGCCACAGCGCGGCATAGACCTCGGCGTTGGCCCACAGCGGGTCCCAGCTTTTGAGGGGACTGCGGGTACCGTAGACGCAGGGCTCGCGAGGGTCTTCATCTTCGAAGCTGCCAAACAGGTGGTCCCACAGCATGAACACCCCACCGTAGTTTTTGTCGACATAGCGGTCGTTCACTGCGTGGTGAACCCGGTGATTCGAGGGAGAAGCGAACACGCGGTCGAACCAGCCCAGGCGACCGATCTGCTGGGTGTGGATCCAGTATTGGTAGAGAAGGTCGATCAGTCCAACCACCCCGAACACCAGTGGCGGCACACCAGCCACGGCCATGGGCACATAGAAGATCCAGCCAAACAGTGCACCGCTGCTGGTTTGCCGTAGCGCCGTTGAGAGGTTGTAGTCTTCACTCTGGTGGTGCACCACATGGGCGGCCCAGAACAGCGCGCTGGTGTGGCCCAGGCGGTGGTGCCAGTAGTAGCAAAAGTCATAGAACACCAGCGCCGCCAGCCAGCCGACAGGGCTGGTCCAGAAACTTTTGTCGGGCACCAGTGCCACCGCGCTGAACACGGCGGTGTAGAGGCCAAACCGCAGCGCCACGGTGAACACCGCACTGATCTGGCTGAGCATGCCCAGCCCAATGCTGGTCAGCGCGTCGTCGAAGCGGTAGGTGTTGCGTCCGCGCGCGTAGCCCACGGCCAGCTCGATTGCGATCAAGAGGAGAAAGACCGGGGTGGCGAGAACGATGATCTGGCTGGGGGTCATGAATGGGTGGTGTTGGCGTCGTCCAGGGTCAAGTCAATGCGCCGCGGGCATCGATGGCGATGATGCGCTCAACCCTGCCCTGGAACAGTCCCCCGCGCACGCCGACGTAGGCATCGTGCAGGTTGACAGTGGGGTCGCAGTGGCCGGGGATCAGCCAGACGGCGCTGCCCAGTGGCGGAGGCGGTGCATTGGCTTCGTGGGGGTGCAGTACGCCATGCTCATCGCCGCCGTTGGCGTAACGCAGGCCGGGTGGATGCGCCACCTTTGGCAGACCGCTGTCAATGGCGTGGCTTTTGTGGCCGGCGTCGCACACCGCATGGGCGTTCGAGCGGCTCATCACCTGCGATTTGACAAACAGCGCATGTTCAAACGGCGGCGCATCCGGATCGGATTCGTTGGCTGCGTAGTCGGCATCCATGAACAGGTAGGAACCCGCTTGCAGTTCACCCCACAGTCCGCTGCCCGCTTCGCGCACAAAGCTGCCGGTGCCAGCGCCAGTGATCAGAGGCACATTCACGCCAGCGCCTTGAAGTGTGTTCACGGTCGCTTGAACGCGTGCGGCTGAGTTCGCCATGGTGGCATCGCGCTCAGCGGTTGAGCGAAGGTGTTGCGCGGCGCCGTGATAAGCCTGCAAACCCGCGAACCGAAGCGTGGGTTTTTGCTGAATCAGCTGAGCCAGCAACAAGGCCTGTTCGGGCGATTCGACGCCACAGCGGCCGTGACCGATGTCCATCTCGACAAAAACGTCGATGGCGCTGGTCTCGGTTGCGCGGGCTTCTGTCAAGGCATCAAGCAGACGCTCAATGCCCAGCTCGTTGTCGACAGCCATTGCAAATCGGGTGCCCCCCCGATGAACAGCTTTCGCCAGTCGAGCCAGCTTGACGGGGTCGATCACCTCGTTGGTGATGTAGATGTTGCCCACCCCGCCTTGGGCCAGCGCGAGCGCTTCGTCGATTTTCTGCACGCAGACCCCCACCGCGCCCTGCGCCATTTGCAGCAAGGCCAGTTCGGCGCTCTTGTGGGTTTTGGCGTGCGGCCGCAGACGCATCTGGCAGGCACGGGCAAACGCGGCCATGCGCGCCAGGTTGCGCTCCATGGCGTCGAGATCGATGACCAGAGCTGGCGTGTCGATCTGGTCGACTCCTTGCCCGACCCAGCTCTGCATGCGGGCAAGGCGTTGACGCAGTGCGATGGGTTCCATGTCAGGTGGTGGATTCATCCAGTGTTTCTTCAGGCGGTAGGGTTTGCAGGTGGGCGGTATCGGCCCAGCCGACCAGGCTGAGGCCTTCGGGTGACCACAGCAGGCGGTTGATGGCGGTGTTGGTCAGCTCCCAACTGCGGGGTGCCTGAAGTTCCAGGCGGGTCGCGGCGCGGTACAGGATGTCGAGCACCCCCCCATGCGCCACCATCAATACCTGTTCGCCGGGATGCTGTGCCGCCAGTTCCGACACCGCATGGACCACGCGCTCTTGAAGTTGCCGCAGCGATTCGCCGCCCGGTGGCGCAAAGTCGGGCTCCCGTTTGCGCCAGGCCAGCGTCTCGACCGGGTGGGCGGCCTCGAGCTCGGTCCAGGTCCGGCCTTCGAACGCCCCGAAGCAGCGTTCGCGCAGGCCGGCGTGGGTCTGCACCGGCAAGCCGTGGCGGTCGGCGACAGCCTGGGCGGTAGCGTGGGCCCGGCTGAGGTCGCTGGCGTAGCAGGCGGCAATGTCCTGGTCGCTCAGCGCCTGGGCCAGTTGTTCGGCTTGCCATCGACCGTGGGCGTTGAGGTCGATATCGGTATGGCCCTGGATGCGGGTGGCCCGATTCCAGGCGGTTTCGCCATGGCGCACGGCGAGAATGCGTGTGACTAACAATTCGGATCCTGACAGCGGTTTTGACAAGCCGTCACTGTATCGCCAGTCGCCGCGCTCGAAAAGAATGGCATTTGGCGCTCCTATTTGGGCATGGAACTGCATCACTTGGGTCAGAATACGTGGCATGCGCCTGGAAAGCCCTTCGTCTGAGGGGGAGTTCGCTTCTCTGTTCAATTTTTTGCCCATTGGTGCATACCGCAGCACATGGGATGGTTGCATGGTGCGCGCCAATCCCGCCCTGGTCGCGCTCAACGGTTTCGAGACCGAGGCCGAGTTGCTGGCCTCGCTCAAAAACATCGGCACCGAATGGTATGTGGACCCGGCGAGGCGAGGCGAGTTTTTGGAGCTGATCAAGCGCGACGGGCAGGTCAAGGCCTTTGTTTCCGAAGTGTGGCGCCATCGGACCAGAGAGCGCATCTGGATCAGCGAAAACGCGCACGTCTTGCGCGACGAGCAAGGCCATCTGCGTTTCTTCGAAGGCACGGTTGAAGACATCACCGAGCGCGTCTTGGCCCAGCAAGCCCTGCAAAGAAGCGAAGACCAGCTGAAGCTCATCACCAGCCAGATTCCGGGCATGTTTTATGTGGTGCACATTGCACCCGATGGTCGGCGCACCTGCCGGTATGTGAGCGAAGGTGTGCGCGACATCTTTGGCGTGGAGCCCAGCGAGGCCATCAACGATCCCGAGTTGCTGGTCCGGCACCACCATCCGGACGATGCGCAGTTGCACGCCGAGGATACGAAACGTCTTCTGGAAAAACCGGTGGAGCTGAACGGGGAGTTTCGCGTGGTGGTGCCTGGTGGAGGGGTGAAATGGGTGCTGCGCCGCTCAAGCGCGGTGTCGCAGGACGCGTCTGGTCAACTGCGCGTCGGGGTGTTTCTGGATGTGACCGACCGCAAGCTTGCGGAGGCCGCGTTGTCCGAAAACGAAGCCCTTTGGCGGCTCGCGATGGAGAGTGCGGGTGATGGGGTTTGGGACTGGAACCTGGTGACTGGCGAAGAGTTTGTCTCGGAACGCATCAAAACCATGTTCGGCTACGACGACGATGACGTGTTGAGCCTGGCCGAGGACCTGGATGGCCGAACCCACCCCGATGACGTCGCCCAGATGCAGCGCGACCGGGAGGCCCACTTCGCTGGGCGAACGCCGCTTTACCGAAACGAACATCGGGTTCGATGCAAGGACGGCACGTGGAAATGGGTCTCGTCGCGAGGCGTGGTGATTGCGCGCGACGACGATGGGCGCCCATTGCGCATGGTTGGAACCCACGCCGACATCACCGAGCTGAAAATGGCCGAAGCGCACCAGCGGGTGCTGGAATCGCAGCTGCGTGAAGCGCAGAAACTGGAAGCCATTGGCACGCTGGCTGGCGGTGTCGCGCACGACTTCAACAACCTGCTGGCGGTGATTCTGGGCAATTTGACGCTGGCCCGCGAAGATGTCGGCCCCGATCATCCGGCGCAGGAAAGCCTGAATGAGATCAACCGTGCGTCGGTCAGGGCGCGCCATCTGGTGCAGCAAATCCTTGCGTTCAGCCGGCGCCAGGCGCAAGAGCTCAAGCAACAGGTTCTGCAGCCTTTGGTGGGGGAAGCGCTCACCATGATGCGGTCCTTGTTGCCGCCGGGTGTGCAACAGGTGCCCGATCTGACAACCGAACCTTTGCTGGTGCTGGCGGATGCCACCCAGGTACAGCAGGTGTTGATGAACCTGTGCAACAACGCCTGGCAATCCATGGGCGGACGGGGCGGACGAATCACGGTTGGCCTTTCGGCGGTTGCGGTCGATGCCGGGCAGGCCCACAGGCTTGGCGGCATTCTGGTGGGTGACTACGCATGCCTCAGCGTGGCGGATGACGGGCCGGGCATGGATGAAGGCACCCAGCAACGCATTTTTGAACCTTTCTTCACCACCAAGGCTCCCGGCGAGGGCACCGGGTTGGGGCTGGCTGTGGTGCATGGCATCGTGAAAGCACATCGAGGGGCGATCGATGTGCGCAGTGCGCTGGGCGAAGGTACACGGTTTGACATCTATTTGCCGCGGTTGCCCAGGGTCGAGACGGACGATTCGGTCAGACCGGAAGAGAAAAAACACGTGGCCATGGCGGCTTCCCCAAAAGGGCGCCATGTGGTCTACATCGATGACTACGAGGCGATGGTTTTTCTGGTGGGCCGGCTGTTGCGCAAACGGGGCTATGAGGTGACCACATTTACCTCGGGCGAAGATGCCATCGCGTGGCTGCGCGATGAAGCCGGCCCTGTGGACATTGTGGTGACCGACCAGAACATGCCTGGCATGTTGGGCGTGGAGGTTGCTGCCGAGGTGAAGCGTTTGCGACCCGGTTTGCGCACCGTGCTGATCACGGGCCATGTGAGCGATGCGTTGTTGGCGCAAGCGGCGGCGGTGGGGGTGCAGGAAGTGATGGGCAAGCAAGACAGCATGGACGAGCTGGGCGAAGCCATAGGCGAACTGCTTGATACCTTGGTGCCTTAGGGTTGCACCGGGCTTCCCCGAGCTTTCGGATGGCTGCAATGCCCGGCGCAATGGCTACGCCAGGGCTTGGGTCAACGCGGCACGTCGAGGTTGACCTGGCGTGGGCCTTTTGGCGGGGCGGGGAACCCTTCCAGCGCGGCGCTGACCATGGCGCCCCACAGCGCGGGTGTGCTGTTCCAGCGGCCATCATGGGCAGCGCTGGTCTCGTAGGCCACGCGACCGGTGGCCGCTTCGCGGACCACGAGCGAGACCTGCCTTTGGTAGTAGGGCAGCTCCGGGCGCAGCATCCAGGGGCTCCACATCACGCTGCCATGGCCAATGCCGATGTGCACCTGGCCCGTCCAGCTGAACCGGGCCCTCTCCCAGGGGTCTTCCCAGGGCGCACGAGGCAAGCGTGTGGTTTGCGTTGTGACTTCAACGGTCCAGGGTGCCGCTGTGGCATGGTCTGCTGGCAATGTCCAGCCCAAAGGTTTCAGAGCCTCTTGCACCAGTTGTTCGAGCCTGTCCGCCGATTGCGCTGCCGAGCCGGTCGATTGGGAAGGCAGGCGTTCGAAACGGTAGGTTTGAGGTGGTGCGGGAACGCTGGTTGCCGCAACGGTCGTCGCTACACCATCCGTCCAGCGAGCAAAACTCTCTACCTGGTTGTCGACCCGGTACACGCTGGCACAGCCTGCAAGTGACCCGGCGGCCACGATAACCATTAGGGTGGAAGCGGGTTTGAGAAAGGCGGGGAAGGCCATGGGCTGCTCCTGTAAGGGTGCACCGGTTCCGTGCGCCGGAACGGGAATCAGTGCGTGGCGATGGGTATGACCGTGCGCTTCACCGTTTCGTTCCCTGGGGGCTCTCCCCAGGTTTCGGGCGGTGTAAACAATGCGGGCGAAGGCAATCCAGGCTCGCCCACCGGTTCGTCGTCAAACGCCTTGTCGCCGTCTTCGCTGGCTTCACCGGTGGCGCGAATGGTCTGGAACGGGTGCAGCTGGCGGTCCATCAGATGGCTGGGCACCACGTTTTGCAGGGAGGAAAACATGTTCTCCAGGCGGCCGGGAAATTTTTTGTCCCAATCGCGCAGCATGTTGCCCACCTGCTTGCGCTGCAGGTTTTCCTGGCTGCCGCACAGTGTGCAGGGAATGATGGGGTATTCGCGGATCTCGGCCCAGCGGCTGAGGTCTTTTTCGGCAACATAGGCCATGGGCCGAATCACCACGTTCTTGCCGTCGTCGCTCACCAGTTTCGGGGGCATGCCTTTGAGCTTGGCGCCGAAAAACATGTTGAGCAGCAGGGTTTGCAGGATGTCGTCCCGGTGGTGGCCGAGCGCAATCTTGGTCGCGCCCAGTTCACCTGCCACGCGGTAGAGGATGCCGCGGCGCAGACGCGAGCACAGGCTGCAGAGGGTTTTGCCTTCGGGGATCACGCGTTTCACGATGGAATACGTGTCCTGGTTTTCGATGTGGAATTTCACCCCCAGCTTGGTGAGGTAGGCGGGCAGAATGTCCTCAGGAAATCCTGGCTGCTTCTGGTCGAGGTTGACCACCACCATTTCGAAGTTGATGGGCGCGCGGGCTTGCAGTTTTTGCAAGATGTCGAGCATGCCGTAGCTGTCTTTGCCACCCGAAAGGCAGACCATGACCCGGTCGCCTTCTTCGATCATGTTGTAGTCGACGATGGCACGGCCCACCTCGCGGCACAGGCGCTTTTCCAGCTTGTGGTTTTCGTGTTGGGTTTTTTCAGGATTCATGATCAGTTTTGCCTCAAAGTGGGACGGTCACGGCCAGCCGGGTCATTGTCCGGGGATGTCGCGGAGCGGGCTTGGCCTGGCCGCAGGCAGCGCCCCGAGGGGGCGTCCTGAATGGTCGGCGCGGTGGGCGGGCGCTCTTCCACGGCGTCACCATCTGCCGCTTTCCATGCGAATCGCCACTTCGCAGTCTTCAAAAATTTCCAGCTTGGCGATGGTGACCCGCACGCCCAATACGCCAGGCAGTTGCAACAACCGCCTTGTCAGTTTGCCGATCAGGCTTTCCAGCAAATCCACATGCTCGGCTGTGCATTCATCGATGATGATCTGGCGCACCTTGCGGTAGTCGAGCACGTTGCTGATGTCGTCATCGTCTGGGCGCAGCGGTTGCGTTCCCTGGTTGAGCTCGGCATCGACCTGAATCGGTTGTGGTCCCTGGCGTTCCTCGTCAAGAATGCCGAGGTTGGCATCGAAGCGCAAGCCGGTGAGGGTCAGTATCTGGGTGCCGGCCTGGGTTTCTGGCTGAACGTTCATGGGGTGGGCGCGCTGCCTGGCATCAGCGAAAAATCGCGCTCGAAGCGCATGAGGTGTTGGCCGCCATCCACCAGCAAGGTGGTACCGGTCATGGATTGGTTGGTCAAGGCGAACAGCACGGTGGCGGCCACGTCTTCGGGGGTGGAGGAGCGGCCCAGTGGTGACTGTTTGTGCAGCTCGGCGAACTGCTGGTCGCTCAGCAGATGGCTGGTGAGGGTCAGGCCTGGCGCCACGCCGACCACGCGGACCCGAGGTGCCAAGGCCAGTGCCAGCATGGTGTTGGCCGCTTCCAGAGCCGCTTTGGACAGCGTGTAGCTGAAGAAGTCGGGGTTCATGTTCCACAGCTTCTGGTCCAGCAGGTTGACCACGGCGCCCTGGCGATCGCCTGCGGTCAGGTGTGTGTGCAAGGCCTGTGCGAGCAACACCGCGGCGCCGGTGTTGGTGCGCAAATGGGTTTCCATGGCCTGAAAGCCGAAACTCTCTGCGCTGTCGTTTTCAAAAGTTGAGGCGCTGTTCACCACCGCATCGATCTGACCATAGTGCGCGATCACGGCGGGCAGCAAACCACGCACACTGGTTTCGTCGCTCAGATCGGCAAAAAAGGGGGATGCGCTGTCGGATCGACCGGTCAACGCACAGCAGTCCGCAACGGTTTGTTCTGCGTCGGCAGCGGAGTGGCGGTGGTGCACGGCCACATTCCACCCGGCGCGCGCCAGGGTCAGCGCGATTTCTCGCCCCAGGCGTTTGCCCGCGCCGGTGACCAGCGCGGTGCGCGGTGCGGCAACTGAATGGGCAGGTTGGGGTGGGAGCATGGGAGACAATCGGCGGGTGAACACCAAATCTGTGAGCGAACCGTCGAGTTTAACGAGCGCCTTGCTTGAGCGGGTGAAAGAGGCCATTGGCGCTTCGGATGGCTGGTTGCCGTTTGACCGCTTTATGGCCCTGGCGCTATACGAACCAGGTTTGGGCTACTACGCCAATACACTGCCGAAGTTTGGCCATTTGCCACAGGGCGAGGATGGGCAAGGCAGCGATTTTGTGACCGCGCCCGAATTGAGCCCCGTTTTCGGTCACACGCTGGCCCGCCAGGTGGCCGAGGCCCTGACATCCACCGGCACCGATGAGGTGTGGGAGTTTGGTGCGGGCAGTGGCGCTTTGGCGCTGCAGGTGCTGGATGCGCTCGTTGCACTGGGGCATCCGCTGCGCCGCTACACCATTGTGGATCTGTCGGGCAGCCTGCGTGCGCGACAAGAGATCACCTTGGCGGCGCACGCAGCAACCGTGCGTTGGGTCGGTGCCTTGCCGGATGCGCTGTCGGGCGTGGTGCTGGGCAATGAGGTGTTGGACGCCATGCCGGTGCAACTGCTGACCCGGGTTGGTGGCCAGTGGTTCGAGCGGGGCGTGGCCGTGAATGACGACGGTGGCCTGCAATGGGCTGACCTGGCAACAGCGCTGCGCCCACCGGTTGAGATCGAGGGCCCGCAGGACTATTTGACCGAAATCCATCCACAGGCTGAGGCGTTTGTGCGCACGCTGGCGGAGCGTCTGGAGCGTGGTGCCGCGTTTTTTATCGATTACGGATTCCCGGAAGCTGAGTATTTCCACCCGCAGCGCCACATGGGCACGCTGATCTGCCACCGGGCCCATCAGACCGATCACCAGCCTTTGGTGGACCTGGGGCTGAAAGACATCACCGCCCATGTGAATTTCACAGGCGTCGCGCTCGCCGCGCAAGACGCAGGCATGGAGGTTCTGGGCTATACCAGCCAGGGGCGCTTTCTCATCAACTGTGGCCTGATCGATGTGGCCAGGGAGGCCGGGCCGCGCGAGAACGCCATGATGCAAAAGCTGCTCAACGAGCATGAGATGGGTGAGCTGTTCAAGGTATTGGCCTTTGCGCCAACGGGCTGCGCGGCGGGCTGGGCGCCCATGGGTTTCGTGGCGGGCGACCGCACCCACCGCTTGTGAGCCACCCTTGCCGCGCGATGCGCAGCCTCCTCAAGGGGGCCGCGTTGGCTGACTGGCCAACCGGGGCCTGTGGCGTCCCGGGTGTCGACCGCTTCGGGCCAACGGGCATGCTTCTTTCACGGACTTTTCACCAGAGACAAAACCCATGATCCGCTGGATGATCGTCATTTTTCTGGCCCTGGTTTTCATCAGCTGGGTGACCCCCCTGTTGCAAAAACTGGGCTTGGGCAAGCTGCCCGGTGACTTCCGCTTCAAGGTTTTTGGCCGCGAGTGGTTCATTCCGTTGACCACGACCATTGTGTTGAGCTTCATGGTGAGCCTGATTGGGCAGTTGCTCTGATAGGGGTGGTGATACCCCGTGGAGTGTCTTGAATTTGGCGCTGGCGGCTTCATTTGAACGGGACCACTGAGGAGTTTCAAGACATGACCACCGATCTATTGCACATTGTTTGTCCCCATTGCCACACAACCAACCGGGTTGAAAAAGCGAGCCTGAGCGCGGCGCCCGATTGCGGCAAGTGCCATCAGCCACTGTTCAACGGGCATCCGGCGGCACTGGACGAAGTGGCCTTCGAGAAACACATCGCCCGCTCCCAAGTCCCGGTTCTGGTGGATTTCTGGGCCCCCTGGTGCGGTCCATGCCGCATGATGGCGCCCGCTTTTGAGCAGGCCGCCAAAGAGCTGGAACCGGCCATGCGGCTGGCCAAGGTCAACACCGAGGAAGCGCAACAACTGGGCGCCCGCCTCAACATCCGCAGCATTCCCACGCTGGCGCTGTTTGTCGATGGCCGAGAGGTGGCGCGGCAGCCAGGCGCCATGGGTGCGGCCGACATTGTGCGCTGGGCCCGGTCTCACCTGGCTTGACCGTGGCCTTGCCTCACCGGGCATGGCGTGGGGTGGTGCGAAGGCTGTTTGAGGACTGCGGGCGTTGGACATTCAACCAAAGCCTAGGGTTTTCCCGCTTGGTGGCAACAATTAATTAATGAAAAATTAATTGTTCTGGACCCGCTGCGTGTTCAGACCCACCACCACAGGCTGCAAAGCCTCAATCGGAGACAACTCACATGAAATTGAACAATTTGCTGGTCGCGGCTTTGGCAGCCTGCTCGGTATCTGGCGCCATTGCCGGTGAAGTCGAGGTGCTGCACTGGTGGACCTCTGGCGGCGAAGCGAAGTCGGTCGGCGAGCTCAAGAAGATCATGCAAGCCAAGGGTCACACCTGGAAAGACTTCGCCGTGGCCGGCGGCGGCGGTGATGCCGCCATGACCGTGCTCAAGAGCCGTGTGGTCGCTGGCAACCCGCCAGCTGCTGCCCAGATCAAGGGACCTGCCATCCAGGAGTGGGCGAACGAAGGTGTGCTGGCCAACCTGGATGCGACGGCCAAAGCCGAAAAATGGGACAGCCTGCTGCCCAAGGTCGTGGCAGATGTGATGAAGTACAAGGGCAATTACGTGGCTGCACCGGTGAACGTGCACCGTGTGAACTGGATGTGGGCCAACAATGCCGTGCTGAAGAAGGCTGGCGTGACCGCAACGCCGAAGACGTGGGACGAGTTCTTCGCCGCGGCGGAAAAGATCAAGGCAGCAGGCCTCATTCCTGTCGCCCACGGCGGCCAGAACTGGCAGGACTTCACCACCTTTGAAGACGTGGTGCTGGGTGTCGGTGGCGCCAAGTTCTATCAGGACGCCCTGGTCAAGCTGGACCAGAAGGCGCTCACCAGCCCGACCATGACCAAGTCGCTGGAAACATTCCGCAAGATCAAGAGCTACACCGACCCGGCCGCTCCTGGCCGCGACTGGAACCTGGCAACGGCCATGGTGATCGGCGAAAAGGCGGCCTTCCAGTTCATGGGTGACTGGGCCAAAGGCGAGTTCACGGCGGCCGGCAAGGTGCCAGGCAAGGACTACACCTGTGCAGCCGCGCCAGGCACGGCCAACGCCTACACCTTCAACGTCGACTCATTCGCGATGTTCAAGCTCAAGGATGCGAGCGCACAGAAAGCGCAGGGCGATCTGGCTGCCGCCATCATGGGCACCGAGTTTCAGGAAGTTTTCAACCTGAACAAGGGTTCGATCCCGGTGCGTCTGAACATGTCCATGGACAAGTTCGACGACTGCGCCAAGGCCTCCAGCAAGGATTTTGTCGCCACCGCCAAGACCGGCGGCCTGGTGCCTTCGGTCGCTCACGGCATGGCCATCAGCCCGGCTGCTGAAGGCGCGATCAAGGACGCCGTGAGCCAGTTCTGGAACGACGACAGCATCACTGTGGCTGACGGTGTGAAGAGCATCGCCAAGGCCGCCGCGACCAAGTAACGGGTTGGGTTGGCGCTTGCCGCCGCACAAATAGCCCCATCCCTGGTGGATGGGGCTATTTTTAGGTCTCTTATGAAATCTGCTGAAAATCTCTTGCCGAAACTGGTGATCGCGCCCGGGTTTGTCCTCGGATTTGCGTTCATTTACGGTCTCATGATCTGGAATGGCGTGCTGTCCGTGACCGGATCGCGCATGCTGCCCAACTACGAGACCTTCGTCGGCCTGGATCAGTATGTACAGCTCTGGCAAATGGACCGCTGGTATGTGGCCCTGAAGAATCTGGGTCTTTTCAGCCTGCTGTATGTGGGTGGATCGATGGGCATCGGCGTGTTCCTGGCCATCTTCCTTGACCAGAAAGTGCGCGCCGAAGGCCTCTTGCGCACCATCTACCTTTACCCCATGGCCTTGTCGTTCATCGTGACCGGCACCGCCTGGAAATGGATTCTGAACCCCAGCCTCGGGCTGGAAAAACTCATGCACGACCTGGGCTGGTCCAGCTTTCATTTTGACTGGCTGGTTCAGTCCGATACGGCCATCTACTGCGTCGTCATTGCGGGCATCTGGCAATCGGCCGGATTTGCGATGGCGCTGTTTCTGGCCGGCCTGCGTGGCATTGATGACAGCATCATCAAGGCCGCGCAGATCGACGGGGCATCACTCCCTCTGATCTACTGGCGCATCATCCTGCCGATCCTGCGCCCAGTGGTGTTCTCCACCATCCTGGTGCTGTCGCACCTGTCGATCAAGAGTTTCGACCTGGTGATGGCCCTGACCGGTGGTGGTCCTGGCTACGCCACCGATGTGCCGGCCACATTCATGTACACGATGAGCTTCACCCGGGGCCAGATCGGGTTGGGCGCTGCCAGTGCCACCATGATGCTGGCCACTGTGGCCGCCATCGTCGTGCCCTACCTCTATAGCGAATTGCGAGCCAAGCCCCATGACCGGTAGAGAGTCCCCCCTGCGCCGCTTTGCGCCGTCCCCCCTCATGGCGGGACGCATCCTGTGGCCTGGCGAAGCCAGTTCCACGGGTGCGTTTGATCAAGCCCTTTATTCGGGGCATGCCACATGACGGCCAAATCATTCAACTTCGGGCGGCTGGTCGTCTACGGTGTGCTGCTGGTCGCCGCATTCTTCTTTCTGGTACCGATGTACGTGATGATCGTGACGTCGCTCAAGGACGCGACGCAGATCCGCACCGGCAACCTGCTGAGTCTGCCTGCCGGGTTGAACGTCGAGTCCTGGTCGCTGGCCTGGTCTTCGGCGTGCACCGGCGTCGACTGCCGCGGTCTCAAACCCTACTTCTGGAATTCGGTGAGCATGGCCGTGCCGGCCGTGCTGATTTCCACCGCCTGGGGCGCCGTCAACGGCTACGTGCTGAGCATGTGGAAATTCAGAGGCAGCGAAGTGTTGTTCGGTTTCCTGCTGTTTGGCGTTTTCATGCCTTTCCAGGTGGTGCTGCTGCCGATGAGCCAGATCCTGGGCTACCTTGGAATTTCCAGCTCGATCGCCGGCCTGATTCTTGTACACAGTCTGGCTGGCCTGGCCGGAACCACACTGTTTTTCCGCAATTACTACACCGCCGTGCCGCGTGAGCTGGTCAATGCCGCGCGCATCGACGGGGCAGGGTTCTGGCGCATCTTCTGGCGCATCGTGCTACCCATGTCCACGCCCATCATGATGGTGACGCTGATCTGGCAGTTCACCAATATCTGGAACGATTTCCTGTTTGGTGTCGCGTTCAGCGGTGCCGACAGCAAGCCCATCACCGTGGGCCTGAACAACATGGCCAACACCACCAGCAGCGTGAAGAACTACAACGTGGACATGGCCGCCGCCATCATTGCCGGCCTGCCCACCATGCTGGTCTACATCCTTGCGGGTCAATATTTTGTGAAAGGTCTCACGGCAGGCGCCGTGAAAGGGTAAGCAACATGGCATCTTCACTGCACATCGCAGGCATCCGCAAGGTCTTCGGCAAGGGCGACAAGGCCGTCGAGGTCCTCAAGCGCATCGACATCGATGTCGAGCCGGGTGAATTTCTGATCCTGGTCGGCCCCTCGGGCTGCGGCAAGTCCACATTGCTCAACATCATTGCCGGGCTGGAAGAGCCCACCGACGGCGAGCTGCTGATCGCCGGCAAGAACGTGATCGGCATGCCGCCTTCCAAGCGTGACATTGCGATGGTGTTTCAGAGCTATGCGCTCTACCCGACAATGACGGTGGCCGACAACATCGGCTTTGCGCTGGAGATGCGCAAGGTGTCTGTTGAAGCGCGCAAGAAGCGCATCCAGGAAGTGGCGGTGATGCTGCAAATCGAGCACCTGCTCGACCGCCGTCCGGCACAGCTTTCTGGCGGCCAGCGCCAGCGCGTGGCCATGGGCCGCGCCCTGGCGCGCGATCCGCAGCTGTTCCTGTTTGACGAGCCGCTGTCCAACCTCGACGCCAAGTTGCGCGTGGAGATGCGCGCCGAAATCAAGCGCCTGCATCAGTTGAGCGGCATCACCACCGTCTACGTGACCCACGACCAGATCGAAGCCATGACCCTGGGCAGCCGCATCGCGGTGATGAAAGGCGGCGTCCTGCAGCAGATCGACTCGCCGGATGAAATCTACCGCCGCCCGGCCAACATGTATGTGGCTGGTTTCATCGGATCACCCACCATGAACTTCATTCCCGGGCGGGTGCAGACCAGCGGCGATCAGGGCAAGTTTGCTTTCGATGGCGGCACACTGGATTTGCCTTGCCCTGATATGGCTGTGGTGACGCTGGGTCAGCGGCCGGAGCACATCCATTTGTCGGCCGATGCCCCATGGCGCGGTGAGGTGGTGCTGGTCGAGCCCACTGGCGCCGACACCTATGTGGTGGTGAAAACGGCCGTGGGCCTGATCACGGTGCGGGCACCGGCCAACACCCAGGTCAAGATCGGTGAAACCGTTGGTATGACCGTGAGCGGGCGCCACAACAACTGGTTTGACCCGAAAACCGAGCAGCGCATGGCCTCGATGGATGCGCACCACGAGTCCTGAAATTGCCTGCGGACCCTTTGATCCACAACGTCTTCTGGAACACCGGGGTGAGCAGGCCCTAGTCCGTTTCGGACAGCGTGAGCACCACCCTCAGACCATGCGGTGCCAGGGTCTGAACATCCGCTTCGCCACCGTGGCGCCGGGCGATTTCCCGCACGATCGACAGGCCCAGCCCACAACCGCCCGGTTGCTGGCTTCCGCGCCAGAAACGGCGAAACACCTGGGCCATTTCTGCTGGCTGCAGACCCGGCCCGTTGTCTTCCACCGCCAAGCTGGCGCCGCTCTCGCTTCGTTCAACGCGCAGGGTGATGGCACTGCCGCCGGGCGTGTAGCGCAGGGCGTTGTCGATCAGGTTGGACAAGGCTTCGCGCAGCTGCAGGGCATCGCCTTTGACCATCAGCGATTGTTCGCCCTCAAAGCCCAGATCCATGCCCGCGGACAAGGCGCGTGGGGTCCATTCACGGGCCACTTCGCGCGCCAGTGCCGCCAGGTCCAGGGGCACCCGGTGGGTGTGGTTTTCAGAGCGGGCGAGCGTGAGCAGTTGGTGCACCAGGTGGGCACTGCGTTGCGCGCCAGTGTGTACCTTGCTTAACCGGTCAAGCAAGGCGGGGGTCCGGGCTTCTTGCTGCGCCAGTTCCACCTGGCTGATCAGACCGGCCAGGGGTGTGCGCAGTTGGTGGGCGGCGTCGTCCAGAAAGCGTTTTTCCTGGCGCACATGGCGCGCCACCTCCTCCAGCAAGCCGTTGATGGCCTTGACCAACGCATGCACTTCGCTGGGCGCCTGCGTGGCACCGATGGGCTCACGTTCGATCACCGAGCGTTCTTCCAGCTGCGATGTCAATCGGGTGAGTGGCGCCAAACCGCGCCGGATGCCGCCATAGACCAGCAGGCTCAGCAACACGCCCAGTGCCAGCAGAGGCACCAGCATGTCGGCAATGAGTTCTCTCGCAATGCGCTGCTGCACTTGCAGGCTCTTGCCCACCTGCACCCGCAACGTTTGCGTTGAACCGTCATCGCCGTAATCCAGGTCGAGGACCACGATGCGCAAGGGCTTGCCATCCACAACGCCGCGGTACAGAAGAGGCGTACCAACTTGTTCAACCGGCATTTCAGGCTGGGGCAGGTTTTGGTTGCCGAGCACGAACTTGCCCGGGGGCGACGACACCATGTAGCTGATCCGGTCCTTCGGGTCTTGCTCCAGAACGTCTTGTGCCGCCTTGGGGAAATCGATCAGCAGGCCAGAGCCGATGGGCTTCACCTGGCGGGCCAGCGCGCGCACCGATTGGGTGAGCGATTGGTCGATGCCTTTTTCCGCATACGACAAGGCAAACCGGTAGGCCAGAAGGCCGCCGCCCGCCCACAGCACCAGCTGGGGCAACAGCAGCCACAGCAGCAACTGCCGCTGCAGCGAGAGACCGGCCCGGGGGCTCATGCGGGCCCGATCATGGCCGTGCCGTTTCCAGCATGTAGCCCAGTCCCCTGATGTTGCGGATGTTCAGGCGGGAGTCGGCAAGCTTGCGGCGCAGGCGGTGCACATACACCTCCAGTGCGTTGGAGGCCAATGCACCACCTTCCCCGGCGTCGGATTGCCAGGCCGCGAGCACGGCTTCGCGGCTCACCACCTGTCCCTCGCAGCGCACCAGCAAAGCGAGCAACTCCCACTCGCGCTGCGTCAGTTCGATGGCCACTTCACCCAACCAGGCGCGTGGCATGGACGGGTCTACGCGAAGGGCGCCGCCTGCATGGGCGGGCGGATGGATGGTGCTGGTACGGGTACCGAAAGCGGGCAGGCTGGCACGGCGCAGCATGGCTTGCAACCGCGCCAGCAATTCGTCGCCGTTGAAGGGTTTGGTGAGGTAGTCGTCGGCGCCGCCATTGAGACCGGCGATACGGTCTTCCACGCCGTCGCGTGCGGTCAGAATCAATACCGGCAGGGCGGGCAAGGTTTGACGCAAGCGCTGCAAAACTTCCAGCCCGTCGATTTTGGGCAAACCCAGGTCGAGCAACACGCCGTCGAAGGCCTGCTTGTGCAGGTAGTCGAGTGCGGCCTCACCATCGTCGGCTGTATCGATCAGGTACCCGGCCTGTTTGAGTTGCGCACTCAGCCCATCGCGCAGCAGTTCGTCGTCTTCAACAATCAGTAGGTGGGCCATGGCGCAAATTATCCGGCTTTTATGGGACAAAGAAGCGCTGCGGCCCAGACCTCACGGCGCACTCAGTTGCTGCAACTGGAAGGGTGGTGCCTTGCCCTCCCGGTCCTGGCCCGCATAGACCGTCAGGTGCGGGAAGGGGATCTCGATCGCGTGTTCGTCAAAGGCGGCTTTCAGGCGCCGCAGGTATTCGCGCTTCACGCCCCACTGTTCCCCGGCCACGCAACGGATGCGGCACCGGATGATGACCGCCGAGTCGTCCCAGCGGTCGACGCCGGCGATGTCGAGGTCGTCCTGGATGCGGGCAGCATACTTTTCGTCCGCGCGCAGCTGTGCCGCAACCTTGCGCATGAGTGGCATCACCTCGTCGATGTCTTCGCGGTAGGCCACGCCGATTTCAAACACCGCATTGCCAAAGCCGCGGGTCATGTTGACGACGGTGGTGATCTGGCCGTTGGGCACGTAGTGCACCGCGCCTTCGTAGTCGCGCAGGCGAACAAACCGCAAAGTGATTTCTTCCACCGTTCCGGTGTGGCCATCGACCTGCACCACATCGCCCTGACGGATCTGGTTCTCCAGCAGCAGGAAAAAGCCCGTCACAAAGTCTTTCACCAGGCTCTGGGCGCCAAAACCCACGGCGAGGCCGACCA
Organism: Hydrogenophaga crassostreae; assembly: GCF_001761385.1. GTDB lineage: Bacteria > Pseudomonadota > Gammaproteobacteria > Burkholderiales > Burkholderiaceae_C > Hydrogenophaga > Hydrogenophaga crassostreae. Next base: position 4,300,104 of record NZ_CP017476.1, on the reverse strand, counting down.
CGCCAGCGGCGCCCAGAATGGGCGCGAGCGAGACGCCCAGTTCGGCCAGCACCAGCATCACGGTGACCAGGCCGATCACCACGGTGACCAGGTAGCGGAACACACGGCCCAGGGTTTCAGCCCGCTGGGCGGCTTCGCGGTCGTCCATGCGCTGGCCGATGCGGGTGCGCATGCCGCCAATGGCGCGGTTCAAGAGGCCCTTGACCACCCAGGCACCCAACAGAATCAGGGCGATGCGCAGCAAAGTGGCCACGGGGCCGTTCATTTCTCCCCACCACGTGTTGAGTTGGGTCAGCCATTCAGGAATCATATGGACAGGTCTCCGGTTAGGGGTTGTGGGCGTGTCGATGCCGGACAGGCGTGCGCGCGTGAAGTGGCGCATGCGAAAGTGAAAAAACAGCACGTCCGACCAAGTCGATCGGGGCTGTTTGGTTCAAGTATCGCCCAAGCCGCTGGCCCAGGCTCTGCCCGGGGTTATTCCGGGCCCTCCGAGGCTGTCTCGGGCAATCCGGTTGCGATGGACAGGGCGCGGGCGCGCTGAATTTGCTGGGCAATCGCAAGTCCGTTCATGCCGCGCGCGAGCGCGGCTTCGGCGATCGGCTGGGTGGCCACCTGTTGCGCCAGCGCGAGCGCTTTCAGCAGCCGCTGGCGTTGCGGGTAAGCCACTTCGGCAAAACCCAGGCGTCCCCTTGCATCGCATTCGCAGGCCAGCAGGGCCTCGGCAAAGCGCTCGGGGCGGCGCACCGCGTCGCAGCGCTCCAGCAAGCGCAACAGGGCATCGGCGTTGAGGCTCTCGCTGCGGTGGATGTTGCCGTGCTCACGCGCCACCACGTCGGCCAGCTCCCGGCTTTCGCGGGGGATGCGCCAACGCTCACAGACGCCTTTGAGCAAGCGCGCGCTGCGCTGTTCGTGGCCGATGTGGCGCGGCAACACATCGGCGGGTGTGGTGCCTTTGCCGAGGTCGTGGCACAGGCAGGCAAAGCGCACGGGCAGCGAAGCGTTGAGGCGGGCACTCATGTCCAGCACCATCATCAGGTGCACCCCGGTATCGATTTCGGGGTGGTACTCGGCGCGTTGTGGCACACCCCAGAGCTTGTCCACCTCCGGCAGGATGCGCACCAAGGCGCCGCACTCGCGCAACACGTCCAGCATGCGGCTGGGCCGCTGCTCCATCAGGCCGCGTGAGAGTTCCTGCCACACGCGCTCGGGCACCAGGTGGTCGACCTCGCCATCGGCGACCATGTCCTGCATCAGCACCATGGTTTCGGGCGCGACCGAAAAATCGGGAAACCGGGCCGCGAATCGTGCCAGGCGAAGGATGCGCACCGGATCTTCGGCGAAAGCATGGGTGACGTGGCGCAAGACCCGTTCACGCAAATCCCGCTGGCCACCGTGGGGATCGATCAGCCTGCCGTGCGCGGGGTCATCGGCCTCGGCGGCGTCCACCGCCATGGCATTGATGGTGAGGTCGCGCCGCGCCAGATCGTCTTCCAGCGTGACGCCGGGTTCGGCGTGAAAAGCAAAGCCGTGGTAGCCGGGCGAGGTCTTGCGCTCGGTGCGCGCGAGCGCATATTCCTCCTGGGTGGTCGGGTGCAGAAAAACAGGAAAATCGCGCCCGACCGGCAGGTAGCCCTGGTCTTGCATGGCCTGCGGTGAGCCGCCAACCACCACCCAGTCGCGATCAACATGGGCCGGCGCCGGGGCACCTGCCGATTTCTGCATCAAGGCATCGCGCACTGCGCCGCCCACGAGGTAAATGTCCATGGGCGAAGTGTAGAGCGCCCAGTGGGCGCTGGCCTCAGCGACCGAGGCGGTAGGGCTCCTCGAAGTCCAGGAAATCCTGTTCGGCCAGAGCGTCTTGAATCCAGGCCTGCACGCCCGGCAACGCAGCCACGCGATCCACATACGCTGCCAGATCGGCTGGCAGCGGCAGTTGGTAGGTTTTCAGGCGCATGCACACCGGAGCGAAAAATGCATCGGCGATGGTGAATGTGCCAAACAGCATGGGGCCGCTGCCGTCGGGCATTTTCTGGGGTTGCGTCGCCAGCAACTCGCCCCACAGGCCACACAGGCGGGCCATGTCGGCGCGCAGGGCGGGCCGGTCGCGCCAGAGCAGGCGGCCGGTGTCCACCAGGCTGGCTTCGATGTTCATGGGGCAATGGCTGCGCAGGGCACCAAAGCCGCTGTGCAGCTCGGCGCAAACGCTGCGGGCCCTTGCTCGGGCCTGGGCGTTGGCTGGCCACAGGGTCTTTTCTGGAAATTTCTCGGCCAGGTATTCGGCGATGGCCAGCGTGTCCCAGACAGCAAACCCGTCGTCGACCAGCACGGGAACCTTGCCTATGGGCGACACGCCCTGCAGGGACTTTTTGAAAGCCGACCCCGGTTCAAAGGAGTCAAAGCGCACCATGGCCTCTTCGAACGGAATGCCCGCCTGTTTGAGCAGCACCCAAGGCCGCATGGACCAGGATGAGTAATTTTTGTTGCCGATGTAAAGCTTCAATGCCATGGGATCACTCCAGAAAAGTAGCCCCATCCTAAAACGCAGCGGGGGGCGGATTGATGCTCAAAAATACGCGATTTGATGCGCCATGACCAGAGGGCCAGGGTGGTGTTTCTGTTCAGGGTTGCGACGGCTTCCCGTTGAAAGAGTTGAAAGACGGCATGGACAAGGCGGTGTTGTCAGGCATAGCGTTCGAGGATCCGGGTCGAGCGCTCCACCTCGCGCAAGGTTTCGCCGCCGTTGCCTGAATCCGATACCGCCTCCATGACCGAACAGGCCATCATTCGGTAGAACGCCTTGTCCATGGCTTTGCGTGCCGCAGACATCTGCTGGGCCACGTCTTCGCAGGGCCGGCCTTGCTCCACCATGTCGATCAGGCCACGCACCTGGCCTTCGATGCGTTTCAAGCGGTTGATCACGTCGCGCTGGTGTTCAGCGCGGTAGGTCGGGTTTTGAGCAGGTGCAGCGGCCTTGGCGGCAGATTTGCGTGCAACGGTGCGGGGGGCTGGGGTGGCCATGGGTTGTCCTGTGGATTTGTTTCGGTGATCAGTCTGGAAAAACGGTGCCGCCATCCAGATTGGGCTGGTTTGAGTTTGAACCGGTTGCCCAGGCGACTTTGGCGGGGCCTTGCGTGCAGAGGCGCCTTGAACACCTGTGCCCGATGGTTCGGCGGTGTTTTACGCCCGCAGGTAGGTTGGTGCGATGCTGTGTACGCTGGAGGGGCTGATGCCCAGTGCGCCCATGCCAGGCAGGGTGCCGCTGGCGACGTTGTCGACCGACATGGCGGCCAGGTTGTCGCGGCTCATGAGGGGCTCACCCGGGGCCAGTTCCATCAACATGGCCTGCAACCGGCCCACCGCCATGGGCAGCGGAACAATGGGTCGCTGGCGGCTGCCATGGCGCCCAGCGACGCGCACCAGATCGGCCAGCGTCATCACATCAGGTCCCACGCATTCGATCACCGATGGTGAAGGGGTGACCTTCAGGCACTCGACCACCGCCAGGGCCACATCTTCAACCCATACCGGCTGAAACCTTGCCTGGGCGCCTGCCAGTGGCACCACGGGAAAAACCGACTGCAGGCGGGCAAACAGGTTGAGAAAGCGGTCGCCCTCACCGAAAATCACGCTGGGGCGCAACACCGTCAATTCAAGCCCCGCCTTTCGCAGTACCGCTTCCCCGCGCGCCTTGCTTCGCTGGTACCGGGAAGGACTGTCGAGGGCCACGCCGAGCGCGCTCACGTGCACCAGCCGCTTGACACCGCTGGTGGCGCAGGCCTTGGCCAATTGGGTTGGCAGGGCCACATGGGTGCGTTCGAAGGCGTCTTCGGTGCCGTGAAGAATGGCGATCAGGTTGACCACCGCATCGTGCCCCGGCAACAGGCGCACCAGGTCTGATTCGCTGTGCACATTGGCCTCGACCACGGTCAGGCGGGGCAGGTGTTGCACGCTCTGGGCGTTGCTCGCGCGGCGGGTGGGCACGGTGATGGAAAACCCGGCGCGGTGCAATTTCTCGCAAACATGGCGCCCCAGAAAGCCCGAGCCACCGAGCAGCAGAATGCGGCGATTGGAGTGGGTCATGGTGGTCATTCGGATTCAAGAATGGGTGGCGCTTTGACCGCGCTGGGCATCACCACGCCCAGGCGCGCACGAAGCGATTGCGGTTGCCCTGTCAACAGGGCTGCGTAGTTGGTGGTGTTGGCCAGAACCTGTTTGACATAGTCGCGGGTCTCATCGAATGGAATGTTCTCGGTCCAGATTTCGCCGGCCAGCGTGGGTCCCTCGCGCCATCTGCGCGGGCGACCCGGGCCTGCGTTGTAGGCCGCAGCGGCCATGGGCATGGAACCTTCAAAATCGTCAAGAGCGAGTTTGAGGTAGGCCGTGCCGATCTGGATATTGGTGTCCCGGTCGTTGATTTGTGACGGCTGAAAATCGGTCAGGCCGATCTTGCGTGCAGTCCAGCGCGCGGTGGCTGGCATGACTTGCATCAGGCCAGAGGCCCCCACACCCGACCGTGCAGCGACCACGAAGCGGCTTTCCTGGCGGATGAGGCCATAGACGTAAGCCGGGTCGAGCCCGATGGCTTGCGCGCGCTGGGTGACTTGCGGCAAGTAGGGGGTGGGGAAGCGTTGTTTGTGATCCAGCGCCACTTGGGTGCGGGTGCTGGTGTTGATGCAGCGGTCCCACAGGCTGTTGTTGCAGGCCAGTTGGGCGATGGCCAGGAGCTCGCGGTCGGTCAGATCCACCGTGCTGTGCAGGGCCACGGTGTAATGCCATTCGCGCACGGCCTCGCTGCGCAGTCCCAGTCGGAATGAAGTGAGCGCGCGTTGTACGCCCGGGTTGCTTTCCGCCGTGCGCAACTCTTCGGTGCTTACAGGCAAAGGCATGGGGGGGACGCCGATGGCCTGACCCAGTTCTTCCATGGCCAGTTGTTCATAAAAACCGGTGGTTGACGCAATCGATGCATACAAAGCCTGTACCTGTTGTGGCGCTTCGGGCAACCTCAGCGCCTGCAGGCTGCGTGCCTGCCAGTACACCCAGACCGGTTCGCTGCGTTGAGCGGGAGACATGGCGGCAATGGCGTCGCGAACAGCGTTCCATTGCCCGGCACGCAAACCAGCCCGGGCTTTCCACGCGAGGTGGTCGGCGCTCATGAAGCGGTCTTGCCCATTGGCGTAGAGGCTCAGTGCATTCGGATCAAGGGCCTTGGCCGCGCGCTGGCCCAGTGAGCCCCAGGCCCAGCCCAGTTCTTCATCGGTGAGCTGAACGGCCCAGCGCTTGCGTTGCAGGTTTTGCACCGCTGCCGGCAGATCGATGGCGCCCAGGCGAACAATCGCCAAGGTCACCAGTTCTTTGGTGCGCGGCCGGATCGCGGTGATTTTGTCGTCAACGTAGTCGCCAGGGTCTTTGACAATGGTTTTGGCGATGCCGGCCCACTGAGGGTCAAGCAGACCGATGGCTTGCAATGCCGCATCGGGTTTGTTGGCCTCCACAGCCAGGCGGGCGCGCATCCAGGCGGCTTCCGGCGGCATGTGGCCACTGTCAAGAAACGCTTTTGCTGCCGTTGAGCAGCCATCTTCGGCGTCGCGCTGCTGGTGCCAGAGCTCGGTGGTCTGGCGAGCGGCTTCACCTGCGGGTATGCGTCTGGCGGCTGCATCAAGCATGAGCCCGTAGCACTGCACCTGCCGGTCGTCGTTCATGCGAAAGCGCGGCAACTCGATCTCGAAGTTGGCCCAGTCGCGGTTCTTGCCAAGTTGCAGCAACCAGTCGTTGCGCAAGCGGTCTTCCCAATAGCTGCCCGCCATGCGGGAAAGCGCGTTCCGGATGGTGGATGGCGCTGCCGTTTCCAGTTGTGGCTTGGTCGCCCAATACAACGCAAGGGGTTCCAGTACATGTCCGCGAACGCTGGGCAGCAGGTTGTTCACTTTCTCCTTGTCCCGGTGACTGTAGGCGTCGCGCATTTCCACCATTGCGGCGTCGGCGCGGCTGTCTTGGGCCCAGGCAGCGCCTTGAAGCGTCAGCGCGGCCATAATGGCAAAGAGACTGCGTTTCATGTTCCCTTGATGGGTAATTCCCTGATTCATGCGTTGATTATGGACACCAAAAAATCGCCCGATGCCAATGCGGCCGCAACCCCTGCTGTCAGTGGGTCCAAGCAAGCCTGGCGAAAGCAACTGATCGAGAAGCGTCAGAACCTCGCCGATCGCGCCTGGCGCAACGACCTGCTTCAGCGCGTATTGCGCTACTGGCTGATTGAGAGGCCTGAAGCGGTGATCGGTGCCTACTGGCCTATCAAAGGAGAGTTTGATCCACTGCCCGCGTTGTACCGCTGGCAGGAAGCCGGTTTGGAAGAAGACGCCAAGAGTGCGCAGCGCCACCGGAAAATCGGCTTGCCTGTGGTGAACAAGGTGGACAAAACGCTCACCTTCTACACCTGGTACCCCGGTTGTCCGATGGAGGAAGACGCATATGGCATTCCCAAGCCCAAAGACACCGAGGTGGTTGAACCCACGTTGATCTTTGTTCCTTGCGTGGGCTATGGTCCGAATGGTTACCGGCTGGGCTATGGGGGGGGGTTCTACGACCGCACCCTGGCCAGCCTGCAACCCAAGCCCTACACCGTGGGCCTGGGCTATGACTTTGCCTGGTTGCCCGATCTGGAGCCCGAGGCACACGATGTGCCGCTGGACGCGATCCTGTGCGATACCGGTACCGTTTGGCCGCGGAAGTAGTAAGGCCCCCCACGCTCCGCCGCTTAGCGGGTCGCTTCCCCCTACCGAGCTGATGAAGAATGCCGCGAGCTTTGTACTTTGCGCCATTCATCTTTGGCTTGTGGGTACTTCCGTAGTGACGAATCTGCATCTTGTACATCTGTTGCCCACACTTGTGACCGGCTGCATTCGACCTTCTGCTGCCCTCTGCCGCGCCGACCTGAGCTTCGGCTGTGCAGCGATTGCTGTCTGTTGTGGCCGGGAGCTAGGTTCACGGTGCCGGGCACGAAGCTGTCATTGGCTTGCCCGGCATTGCGGCAGCATCGATGACCGGCATCGAGGGGGCTGCAGTCACCCAACTTTGCATGCCGCAGGTACCTCTTCAAATCGCGGTTGAATGTGAGTTTGTTGCCGCCAATGCCAAACTGACCGGTGATCAATCTGGCATTGGCAGCAACACGCGCGGTATTGGAGGGTTTCCCTGCGGCCAGTCGCGTTCTCAAGATCTGGGATGGGGGGCGGGAGATGTGAGGCTGTGCGTTCGCTTCCTTGCTTCCTGACCGTGGTCACCTCTGAAAAGCTCAAGCTTGACGATCGACGCCGGGCATATACCAGGCACTGCCATCTCGACCAGTTGATCCTGATGGACTTCGAGCAACTTCGAACTGGAAGTTGATAATTGTCTATAGATGCGGGTGAAGTCCATACATCCAGTCAGGCAAGCCGAAGAAAAATGCCTATGTCGAGCGGTTCAACCGAACGGTGCGCCACGAATGGCTATCCCAGTATTGCTGGTCCAGCATTGAGGAGGTTCAGGACTTCGCCACGCAGCGGATGTGGCCCTACGGTCACGACCGCCCGAACATGGCCCTGAGCGGATTCACCCCAAAGCAGCATCTGGCCATGGCTGCATAACCGTCCTACTTCTGCGGACTTTGGAAATCGGGGGGACTACCACTGTTTCAAGAGCGGTCGAACGAAGGCGGCGAAATTCAGAAGACTGAAAAACAAAATACCGAAATAGCGTCCCTGGTGAGAGTTTGCTTTCCATGCGCACATTCCCTTGAATTTAGCTACACACAAGCTGTGGTAGAAATTTCCAATAAAAACAAGGACTTGAAAGCTTGAGCTAGGTGTTTTCCCGATAAACGCGTTAGGTGGCATGAGAGGTGCAACAGAGGTAGGGCAACAAGCGTTTTTGATCGAGTGTCTCTAGGTACTTGATTCGAAGGCTGGTTCAGAACGTCACAAAAATCGGAGACAAGCCATGATGGAAACCTTCTATGAGGTCATGCGCCGCAAAGGCATTTCACGCCGCAGCTACCTGAAGTACTGCTCGCTTACCGCTACCTCGCTGGGGTTGGCTCCGTCTTTCGTGCCGCAGATCGCGCACGCCATGGAAAACAAACCACGCACACCAGTGCTGTGGCTGCATGGGCTCGAATGCACCTGCTGCACCGAGTCGTTCATCCGCTCCGCCCACCCGTTGGCCAAGGATGTGGTGCTGTCCATGATCTCTCTGGACTATGACGATACCCTGATGGCCGCTGCAGGTCACCAAGCAGAGGCCCTCCTCGAAGAGATCATGGTCAAGTACAAGGGGCAGTACATCCTCGCCGTGGAAGGCAACCCGCCGTTGAACGAAGACGGCATGTTCTGCATCCAGTCGGGCAAGCCCTTTCTTGAAAAGCTCAAGCACGTTGCGAAGGACGCCAAGGCGATTATTGCCTGGGGGTCGTGCGCCTCCTGGGGCTGTGTGCAGGCCGCTAAGCCCAACCCGACCCAAGCTACGCCTATTCACAAGGTGATCACCGACAAGCCCATCATCAAGGTGCCGGGCTGCCCGCCCATTCCTGAGGTGATGACGGGTGTGATCACCTACATGCTGACCTTCGACAAGATCCCAGAACTCGACCGTCAGGGCCGTCCGAAGATGTTTTACAGCCAGCGCATCCACGACAAGTGCTACCGCCGCCCCCACTTCGACGCAGGCCAGTTCGTCGAAGCCTTTGACGACGAATTCGCGCGCAAGGGCTACTGCCTCTACAAGGTCGGATGCAAGGGCCCGACTACCTACAACGCCTGCTCGACCGTGATGTGGAACGAGGGCACCAGCTTCCCGATCAAGGCCGGCCATGGTTGCATCGGTTGTTCGGAAGACGGCTTTTGGGACAAGGGCTCGTTCTACGACCGGCTCACCACGATTCACCAGTTCGGCGTCGAAGGCACGGCCGATGAAATCGGCGGTACGGCAGCAGCCGTGGTGGGTGCGGCGGTTGCGGCTCACGCTGCGGTCTCGGTGGCCAAGCGGGCGCGCGATACCTCGAAAGACAAAGATAAAGCCAAGACCACGGCCTAAAGAACCACAAGGACAAGATCATGGGTGCATACGAAACACAGGGCTTCAACATGGACAACACCGGCCGGCGCATCGTCGTCGATCCGGTCACGCGCATCGAAGGTCACATGCGCTGTGAGGTCAACCTCGACAGCAACAACGTCATCCGCAACGCGGTCTCCACCGGCACGATGTGGCGTGGGTTGGAAGTCATTCTGAAAGGCCGCGATCCGCGTGATGCCTGGGCATTCGTTGAGCGCATCTGCGGCGTCTGCACGGGTTGCCACGCGCTGGCCTCGGTGCGTGCGGTAGAAGACGCGCTGGACATCAAGATCCCACTCAACGCCCACCTGATCCGCGAGATCATGGCGAAAACCCTGCAGGTGCATGATCATGCGGTGCACTTCTACCACCTGCATGCGCTCGACTGGGTCGATGTCGTGTCCTGCCTGCAGGCCGATCCAAAGAAGACCAGTGAGCTGCAGCAGATGGTGTCGCCAGCGCACCCGATGTCTTCGCCCGGCTATTTCCGCGATGTGCAGAACCGACTCAAGAAGTTCGTCGAAAGTGGGCAACTCGGCCCCTTCGCTAATGGCTACTGGGGCAGCAAAGCTTATGTGCTGCCGCCCGAAGCCAACCTCATGGCCGTGACCCACTACCTCGAAGCACTCGACATGCAAAAGGAATGGGTCAAGGTGCACACCATCTTCGGCGGCAAGAACCCGCACCCCAACTATCTGGTCGGCGGCGTGCCCTGCGCGATCAACATTGATGGCGCTGGCGCCGCCGGTGCGCCAATCAACATGGAGCGGCTGAACTTCGTGCAGGCTCGCATCCAGGAAATGATCGACTTCAACAACAACGTTTACATCCCTGACGTATTGGCCATCGGCACCATCTACAAGAATGCGGGCTGGCTCTACGGTGGCGGTCTCTCCGCGACCAACGTGGCCGATTACGGCACTTATGAAAAAGTGCCTTACGACCGCAGCACCCAGCAATTGCCCGGTGGCGTGATCCTGGATGGCAACTGGGACAAGATCCACGAGATCGACCCGCGCGATCCCGAGCAGGTACAAGAGTTTGTGAACCACAGCTGGTACAAGTACGCCGACGAAAACCAAGGACTGCATCCATGGGACGGCGTGACCGAAGCCGACTACAACCCCGCAGGTCCGAACTTCAAAGGCACGCGAACCAAGATCGAGAACCTGGACGAATCGGCCAAATACTCATGGATCAAAAGTCCACGCTGGCGTGGTCACGCTGTCGAGGTCGGTCCACTGTCGCGCTACATCCTGGGCTATGCCCATGCCACACAAGGCAACAAAAACTGCCAGCGCGTGAAGGAACAGGTGGACAGCGCGGCAGTGGCGATCAACAGCGCGATCCCCAGGGCGCTGGGCCTGCCAGAGACGAGCTACACGCTCAAACAGTTGCTGCCCACCACCATCGGCCGCACCCTGGCTCGTGCGTTGGAAAGTCAGTACGCCGCCGAAATGATGATGGACGACTTCAAGCACCTGATCGCCAACATCAAGGCTGGCGACACCGCCACCGCCAACGTAGAGAAGTGGGACCCGGCCACCTGGCCGAAAGAAGCGAAAGGCGTGGGCACAGTCGCCGCACCGCGCGGCATGTTGGGCCATTGGATCAAGATCAAGGACGGCAAGATCGAAAACTACCAGTGCGTGGTGCCCACCACCTGGAACGGATCGCCACGGGACACCAAAGGCCAGATAGGCGCCTTCGAGGCTTCGCTTATGAACACCCCCATGGTCAACCCGGAGCAGCCGCTGGAGATCCTGCGCACCCTGCACAGCTTTGACCCCTGCCTGGCGTGCTCCACCCATGTGATGAGCGAAGGCGGCCAGGAAATGAGCCGCGTCACCGTGCGCTGAAGCGCCTAACCCAACGGACGAGGAAAACACACCATGCAACACAAAACCCTTCGCGGCTTGATCACCGCCTCTTTGCTGGCCGGTCTGGCTGGCGCCGCTCAGGCTCACACGGGCCATGGCACCCAGAGCTTCATGCAAGGCCTGGTGCATCCTTTGGGCCTAGACCACCTGCTGGTCATGGTGGCCGTGGGCCTGTGGTCGGTCACGGCTTTGCCTCGAGGCAAGGCCTGGCAAGGTCCGACAACCTTCATGCTGGCGCTCCTGGTCGGCGCCTTCATGGGCGCGATGGGGTTCATCGTGCCCTATCTGGAACACGCTGTCGCGCTGTCAGTCGGGTTGTTGGGCATGATGCTGATTGCCTCGCGCACCGCTTTGCCCACAGGTCTCGGTCTGGGCCTGGTGGCCGCAGCGGCTTCGTTGCATGGCCTGGCGCACGGCGCTGAAACACCCGCTTCCGGCGCTGCCGGCTACGCGATCGGCTTTCTCGCCACGACCGCCGCGCTGCATCTCGGCGGCGTGTTCACGGGTCTGGGCATCCGGCGAGCGCTGAACCAACGCGCGGGCTGGGCACTGGGCGGACTGGGCGCGGCCATGGGCGGGGCGGGGCTCTTCCTCTTTGGTCAGCTCGCGGCCTGACGGCCTCCCAATTCACGGCAACCGAACACAGGAGGCCCACCACCATGTCGTCCACCACATCCTCTGAGCGGCTGACTGCCCCCAGCGCCACGACCGCTGAAGAGAGCGAACTGGCACAAGGCCAGAGCATCAAGTCGGTTTATGTGTACGAAGCCCCGGTGCGTATCTGGCATTGGATCAACGCACTGGCGATCACAGTGCTCGCGGTCACCGGTTACTTCATTGGCAAGCCCTTGCCGACCATGCCTGGCGAAGCGAGCGCCCATTTCCTGATGGGTTACATCCGCTTTGCGCATTTCGCCGCCGGCTACGCACTGGCCATTGGCCTGCTCGGCCGCATCTACTGGGCTTTTGTGGGCAACCACCATGCCCGCGAACTTTTCTGGCTCCCCATCTTCCAGAAGGCTTACTGGGTGGAGGTCTGGAGCATGCTCAAGTGGTACGCCTTCGTATCGCCGCGCCCGGGGCGCTACGTGGGCCACAACCCGCTCGCGCGCATGGCCATGGTCACGCTGTTTTTGTTCATTGCTGTGTTCATGGTGGTCACCGGTTTCGCGCTGTACGGCGAAGGCTCGCAGATGGGCTCATGGCAAGAGCAGATGTTTGGCTGGGTGATCCCGCTGATGGGCCAAAGCCAGGATGTTCACACCTGGCACCACATGGGTATGTGGGCCATGGCCATTTTTGTGATCGCTCATGTGTATGCCGCCATCCGCGAAGACATCATGGGTCGCCAAAGCATCGTGAGCACCATGATTTCTGGCTACCGCACGTTCAAGGATTGACGGGATAGACCCACCCCCGCGCCGCGCCGCAGGCGCGTCGCTCCCTCAAAGGGGCGGTGCTGGCGGCCCGGCGGAGCCGGTTTCGCAGCACCTTGGGTTGGGGCATTTCGCGTCGGGTGCGTTGTTCAGTATTTCCGTTTCGTCTCTCACTTCTTCTGTTTCCTTCACTCTACCTTTCCATGCCGCTTGCTTCCCGTCCTCGCTGGCTTGTTGCTGCTTCGGCCCTTCCGCCCAAGGGTGTGCCATCGCGTGCGCCGGTGCATCCGGGGCGGTTGCTGGCGCGCACTTGTCTGGCGCCTATGGGTTTGAGTCAGAGCGAGGCGGCGCGGGTGCTGGGTTTGTCGCGTCGGCGCTTGCATGAACTGGTGCATGGCCAGCGGGCGATGTCGCCCGACACAGCCATCCGCTGCGCGCGGCAGTTTGGTATCGACGCCGCTTTCTGGCTCACACACCAGGCCGCCTGGGACAGCTTCCATGCCTGGAAGCGCCTTTGCGCGCCGAGAGCTTCTTCTTCCCTTTGACTGTTTGACGGGACCACCCATCATGCGCATCGATCCCTCCGAATCCGCCTGTCACCCCACCGGTGACAGCCCTGCGACCATCGTCGTGCTCGGCATAGGCAACCTGCTCTGGGCCGACGAGGGCTTTGGCGTGCGCTGCATCGAAGCGCTGCAGCAACGGTACGAATTCGCCCCCCATGTGGAGCTGATCGATGGTGGCACTCAGGGCCTGTACCTGATTCAGTTCGTGCAGGCAGCCGACGCGCTGCTGATTTTTGACGCCATTGACTACGGACTGGTGCCAGGCGAACTCAAGCTGGTGCGCGACGACGATGTGCCCCGTTTCATGGGTGCGAAAAAAATGAGCCTGCACCAGACCGGCTTTCAGGAAGTGCTGTCGCTTGCGCAGTTGACCGGCAAGTTCCCCAAGCAGGTGCTGCTGATCGGTTGCCAGCCTCAAGAGCTGGAAGACTACGGCGGCAGCCTGCGCCCGGTGGTGAAGGCCGCCATGGAAGACGCCTTGCGCCTGGGGATGGAGGAACTCGACCGCTGGGGCGGGAACCCCCAAGCGCGCAGCGCACCATTGAGCCAGCGCGAATCCGTGACGGTGGATGAACTGGCCTTGGCTGCCTATGAAATTCAGCGGCCAAGCCCGGAGGCGGCTTGCCGAGAGGGCGACGAGCGCTTCTTTCCTTCTGAAGTGAGCTGAGATGTTGTACCTCCTCGATCAATTCATTCGAATCCATCCGAGCGTTTGCTCAGAGCCCTTCGGTCGGCAGGGGGGCTACTGATATGTGTATCGGCATACCCATGCAGGTCACGGCCGTCGAGCCCGGTCACGCCTGGTGCGAAGGGCGTGGCGAGCGACGCCGGATCACCACGGCGTTGGTGGGCGAGGTGGCCCCAGGTGATTGGCTGCTCGTGTTTCTGGGCGATGCGCGCGAGTGCATCGATGCCACGCGAGCACACGAAGTCGACAGTGCGCTCGACCTCGTGCTTGGCGCCATGCAGGGTCTGGACGTGGCTGGCGGTGCCGGCTTTTCCCTGCCTTCCCAAATGACTGCCGACCAGCTCAGCGTGCTGGCCGGGCAATCCTGAAACTTTGAACACAGATCCTTGGAGACACCATGACAACCATCCTTGATACCCCGTCCAGTGGCGCATTTCAAATGCCCAAGCCGAGCAACGACCCCGCAGCGCCATTGGTGATGCGCCTTGCGCGCGATTTCGGCGCAGCCTGGGTCGATGAGAAGACGGTTGCAGAGTGGTCCGCTGGTGGAGGCGACCGTGTGGTTTTACTCGCGGGCGACGCTGTGCGTTTTCCCGAAGGCCAGGATGTGGCCGCCGTGTTGCCCGAGCTCATGAAGAGTTTTCCCGGCCGCTTCGCGGTGGGGGTCGTGCCACGCGACAACGAGGATGCCGTGGCCAAGCGCTACGGGTCGCAGCGCTGGCCCACTTTGTTGTTCTTCCGCGATGGCCAATATGTCACCGCCATGGCTGGCATGCAGGATTGGGATGTGTACGTCAAAGCCGTCGCTGCCGCGCTCGATTTGCCTCCGTCGCGCCCGCCCACCATTGGTATCCCGGTCGTCAGCCAGAACAGCGCAGCCGCCAGCGACAGCAGTTGCCACTGACCCACACGAACGCATACGAACGCATACAAGGACACCTCATGAAAGCATTTCCTATTCCCGTCGTGGCGCTCGGCCCAGGCACCCAGATCGAAGACGAGACGCTGGACTACTTGCCCATGCCAAGAGACATGAACACTTACCGCCCGCCGGTGCTGCCCGAGCCTGAAGAGCTGGCGGGCCTGGACCAGGCGCGCAGTGCGCTGGAGCAGGTGCTCGCACTGCTCGAGCGCGGTGGTCAGGGTGGCGCGCCTGGCCATATACCGTTGGGCCTGATGGCCGCCAAGGACTTTGCTCTGGTGAACCAGGTGCTTGGTGAGGGTGAAGCCAGTGCCGTCGTGCAGCTCGGCACCGATGGTTTGGAAGTGCGCGTGCAGGAAGCGGTTTTTGCCGGTGTCTGGCGTCTCATGACGTACCGCTCCGGCGAGCTGGTTGGCGACGCCATCGAGGTCGGCCCCGTGCCATCACTGTTTGCCACGACGGCCGCGCAAGACGTCTGGTCACTTGACGAGATGCCCGTGTGGACCGGCGCACTGCCTCCCAACGTACAGAACGCACCCATGCTGATCGAGGAAATTCGCGATTATGTGAGCCGCTGGCAAGTCGGCCAGCTGCCCCAGGTGGTCAACCTGACCCTTCTTCCTGTCACGCAAGAGGACATCGGCTTTCTCGACCACCATTTGGGCACCGGTCGTGTCTTGATGCTCTCGCGCGGCTATGGCAACTGCCGGATCTCCAACACCCGCATGCGCAATTGCTGGCGCGTGGTGTACTACAACTCGATGGACCGCGTCATCCTCAACACGGTTGAAGTCGTGGACATGCCCGAGGTGGCCATGGCCGCGCCCGAAGATCTGCGCGACTCGTTCGAACGCCTGAACGATGTGATGGCGTATCTGGAGGCTGCGTGAGCCACCAATTCGAGGGCTTCGAAGGCTCTTATCTAGGCAACCGCAATGCGTTGCGGCCCAGCTCGCGCTTGGAATGCAAAATCTGTTGGTGGGTCTACGATCCAGTGCAGGGAGATTCTCAATGGCAGATCGACGCGGGAACGCCGTTTGCCGATCTGCCGGCGCACTGGCGTTGCCCCAACTGCGATGGCGAGGCCGATCAGTTTTTGCTCATGCCCGACTGATATGAACAACCTCTTGCGTCGCATGGCGACATGTTCTTTCCAGGGCGTTCGCACACACTGTCTGACCCAGCCGGTCGCAGCGTGTGGGTTGGGGTTGCATTTCACCCAAGAGCCACGCAATTCGCGCAATGCGATGGAGAACTGAAATGAACACATCCGCACTGCTGCAACAACGGGTGGCGGATCTGGTCGCTCACTTTGTTCGTATACAGAATGAGCGCATGGTTGGCATCCCCATCTTGAACTCGGTCCTGAGCGTAGAAGCCGTCGGCTTTGCCTGGGCCGATCCGGCCCCCGAAGGGGCAGTGCCCATGGGAGAAGGTGTGTTGATCACGCCCTGGTTTATGAGCCTGCTGCGCTTGCCCGCGCAGGTGCTGCCGCACTGCAACCAGATCGGGCGCAAGTTTGTGCGCGATTTTGGCAGCGAGCGCTTCGACTTCATCGGCGCCCACGATCCCGCCATTGGCTACCACGAGACCTGTGCGCTGTTTTCCCCCATGCAGGGCTTCGACAGCCAGGCCCGTGCCATCGAAACCGCTCAGGAAGCGCTCGCACTCACGCGCCCGCCGCCAGCAATGCCTGTACCGACCTGCGAGCCCATGCCATCGCGGCGGACGTTTTTCTTGCCGGGTCGCAGCGCTGGCCCGCGCGTGGCCAGATGAGTGCCTACACCGCAGCCAATATGGCAGGCCGGCTGCAAGTCACGCCGGGTGCGCCCGCGCCACACAACCTGAGCAGTTCGCGCCAGGACTGGGCATCGCGCCTGAGCACCGGTCAACCCTTTAGGGCCATACCCGGCCTCATGGCCAACCTGTTCAGTCTCTGCGGCAACGCACATCGCGTGGCCGCCCAACTGGCCATCGATGCAGCCGCACCCGACAGGTGCCTGGCGCCATCGTCAGACATCGGCAAACGCCTGCGCTTGGAGACGGCCCAAGAACACATACGCCGCATTGGCCTGGACTGGCCGCGCCTGCTGGCCACTGAAACCGCCAGTGCGACCATGGGAAACCTTGCCGTGCAAAGTCTCAGCACCTGTCCCGCGCTGAAAAACGCCCACACCGAAGACTGGCCGGCGCTGCATGACTGGTTGAAAAACACCTTGCTGCAAATCGATCCGGCGGCGTGGTTGCATGCATGGCTGGTGGACGCAGGCGATTGGCTACAGACTTGGAGCCAGACACACGGTGGTTGGCTAGCCCGGCTGCTGCGTGATGCGCGCCACGTCGACACCCCTGATCGGCCATTGACCTCCGTGCGCGCTTTGCGGGCACATGGTCAGGTGGAACACTTGCTCGCATTGAGCTCCGCGCTGTCGTTCCAGCCCGGGTTCGCTCTGCAACCGGTTTGGCAAGGCGCCAGCGCCCACACAGGTCCCTGGGCCCGGTTGCAGACACCATCCGATCAAGCACCTTTGAGCCCCTGGACGATGTTGGGCTGCCGTCTGGCCGAACTGGTGCGCCTTTGTTTGCCCACCACAGCACCCGATCATGGCGCCCAATGGTTGCGTTGGGGCTCGCTATCGACTATGCCTGGCCAAGGCCTTGGCTGGGTGGAAATGGCGAGAGGCCTGCTGGTGCATCAAGTGATGTTGAGCGACGATGGCACGACCGCAAAGACCTGCAATGTTCTCGCGCCCACCGAATGGAATTTCAACCCCCACGGCGAGGTGGCGCAACGGTTGGCTGTGATGGATCCTCATGCCCCCTACGTACGGCAACAAGTGCGTTTGCTGATGGTCGCGTTTGATCCCTGCGTGCCCTTCGAGCTGACGTCGGGAATTACAAAGGAGGGGCAAGATGCATGAAGCCAGTCTGGCCGGCGGCGTGTTACAGCTGGTGGAGGAGACGGCCGTACGCGAGGGTTTTTCGCGGTTGCTGGTGTTGCGGCTCGAGGCGGGTCAACTGGCGGGCGTGGATGTGCGGGCGCTGCGGTTTGCACTGGAGAGCCTGGCACCCGACACGGTGCTCGATGGCGCGGCGTTCGAGATCGAAGAACCGCCTGGCCAGGCGTGGTGCATGGGTTGCAGCCATACGGTTGCCATCTCGATGCGCGGCGACGCTTGCCCTGCGTGTGGTGGTTATCAGTTGCAGCCCACTGGAGGCTTGGAGCTGCGGGTGCTGGACATGCAGGTCAGCGACGATTGATAAATGCGCAGCGCCATAGCGCTGCGGGCAACAGAAGGAGATATGAAATGTGCGTAGTTTGTGGGTGCAGTGACACCAGCCCGGCTCACGCCCGGCATCTGAAAACCCATGGGGTCGAACCCGGCGTGGTGCAGATCGACCCTGCCCGTGGCGACCTGCACTTTGGCGCCGGTGCGGCCCGGGTCTCCGTGCCCGGCATGAGCCAGGCGCGCGCAATCAAGCTGGAGACCGACATCTTGGGCGCCAACAACCGCGTGGCCCAACAGAACCGCGACCACTTCGAAGCCCATGGGGTAACCACCCTGAATCTGGTGTCCAGCCCGGGATCGGGCAAGACCACGCTGCTGTGCGCCACCATAGAAGCGCTCAAGGCGCGATCGCCTGCACTGCACGTTGCTGTGATCGAGGGCGACCAGCAGACCAGCTTCGACGCCGACCGCATCCGCGCCACTGGTGCGCCTGCGGTCCAGGTCAACACGGGCAAGGGTTGTCACCTTGATGCACCCATGGTGAGCGAGGCGTTTGCCCAGTTGCACAGCCATGATCACGCACATGGCGACCACCATCATGATCACGGTGCAGATCACAACCTGTTGTTCATCGAAAACGTCGGCAACCTGGTGTGTCCCGCCGTGTGGGACCTGGGCGAAGCCGCCAAGGTGGCAGTCCTCTCGGTGACCGAGGGCGAAGACAAGCCACTTAAATACCCCGACATGTTTGCTGCGTCCCAGCTTATGGTGCTCAACAAGATCGATCTGCTGCCACATGTTCGCTTCGACGTGGCACGCTGCATTGAGCTCGCGCGTCGCGTGAACCCTGCGATCGAAGTCATCCAGCTCTCTGCCACCACAGGCGAAGGCATGGACGCCTGGCTGCATTGGCTCGATCACGCCATGGGCCACGACCACCACCATCGCGACCACGGGGAAACAGGCCATACTGCCGCATTGCGCTTGCGCGTGCGGCAGTTGGAAACCGAACTCGCCAGCGCCAAAGCCGCGCTTTCATCCGATGGCGCTCTCTGATCGCCGGGCCACCATGCCGCGCGCCGCGTTGCCCACCGTTCTCGCTGTTGGCGCATGGCTGAAGAACACCGCCTGCCTGCTGGTGGCCGGGGAGCCCAGGTGGTCGGCTGTGCACGGCGATCTCAGCGATCCAGCGGCTTGCACGGGGCTGGAAGCCTCTGTGTGCCAACTGCTGGCCATGCATGGCCGGTCCATTGCGGCGGTGGCGCACGACCTGCATCCCGATTTTTTCAGCACCCAACTCGCTGTGGAATTCGCTGCCAAGCTGGGGGTGCCCGCCATCGGGGTGCAACACCACCACGCGCACATTGCGGCGGTGGTGGCCGAACACGGGATCGAAGGCCCAGTGATTGGACTGGCACTCGACGGCGTCGGCCTCGGAACCGACGGAGCTGCCTGGGGCGGCGAACTGCTCTGGGTGCAGGGTTCGCAATGGGCGCGGCTGGGGCACTTGCAGCCACTGGCCCTGCCCGGAGGGGACCGTGCGGCGCGTGAGCCCTGGCGCATGGCGGCCAGCGCTTTGCATGTATTGGGCCGTGGTGAGGAAATTTCGTGTCGCTTCGCGCCGACGGTGGGGGCCAGCATGGCCGGAGGCGTGCAGCAGATGCTGGAGCGTGGACTGAACTGCCCGTTCACCAGCAGCACCGGGCGCTGGTTCGATGCAGCCGCCGGCGCGCTGGGCCTCTGCTTGCACCAGACCGACGAAGCCCAGGCGGCGATCGCATTGGAGTCCGGTGCCCAACGCTGGCTGGCCCAGCACCAGCACCCCAAGACCGATCCGCTGCCCGGCGCCTCGGTCGATGCACACAACCGCTTGGTGCTCGGCGGGCTTTTGGCTCACCTGTTTGATCTGCCCGAGGCGCACCGGGACCAGGCTGCCGCAGGATTCCACCTGGCACTCGCCGATGCGCTGGCCGACTGGGCCATCCGTGCCGCGACATCGCGCGGTAGCCGCACCGTCTGCCTCGGCGGCGGCTGTTTTTTCAATCGCATTTTGTGCGAGCGCGTGACTGCACGCCTGCAGGCTGCAGGCTTGGCCGTGTTCCGTCCTATAGACAAAGGCTGCGGCGACGCCGGTCTGGCGCTCGGCCAGGCCTGGGTGGCGGCTCAGCAACTGGTCACCCACCCCCGACAAGATTCACCCGAAAAGGAAATCGAACCATGTGTCTAGCCATTCCCGCGCTTCTGGTGGAGCTGCGCCCCAACGATCAGGCTGTGGTCAACCTCGGGGGCATCCGCAAGGAAATTTCCGTCGCGCTGGTGGCCGGTGTTCAGGTAGGTGACTACGTGATCGTGCACGTGGGTCATGCGATCGGCGTCATCGACCCCGAGGAGGCTGCGCTCACCTTGGCGTTGTTCGCCGAGATGGCGCAGATAGAGGCTTCAACGCACACGCTTGGAGGCGGGGCCAGCGCTGGGCCGCCCCGAGCTGGACCAGCCCCCTCGGGGAACAGCGAACCACACGAAGTGGCGAGCGTCGAGGCAAAGGTGACCGCATGAAATACATTGATGAATTCCGCGACGGCGAACTGGCCAGCCAGATCGGCGCTCGCATTGCAGCTGAGGTTGATCCGGCACGCAGCTACCACTTCATGGAGTTCTGCGGCGGTCACACGCATGCCATCTCTCGCTATGGCATCACGGAATTGTTGCCAGCCAACGTGCGCATGATCCATGGCCCGGGCTGCCCGGTCTGCGTGCTGCCCATTGGTCGAATCGACCTGGCGATTCGCCTGGCGTTGGAGCAAGATGCCATCGTCTGCACCTACGGCGACACGATGCGCGTACCCGCCTCCGACAGCCTTTCCTTGATCAAGGCCAAGGCGCGGGGGGGGACATCCGCATGGTGTATTCGGCCGCCGATGCCATGATCATCGCGCGCGCCAACCCACAACGTGAAGTGGTGTTCTTTGCCATCGGTTTCGAGACCACGACACCGCCCACAGCGCTGGTGATTCGCGATGCCCAGCGCGAAAGCCTGAGCAATTTCAGTGTGTTGTGCTGCCATGTGCTCACGCCTTCGGCCATCACCCACATCCTGGAGTCCCCCGAGGTACGCCAGTTCGGCACTGTGCCCATCGATGGCTTCATCGGCCCGGCCCATGTGAGCATCGTCATCGGCTCGGCGCCCTACGATCATTTCGCCGAGGAGTACCGCAAGCCAGTGGTGATTGCCGGCTTCGAGCCACTGGATGTGATGCAGTCCATTCTGATGTTGGTGCGCCAGGTCAACGAAGGTCTCGCCCATGTTGAGAACGAGTTCACCCGCGCTGTCACGCCCGAGGGCAACCTCAAGGCGCAGGCCCTGGTATCCGAGGTGTTCGAGCTCCGGCCGAGCTTCGAATGGCGCGGCCTGGGGGAGGTGCCGTACAGTGCGCTCAAGGTTCGTGAGGGCTTTGCGGCATTCGACGCCGAGCGGCGCTTCAACCTGAGCTACCAGCCGGTGGCCGACAACAAGGCGTGCGAATGCGGCGCCATATTGCGCGGCGTGAAGAAGCCCGCCGACTGCAAGATTTTCGGCACCGTCTGCACGCCAGAGAATCCGGTGGGTTCCTGCATGGTGTCCAGCGAGGGTGCCTGTGCCGCCCACTACACCTATGGTCGTTTTCGCGACATTCCCATCGTCAGCTCAACCGCCGAAGAGGCTGTGCCATGAGAACCGAAGTGGAAACTTCCGCTGGCGGTGAAATGCCCGCGCCAAAACCCGTAAAGAAGAACTACATCCGCCCTCTGGATATCAAGCACGGCCACATTGACATGGGCCATGGTGCGGGCGGCAAGGCCGCTGCGCAGCTGATCGAAGAGGTGTTTCTCGCGGCATTCGACAACGACTACCTGCGCCAGGGAGACGACGGCGCTGTGTTGGAACTGCCCGGCTTTGACCCGACGCAGGGGAGGCTCGTCATGGCGACCGACGGCCATGTGGTCTCTCCGCTGTTTTTCCCCGGCGGTGATGTGGGTTGCCTGTCGGTGCACGGTACGGTCAACGACGTGGCCATGTCCGGTGCGACACCGCTCTACCTGAGCGCCAGTTTCATCCTGGAGGAAGGGTTTCCTTTGGCGGACCTGCAGCGCATCGTGAAGTCCATGGCGGCCGCTGCGCGCGAGGCGGGCGTGCCGGTGGTCACGGGCGACACCAAAGTGGTGGAACGTGGCAAGGGCGATGGCGTCTTCATCAGCACCACCGGTGTTGGCGTGCTTGCGCCAGGGGTGCACATCAGCGGACGCAATGCGCGCGCTGGCGACGTGGTGCTGCTCTCGGGCAGTATCGGCGACCACGGCGTGGCCGTGCTGTCTCAACGCGAATCCCTGGCCTTCGAAACGACCATTGAAAGCGACACCGCCGCGCTGCACACCCTGGTGGCCGCCATGCTCGCGGCTGCACCGGGTGGGGTGCGCGTGCTGCGAGATCCCACGCGCGGCGGCTTGGCCACGACCTTGAATGAAATCGCGCGCCAGTCGGACGTGGGCATGCTGCTGCAGGAGGCCGCGATTCCGGTCAATCCGCAGGTGGACGCCGCCTGCGAATTGCTGGGGCTGGACCCGCTGTATGTGGCCAATGAAGGCAAGCTCATCGCCGTGGTGGCACCCGAAGCCGCCGAGGCCGTGCTGGTCGCGATGCGTGCCCATCCACTGGGTGGCGAAGCGGCACGCATCGGCGAAGTCACCACCGACCCGCATCATTTTGTGCAAATGGCGACCCGCTTTGGTGGCCGGCGCGTGGTGGACTGGCTCAGCGGCGAGCAGCTGCCGAGGATTTGTTGAGGTCGGCGGTGGTGCGGAACGGCACGTGCCCTGGGATGTGTGCTGTGGTCAATCGGTGAATGAGGTGATCATGAACAACGGTGCGCCTCAGAAGGTCAAGGCAGGTCATACAGGCGGCGCTTTCGCCGCACCCGCCGCAGCCATGAATGATCGCGCGGGTTTGCGTATCCTGCTGCTGTGTCACAGCTTCAACAGCCTCTCGCAACGTTTGTATGCCGAGTTGCGCGCGCGCGGACACACGCTCAGTGTGGAACTCGATATCCATGACCGGGTGACCGAAGAAGCGGTCGACAAGTTCTGTCCCGATCTTGTGCTAGCGCCGTTTCTCAAGCGACGCATCCCGGCATCGGTATGGGAGCGCGTGGTTTGCCTGGTGGTGCATCCCGGACCCCCTGGCGATCAGGGCCCGAGCGCTCTGGACTGGGCCGTGTTGCAGGGCCAGCAGCACTGGGGCGTGACGGTGCTGCAAGCGAATGGTGACTACGACGCCGGACCGGTGTGGGCCGAGGCGCATTTTTCTATGCGGGAAGCGACCAAAGGGGATCTTTACCGGTGTGAAGTGACGCAGGCTGCGCTGCAGGCGGTCGACCTGGCAGTGCAGCGTCTCGCAGCAGGCCACCGGGACCCGCCCGCCGTGCCAGCGCCCGCCGCACACTGGCAGCCTGCCATGCGCCAGGGAGATCGCCGCATCCACTGGACGGTCGACGACACCACCACCGTGCTGGCCAAACTGCGCAGTGCCGATGGACAGCCGGGTGTGCTCGATGCACTGTGGGGGCAGGCCTGCTACCTCGGGGACGGCCATTCCGCCAGTGCCACCAGCTTGCTCGAGTTCAAACAAAGCACATCCGGTGAGTTGCTCGCGGTGCGCGACGGTGCGCTGCTGCGCCGTACCTGCGACGGCGGTGTCTGGATCGGGCAGGCGCGGCGCGTCGACCCACCTGGCACCGAGCCGGTCCAGGCCAGTTTCAAACAGACAGCCGCAGACTTGTTTGCCACCGAAGCAGCAGCCTTGCCACGGCGACCAGTGGCGCTGGAGAGGCCGGACGACGAGTGGGGCGAGTTGCGATACACAGAACACGGGCCGGCCGGTGCTCGCGTGGGTTGTCTCGCGTTCGAATTTTACAACGGCACCATGTCCACCAACCGATGCGTGCGACTCCGCGAGGCCTTGCTGGCTGTGCGCGCGCGACCGACACAAGTGCTCCTGTTGATGGGGGGTGCGGGCTTCTTCAGCAATGGCATTGACCTCAACAGCATCGAAGCCGCAGCCCACGACACGGGCGATAGTGCGGCCGATGCCTCGTGGCGCAACATCAATGCCATGAATGACGTGGCACTCACTGTGTTGGAGACCATCGACCGCTGGACCGTGAGTGTCTTGCGCGGCAACGCAGGAGCCGGTGGCGCCTTCCTTGCGCTGGCGGCCGATGAAGTCTGGGCACACGAAGGCGTGGTGCTCAACCCGCATTACAAGAACATGGGCAACCTCTACGGTTCCGAATACTGGACGTACCTGCTGCCTCGCCGCTTGGGGGAGCGGGGGGCCAAAGACCTGATGGCGCAGCGCCTGCCACTTTTGGCCAGGAAGGCAAGTGAGATGGGCCTGATCGACCATTGCGACAGCGAAGGTCGTGCCGGTTTTGAAGTGCGCTGTCTGGCGCGGGCACTGGCCCTGGCCAGCTCCTACAATGGTCTGGAGCGGCTGGCGCTCAAGCAGGCTCGGCGTGCCGAAGACGAAGCCCGCCGCCCACTGACCCACTACCGCGAACAGGAATTGGCGCGAATGCAACGCAACTTCTACGGTTTCGATCCCAGCTACCATGTGGCGCGGCACCACTTCGTGCACAAGCTTCCCCACGCCTGGACGCCGCGCCATCTGGCGGTGCACAGATGAGCACATCCTTTGTTTGTTCACTGAGAGCCGTATACCCCCGCAAGTTGGCAACAGCTGCGACCCGGGGAGGCCTCTTTCGCCGTGTTTGTGGGCCAAGCACTTTGTACCAGGTCTTGCGTGCGGAGCACGTTGCGCCATGACCCATCCGCCGCACCTTGATCTCCTGCCCACGGTGCTGGTGGTGGACGATGAAGTGCGTTCGCTGGACGCTATCCGGCGCACGCTGGATGAAGATTTCACGGTGTTCACGGCGAGCAGCGCCGAGGAGGCCCGTGGCTTGCTGGAACGGCAGGCAGTGAGCGTCATCCTGTGTGACCAACGCATGCCCGGGCAGACCGGCGTGAATTTCCTCAAGCAAGTGCGCGAGCGATGGCCCGAAGTGGTGCGCATCGTGATCTCGGGCTACACCGATTCCGAGGACATCATTGCCGGCATCAACGAAGCAGGTGTCTACCAATACATCCTAAAACCCTGGTCCCCCGACCATTTGCTGGATTCGGTGCGCAATGCAGTCGAAGCCCAGACCCTGCAACGCCAGACCAGTCGTCTCGACCTGGAGTTGCGCACCAGCACAGTTGTCTTGCGCCAGCGCACCACTTCTCAGGTGGTCCAGGCCCGCAGCAGCTTTGGCTTCGATCGAATCGTGCGCGCCCAGGGCAGTCCACTGGAGGGCGTTTGCACCATGGCTGAGCGGGTGGCTCGCTACGACATTTCGGTATTGGTTCTGGGTGAATCAGGCACCGGAAAAGAGCTGCTGGCGCGCGCCATGCACTACGCGTCTCCACGTCAGACAGGTCCTTTCGTCGTAGAAAACTGCGCTGCCATTCCCGACAACCTGCTGGAGTCCGAGCTCTTTGGCCACAAGCGCGGCGCATTCACCGGCGCCTATGAGGACCATCTTGGCTTGTTCCAGCGTGGCACCGGCGGCACCGTGTTCCTCGACGAAATTGGCGAAACCTCACCTGCCTTTCAAGTCAAGCTGCTGCGCGTCCTGCAAGAAGGCGAGGTGCGGCCTGTGGGCGGCGCCCGTCCAGTGCCTGTGAATGTGCGTGTGATCGCTGCCACCCACCGCCACTTGGAGGAGCGTGTTCGCGACGGCCTGTTTCGCGAAGATCTGTATTACCGCATCGCCGGGGTCACACTCACGGTGCCACCGCTGAGGGAGCGAGTGGCTGACATCGTCCCGATTGCGCGCCAACTCGTGCAGAATGTCGCTGCCGAACTCGGGCACCCAGGCGCCCATCTGCCTGACGACACTCTGGCATGTTTGTTGGGCTACGGCTGGCCGGGCAACATCCGCGAACTGCGCAACGAGATCGCGCGTGCGCTTGCGCTGAACGACGGTCCGCAGTTGGGCGCTTCTGCATTTTCCAGCCGGGTGCTCCAAGGCCGCTCCGATGGTGCCGCCGATGATCTGGTCGCCGCAGTGCCAAAAAGTGGCACCTTGGCAGAGCGACTGCAGGTGATCGAGGCCATGGTGTTGCGCGAAACCTTGTTGCGCCACCGCTGGAACAAAACCCGTGTCGCACAAGAGCTCGGCCTCTCGCGTGTGGGCCTGCGGGCCAAGATGCAGCGCTTTCAACTGGAGTCAAAATGAACGTCCTCTGGCTACAGTCCGGCGGCTGTGGTGGTTGCAGCATGTCGCTGCTGTGCGCCGACACCACCGATTTTCAGGGCCACTTGCGCGATGGCGGCATCCAACTGTTGTGGCACCCTTCATTGTCGCTGGCCAGTGGCGAAGAGGTGATCGAGTTGTTGGACGCGCTTGCAGCAGGCAACACGTTATTGGATGTGTTGTGTGTGGAGGGATCCTTGTTGCGTGGCCCCAACGGCACCGGCCGGTTCCACATGCTGGCGGGCACTGGCCTGCCCATGATCGATTGGGTCAAGCGCCTCGCGGCGCGCGCAAAACACGTGATGGCGGTCGGCAGCTGTGCAGCCTGGGGCGGGATCACCGCCGGTGGCAACAATCCCACCGACGCCTGCGGTCTGCAATTCGAAGACGATCAATTGGGTGGCTTGCTCGGTGCAGCGTTCCGCAGCGGCAGCGGCTTGCCAGTGATCAATGTGGCGGGTTGCCCCACGCACCCGAGCTGGATCACCGACACCCTTATGGCGTTGGCCGCGAACACCTTCAACGCCGAAGACCTCGACCCGCTGAACCGTCCGCGTTCCTATGCCGACCAGCTGGTTCACCACGGCTGCACCCGCAACGAATACTATGAATTCAAGGCCAGCGCGGAGAAGCCCTCTGATCTGGGTTGCATGATGGAACACATGGGCTGCAAAGGCACGCAAGTGCATGCGGATTGCAACATCCGACTGTGGAATGGCGAAGGCAGCTGCACACGTGGCGGCTACGCCTGCATCGCTTGCACGGAACCTGGCTTCCAGGAGCCCGGTCACCCGTTTCACGAAACACCCAAGCTCGCCGGGATCCCGATTGGCCTGCCCACCGACATGCCCAAGGCCTGGTTCGTGGCGCTGGCATCGTTGTCCAAGAGCGCAACACCCAAACGCGTCAAGAACAACGCCGTAGCCGACCACTTGGTGGTCAGACCGGCCGTGCGCAAAACGCGTCTGAAATGAAAGAGATGATGAAGCACATACGACGCGCTTCGCGCAACCCACTCACGGGGCCAACGCTTGCGGACCGGCCATGCCGCTTGATCAGTGTTCGTGGAACGGACCCATTCAGGGGCAAGAAGGCATGAGCAGGCTGCTCGTCGGCCCATTCAACCGAGTCGAAGGCGATCTCGAGGTCGCCCTCGATATCGCCGATGGTCGCGTGAGCTCGGCGCAAGTCAATGCCACGATGTACCGTGGATTCGAGCAGATATTGCAAGGCAAGGAACCACACGATGCGCTGGTTTATGTCCCGCGGATCTGCGGCATCTGCTCGGTGTCGCAGTCGGTGGCTTCGGCCCGCGCACTGGCCGATTTGGGGGGCATCACCATGCCACCCAACGGTCAGCATGCGACCAACGTGATCCTTTCCAATGAAAATCTGGCCGACCACCTGACGCATTTCTACCTGTTCTTCATGCCCGACTTTGCCCGTCCGGTGTACGCAGGCCACGCCTGGCATGCCGAGGCGGTGCGGCGGTTTTCTCCCGATTACGGCGAACAGGTGCGCGCAGCCACGGCAGCACGTCAGCGCTGGCTCACCATCATGGGCACGCTGGGAGGCAAATGGCCACACACCCAATCCATCGAGCCAGGCGGGTCCACCCGTGCCATTGATAGCGCCGAGCGCGTGCGGCTGCTCGCCAAGGTGCGCGAGTTTCGCAGTTTCCTGGAACGTCAGCTTTTCGCGGCTCCACTGGAAGCGGTGGCCTCGCTTCCCAACGAAGAAGCACTGTGGAACTGGCACGCGCAAGACCCGCTGGCAGGCGACCTGCGTTTTTTCCTGACGTTGGTGCGCGACCTGTCATTGCAGTCATTGGGGCAGGGACCGGGCCGCTATCTGAGCTATGGCGCTTATGCACAGCCCGACGGAAGTTGGGCTTTGCCTGGCGGCGTGTGGCGTGCGGATTCGGCGCGGCTGGATGTATTGGACGCTGCAGCCATCACGGAAGACGCTACCCACGCCTGGTTGGCGGAGGGCGGAAAAGGCCCCCTACACCCATTGTCTGGCATCACACGCCCTGAACCTGACAAGCGGGGTGCCTATACATGGAACAAGGCGCCACGCTTGGCTGGCGAGGTGGTGGAGACAGGGGCCATCGCGCGCCAATTGGCGGGGGGGCAGTCTTTGGTGCGAGACGCTGTGGCGCACCATGGCGGCACGGTCTATACCCGTGTGTTGGCTCGCCTGATCGAATTGGCGCGCGTGGTGCCTATGGTCGAAGACTGGCTTCAAGGCATACGGCCCGGCGAGGCTTTTTGCGTGCCCTCCAGTCTGCCCGAAGACGGACGTGGGGTGGGTTTGGGCGAAGCCGCTCGGGGCAGTCTCGGGCACTGGATCGTGGTGCAACGCGGGCGTATTGCCAACTACCAGATCGTGGCCCCCACCAGCTGGAATTTTTCACCACGCGATGCTGCGGGTACACCCGGAGCGCTGGAGCAAGCCTTGGTGAATGCATCTGTGCTGGATGGCGAAAAAACGCCCATTTCGGTACAACACATTGTTCGCTCTTTTGATCCTTGCATGGTCTGCACCGTCCATTGATGAACACCCCAGCGTCGTTTCGCGCCCCCCTCCCTAGTGGGCAATGCCAGCGGCCCATCAGGGCCGTTGGCGGGGTGAAGGGGGTCTGGCACCATTTCATGTCGAGTCTCTCTATTGGCGAAGAGCAGATATGAGCAAGCCCAGAGCACCCAGTCCCCTGCCCACGACGCCCATGGAAGGTGTGGACGAATCAACTTGGATGGACGTGATCCAAAAGATGGATGAGGTGTACACGCGCCTCATCGACGACGAGGTGGAGCTTGAGAAAAAGAACTCCGAACTGGAGCAGTCGCAGCAATTCATCTTCAGTGTGTTGACATCGATGTCCGATGTGCTGCTGGTCTGTGATGCAAGTGGATTGATCGAGCAGGTCAACGCGGCGTTATGTGAACTGGTGGGGCGCGACGAATCAGCGCTGCGCGGCTCAGAGATTGGCAGCCTGTTGGCCGACGACAGCAGCAGGACTCTGGCAAAAGCGGCCATCGCCGATGCGCCACGCACCGGCGAAGTCATTGAGCTCAATTTGCTCGACGCCCAGGGTCAGGCCGTGTCAGTAGATGCAAATTGCACACCACGCATGGGCAGCGACGGGCGGTGCGTTGGCACGGTGTGGGTCGGACGCCCAACGGCAGAGCTCAAACGTGCGTACCACGAGATGCGAGCTGCTCACGATGCCCTGAAACGCACCCAGCAACAACTGCTTCACTCGGAAAAGATGGCCTCGCTTGGGCAGTTGGTGGCCGGTGTGGCCCATGAGCTCAACAATCCCATCAGTTTCGTACTGGGCAATGTGCACGCCTTGCGCAAGTATTGCGACCGACTGAGGTCGTACATGGAGGCCCTGCATGCACAAGCCACAGAACCCGAATTGCATGCTTTGCGCAAACAATTGCGTATCGAACACATCTTGAACGATTTGCCTTCGTTGATCGAAGGAACGTTAGAGGGTGCTCAGCGCACCGCCGATATCGTGCACGGATTGAAGCGTTTCTCAGCCATGGATTCCGAGGAGCGCGTGCCGGTGAACTTGGTGGAGATAGTTGATCGCGCCATACACTGGGTGCAAAAAGGGCGATCGCAACCGCCTCGGGTGCATTGGGACTCGTGCACAGCAGTAACCGTTTTGGGCAGTGCAGGGCAACTTCAACAGGTGATGATGAACTTGCTGCAAAATGCATTTGACGCAGTGGACGGGCAAGGAGATGGTGGCACGGCTAGCGTCTGGGTAAGGCTGACACAGGCAACAGATGACACCGTTCGAGTCTCGGTCCGCGACGACGGACCGGGAATTGCGCCAGAGCATATGTTGCGGATTTTTGATCCATTTTTCACCACCAAACCCGTCGGCAAAGGCACAGGCTTAGGGCTGTCGATCAGCTATGGCATTGTCGAACAGCACGGTGGGACGCTCACTGCTATTAACTCAGAACAAGGTGGGGCAGAGCTTAGCTTGGTGCTGCCAGCAATTCATTGCGACAAATATACCGGCTTGGGTTTCGACTCGGCATCCTAAGCTTCTTTTTTAAAGTCGCTGAGACGGTGAGTCCTCAAGCTCTCCGCAGACTTCGGAAGTAGCTTTTTGAAGTGTCCCGGGCTTGAACTGACGCCCAGAATTTGGACCGTTGCAATCCCGATGATCACGCAGTACTTCTCAGCCGGAGAGGGTAGGAGCTTTTCTGTAAACGGTCAATTGGAAGGGGAATTCCTGCAGTCCCACGGAATTGCAAATAAATGACCGTTACGAACGAACTGATCGACAGCCTTCTCAAGCTGCTCACTAAAAATTTGCTGGAACGCGCATTGCTATCCGGGGTTGGCCGAACACCTGAACCACGCCATGAAATGCCCGGTTTACCGTCCAGTTCGAGGAGAGAATGCCCAAGCCTGCCCCCCGCGTCAGAATAGATGTCGCCTCCAATTTTCCAGCGGATGATCCGCAGCGGAGCGACGAGAACAAATGCAAAAAATGAGAAGAACGCCTGACGTCAAAGAGCAGGCACTGAGCAAGGCCAGGCAGCGCGGTGAGCGCACGCTGAATGATGTGGCCGAAGAGCTGAACATGCCTCTGGGCACCCTCAAGGGCTGGCTCAAAACGTCATCCAAACACGGTGTGTTGGCGCCGATGGAATATTGCCCCCCGAGCTCTATAACTGGGGGTGCAGATAGAAACTTGGACTGGTTTTATGCCGTAAGTCCGTTCATCCAAAGTATGCGCCTCGGCTTCGGTCGATTTGGCTGCAAAAGCGGTGGCGGTCGTGGCAAGCACCAATGCAGAAACAATGGCAATCGATGTTTTGGTTTTCATGAAAATTCTCCTGAAGAAGTCACGCAGAGATTTGCGTAATTTGGGGAATATGGGCCTCGACTTAGGTCGGAATGAGGTCGCAACTTTGAAGTGATCGGCAAATCAGGGGGAGAGTGGGCCTATAGATCCGGCCCACTGAAGTATTCACTCCGTTCGGGCTGAGCTTGTCCAAGCCACTGCAACCCTTCGACAAGCTCAGGGTGAACGGTTCATACATCAAAGGGCCGAAGCAATAGATCGGGACTCTACAAATTCAGGGCCGATTGGAGAGCGAGCGGCAGATTTTTCATTGAGGCTGGGAAGCCTCCAATTGGAAGAAGCTGTCACCCAAGCCGCAAAGCTGAATGCCCTGAATGGGTCGCGAGCTCCAGACCACCCTTACTGTGAGCTGTCGTTCCAGCGATCTTGTCTGGCTGGCCTCAATCGTGTGACCGGTGCGGGTGGGCGGATTCAACTGGTCAACGCAACACATTCGCTGAACATCTCAGCGGGTGTATGGAAGCCGAGCGTCTTGCGCGGCCTCTCGTTCAATTGTCTCGCGATTGCGTTGAGCTGCAGCTGTGAGAAACCCGAGATATCCATACCCTTGGGCAGGTACTGCCTGAGCAGCCCATTCGTGTTCTCGTTGCTTCCGCGTTGCCAAGGACTTTTTGGATCACAGAAGTAGACCTGGATGTCGGTCGCCATGGTGAATTGCTTGTGCGCATGCATCTCCGTGCCTCTATCCCAGGTCAATGATTTGTAGAGCTCTTGCGGCAGTTTTCGGGCGTTCTTGATGAGCGCGTTGACGACCGTCTGCGAGTCCTTGCCATCCAGCTTCACCAACATCACGCATCGCGTTTGACGCTCGACCAACGTCGCGATCTGGCTCTTGCCATTGCCAAACACCAGGTCTCCCTCCCAGTGGCCTGGCACCGCACGGTCTTCGACGCAAGCAGGCCGCTCGCTGATCGAAACAGCATCCACGATCCGTCCGTGAATTGCGGTCTTCTGCGTGTAGTGACGAGATCGACGCATCCTGCGGGTACGTCTCAGGTGCTCCAGCAACTCCTTCTTCAAGGCGCCACGCGCTTGAATGAACAGACTGCGGTAGATGGTTTCGTGTGACACGTGATGGCTCTCGTCGCTCGGATAAGTATGCTTTAGCCAACCTGCGATTTGTTCCGGCGACCAGAGCATGCGCAACTTATCAGCAACGATTCGAGCCAAGGCACGGTACTCAACCAACTTGCAGCGCTTTGGGCGCCGCGCTCGCTTCCAAGCCGCTTCATCGGCCTGATTTGCACGGTAGCCCTCACTGCCTCCATTGCGCTTGATTTCCCGGCCGATCGTCGATGGTGCACGCCCTAAACGCGCTGCTGTTGATCGAATCGATTGGCCTGCCACCATCGCTCGCGAGATCTCCTCGCGCTCCGCCAGAGTCAATGCTCTTGATGCACGCAATCGCTGTGCCGGCCGGAATCCACCTGTCTCCGCAATTATTTTGAGCACCGACGTATGGGCACGATCGAAGAGCTTTCCGATCTCATGAAGCGTCCAGCCTTGTTTCCAATGCTCCCACATCAAGGCCTTCTGGCTGTCCGAGTAGTAGATCCGTGGCCGCTGTTTCATCTGCAACACTCATTCCGCCTAAGCGGTGGTTAGTGTGTTGCATCGACCGGTTGAATCCGCCGTGGGCGAGCGGTCGTTTGGAGTCTTGTTCCGCGAATGACAGGTTACAAAACTCGCGAACGCGCAGCCGTAAATTTCCTATGACTGGACCCAGCCTTGACCCGTCGCTCAAGTTGGCGTCTTAAGGGCTGCTCATGGCCGCAAGCGGACTGACGCGCCCTGACACCTCATGCGGATCGCAGTTGGCTGAGCTGATGGTTTTGAGCTTCTCCAGGACGGTATGAATGGCGAATGGCGAATGGCGAATGGCGTACCAGTTGAAATTCTGGTGGTATGGCTGCTGAGTGCCCCCATCGGTACCAAGGTTCTGTCGCGTCACCCGTTCAAGGATGGAAAAAATTTTGCATCTGACCTTGCTCGGCGGCTCTGCGCTGCGTCTAATTGTTCTCAGCCTTCGCCGTGCCGTGGGCCAGGTCTGCTGCTGATTCGTGGCTTCAAGGGCGCTCTGCGTTGGCGTGGATTTCGGTGATGCGTTTTTCGCGGGTCACGATGTAGACGCCACTGGCGATGATGATGGCGGCGCCCAGCCAGGTGTGGGCTTCTGGCAGTGTCTTCCAGACCACCCAGTCCAGGCCAACGCCCCAGGCCAGGGCTGTGTATTCGAACGGGGCCACGGCGGAGGCCTGGCCGTGGCGAAAGGCTTCTGTGATCGCGAGCTGACCGCCAAAGCCGCTCAGGCCCAGCGCCAGCAACAGAGGCGCTTCGTCGAGCGGAACGTGCACCCAGCTGGGTGCCGCCATCGCACCCGCACCGATCGCCACGATCACCATCATCCACAGAATCATGCTTTCGGTGGAGTCGGTGCGGCTGGACAGACGGCCGGCGATCGCTGCGACCGAGTAGCAGGCGGCGGCGCCCAGCACCGCCAGCCCTCCGGCGGTGAACAAGCCTTCCTGAAGGTCTTTGCCGCGGGGCTGCAGCGCGATCAACACGCCCAAGAATCCGATGCCAATGGCCCACCAGTGCGCGGCGGGCACGCGCTCTTTCAGCACGGGAACTGACAGTGCCGTGATCAACAGCGGGGCGATGAAAAACAGGGTGTATGTGGCTGAAAGCGGCAGCTCGCGCACGCCAGTCGTGAACAAGGCGAGCATCGCAATGCCCAGTCCGCCGCGCAAGACATGCAGCGGCCAGCGGATGCGCCAGACGGTGTGCCAGGCACGCCGCAGACTGATGTAGGCCAGGACCAGGGGCAGGCCGCACAAGGCCCGGAGTGTGGCGATCTGCAACACGGGGTAGCGCGCCGAGAGCGCTTTGAGCACGGCGTCCATCAACGCAAAGCAACCCACAGCGATCACCATCGCGACGATGCTGCGCAGGTTGCCAGGTGTGGGGGTTTGTGAGGGGGTCATGATCGGTAGGAGCGGCTTAGCCAGCAGGAAGGCGTTGGAGTGTGCACGAAGTTGGCGAACATCGCTGGCACCACCTGGTCTCAATCCATGTGGTCCACCGTATCGGGGTCTGGTACTTCGCCAATCGCCTCCCGGGTGGCGGCGGCTTCGCGCAGCAACCAGTCGCAAAAAGCTTTGACCTCGGGGCGTTCGGTGCCACGCGGTGGTTTCATCATCCAGTAGGCCAGGGGCGAGTCCATGCGGGTTTGCGGCAGCGCTTCCACCAGATCGCCATTCGCCAGACTCTGGGCCACCAGCGGCATGCGGGCCAGTGCCACGCCCTGGCCCGTGAGGGCGGCCTGCACGATCTGGTGGGCGTAGTTGAAATACAGCCAGCGCTTGGGCGAAAACTTGGGTTTGGTTGCCCGCGACCTGCCTGCCAGCGCTTCCGTTTGAGCAGGGGCAAACGCGTCAAGCCAGCGCTGCCAGGTCAGCCATTCGAGATGCCGGGTGCGGTGGGCGTCGCCAGCTTCGATCAGGGTGTGCTGGGTGAGGTCGCTGATGCTCTTGAGTGGGCGGTCGCGCAACAGCCAGGGGCTGATGACCGGGGTGAGCTGTTCGCCGAACAGGCGAATGGCGCTGCTGGGTACCGAGGCCGGCACGGCATAGCGCAAGGCCAGATCGACATCGGAGGTGGACAGGTCGAGCGCCGCGTCTGAGGCATCAATGCGGATATCGATATCAGGGTGTTCCCGCTGAAAGGCTTCCATGCGTGGAATCAACCACATCGAGGCAAAAGATGCCCATGTGGTGATGGCCACGCTTTTGCGCCCGGCGCTTTGCCGAATCTGGCGTACCGCCGCATCAATGCGCTCCAGCGCGGCACCACTGGCGCGCAGCAAATGCGTGCCTGCGCTGGTGAGCTCCACGGCCCTTGTGTGGCGCAGAAACAGGGCTGCACCCACCTCGTCTTCCAGCGCCTGAATCTGGCGACTGACAGCGCTCTGGGTGAGCGACAGCTCTTCAGCCGCAGCGCGAAAGTTGAGGTGGCGCGCGACCGCATCGAAGGCGCGCAAATGGCCAACAGAGATCGGGCGAGAGCGGGGATGGTTGACGGGAAGTGACATGGAGGTGCCAATGCGATTGATGCAAGAAGCGAATCAATAGCTTATCGTGAAATGGGCCACTGGAGACCCCTTCGAGCCCGAAGCTAACGCTTCCTGGGACGCGGTTTGGGTTTCCTGGCTGCGACGGCCGCTTCCAGCGCCAGCCGCGCCCAAGGCAGCATCAACCCGGGAGACTCAAGCGCTTCATCGGGTGGTGTGTGGTACCTGACTTTGATGGTCTTGTCTTTGGTGACGAACTCAAAGGCGTGGCCCCCCGCGGCCAGCCACTGTGGTTCGGTTTGCGGGTTGGATTTGAGGTAGAGCTCGTCGCCGGCAATGATGGCGATGTTCATGCCATCCACCGAAATGCCCCAGCCGCCAAACATGCGCTTGGCCACGCAGGGGCCCACGCAGGAAAGCAGCTCACATGCATGGAGCACGAAAGGATCGGTGATGGGTTTGACCATGGGTGAGATGGTAGGTGCAGATCGCTCAAAAAAAGCAAAAGCCCTGCGCATCATTTCGGACATCCTGAAGCGGTCACGGAGCGTGGTGCTTCCGGCTCAAAATGCCGTGGAACCGGCTCCGCCGGGCCGCAGGCATTGCCCCCTCGGGGGGTGGCACGCCATCAGCGCGGCGCAGGGGGGCACAACCTCTGGGACAATGTTTCATGGCCCGTCCCAAATCTGCCTCCCACGACCTCAAGCGCGAAGAAATTCTGGAGGTTGCTGCGCAATGCTTTGCGCGCCAGAGTTTTCCTGCCGCCAGCATGAACCACATTGCGGCCGCCTGTGGCACCAGCAAGGCGCGCCTCTACCACTACTACGAGAGCAAAGAGGCCATTTTGCTGGACTTGCTCGACCAATATACGCAGCGCCTGCTGGCCTTGATTGGTGAGGCAGAAGCGCGCGCCCAGCGCAAGAATCTCAGCGAGCGCGAGGCCTTGAACGAGCTGGTACGGGCTTTTCTGGCGGAGTATCAAAACTCGGCCACGCGCCATGTGGCCCTGGTGTCGGATACGAAGTTTTTGGGTGAAGCCCAGCGCGAACTGATCTTGAATCGGCAGCGAGACGTGGTCGCCGCCTTTACCCGTTTTCTCAAACGCGCCTACCCCGACCGCGTGACGCCCACGAACCAGACCGCGCTGACCATGATGTTGTTTGGCATGATCAACTGGACGTTCACCTGGCTGAGGCCTGGCGGGTCCATGAGCTACGACGCTTTTGCGGACGAGGTCGTCGCTGTTCTGGAGCGAGGTCTCGGCTGAGTCGGGTGCTTTTCCACGGCGGGAATCCGAGGTCTTTATATTTACGGATGCGTAATTGATTTCGTTTAGGTAAAATCTGCGATGACGCGTTTTCGCGCACGCAACACACAGGAGACACCTTTCATGAGCAAAGCTTTCGCTTCCCAGGCCGATCTCGAAGACAAAAAGATCACCTTTGAACAACTCAGCCCCCATTGCTGGGCCTACACCGCCGAGGGTGACCCGAATTCCGGCGTCATCATCGGTGAAAAATACATCATGGTCAGCGACGCCACGGCCACGCCCGCCATGGCCAATGACCTGATCGCCCAGATCCGCAAAGTCAGCGACAAGCCGATCAAATACGTGTTGCTCACCCATTACCACGCGGTGCGTGTGCTGGGCGCCAGCGCCTATGCCGCAGAAGGCGCGACCGAAGTCATCGCCAGCCGTGGCACCTATGAACTCATCGTTGAACGCGGCGCGCAAGACATGCAAAGCGAAATGGAGCGCTTCCCGCGCCTGTTCCGTGGTGCTGACAGCGTGCCGGGCCTGACCTGGCCGACCATGGTCATTGGCGATGGCAAACCGGGCCGCCAGGGCAGCCTGGAGATCGATCTGGGTGGCGTGAAAGTGCACATCTGGCACCCGGGCGCTGGCCATACCCGCGGCGACACCATTGCCTGGGTCGAGTCCGAGAAGGTGCTGTTCTCAGGCGACCTGGTTGAATACGAAGCCGGCGTCTACACCGGCGACGCCCAGCTCGAAGAGTGGCCAACCACGCTGGAAGCACTGCGCGAGTTGAAGGCTGAATACATCGTGCCGGGTCGCGGCGAAGCCATGAAAGGCAACGCCGATGTGAACAAGGCGCTCGATTACACCAAGCGCTGGGTGACCACGCTGTTCCAGGCTGGCAAAGAAGCCGCCGCAGCCGATATGGACCTGAAAACCGCCATGGCTCACACGCGCAAGAGCATGGACCCGGTGTTTGGCCACGTGTTCATCTACGAACACTGCTTGCCGTTCGACGTGAGCCGGGCTTACGACGAAGCCAAAGGCATCAAAAACCCGCGCATCTGGACGGCTGAACGCGACAAGGAAATGTGGGCGGCCTTGCAGGGATAACGGTATTCCTGCCCGACAGCAAAAAAACCCGCCTAGGCGGGTTTTTTTGAGGGCGAAAAGGCGCTGGCCCGGTGGCCCGCAGCCCTCTGTTACTTGGTGACGGTCGCGGTCGTAGACGAATCGTCGGTTGTTGTGGTGCTGTCTGATGTGGTGGTCGCGGTATCGGATGTGGACGAACTGGTGGTATCGCTCTCCGAGGTGGTTGTCACAGTCGCCTCGCTGACGGTGACTGTTTCCTGGCTCTCGCCCACACGCCCCGCGCTGTCAACCACGGTCAGTGTCACTTGGTAGGCGCCTGCGTTTTCATAGACGTGTGTGGGCGCGGAGCCGCTGCCCTTCTTGCCGTCGCCAAAGTCCCAGCGGTAGCTTGCGGCAACGGTATCTTCGGGCACGTTGGACACAATGGTGCCCACGCCGTCGAAGGTGACCGTCTCGCCCGCCTCGGGCTCGGAGGGGCTGTACTCGATGATCGGGATCGGGATGCAACCCGAGAGTGAGAGGGCCAGTGCGCCTGCTGCCAGGCCTTTGAGCAGCAGAGCGCTCCAGGGGCGGCGGGCGGAGGAAGAAGGGGCGATTGGCGTGTGGTTCATGTGAACTAAATCCCTGACAGCAAAAAACGGAAGTGGCGGCGCTGACAACGCCACATGCTATTCGACCATTGTGCCTTTGCTACGATCCTTGCACAACCACAAGACACCTCCATGACACCGCAAGCATTCGTCAGCAAATGGGGGGGGCTAGGGGGGGCCGGCCCACGGGCTCAATGAAGAACAAAGCGCACAAAGCCACTTGCTCGATCTCTGCGAGCTGCTCGGCGTGGCCAAGCCCGGCAGTGAGGCCGGTTACATCTTCGAACAAGGTTCTCGCCTCGCCGGCCAGGCCCATCAACAAACCAAAGCCCTGCCCAACTCACCCCACGGCGCGCTCATCACGGCGCAGCTGGGCGGCAACCCGGCGCTTCAAGCCGTGGCCAACCGAATCGCGGAAGCCGCAGCCCGCCTGAACGCTCTGCGCGAAGCCTGGCTCAACCCGCCGGAATGGACGGTTCGGGTGCCCGAGGTGGTGCCGCTGGGTTTGGAGCGTTCCCCTACCCCGACCGCGTGGCGGCCCTCGAAGGCCTGAGCGAAGCCGATGCCAAAGCCCTGCAAAACGCACCCTCACCAACCGCAACAACGCCCGCCCGGCTTGGCTCGCACTGGCCCACGCCGAACTCGACACGGCCGTGGCGGCTGACTAGGGCTGGAACGACATGAACGCCGACACGCCCGACGACGAGCTGCTCGCCCGCCTGCTGGCGCTCAACCTGCAACGGGCCAGCGAAGGAGCAGGCAAGCCAGAAAGCGCTGACAAGGGCCAGGCCGCAGGCCAGGGCGCTGCCTGAGCTTTCCCCAGGGCGGTGCAGATGGGGGGTCAGTCTGTGATCGAGGCTAGGAACTGTTGCAGCTCGGGCGTCTGCGGGCGGCCAAACAGCTCGGCGGGCGGGCCCATTTCATGTACGCGGCCCTGGTGCATGAAGATCACGCGGTTGCTCACCTTGCGGGCGAAGCTCATTTCGTGGGTCACCATCAAGAGTGTCATGCCTTCAACGGCCAGCGATTCCACCACCCGCAACACTTCACCCACCAGCTCGGGATCGAGCGCGGAGGTGATTTCGTCGCACAGCAACACGCTGGGTGCCATGGCCAGCGCCCGCGCAATCGCCACGCGCTGCATCTGGCCGCCCGAGAGCTGATCGGGAAAGGCGTCAAACTTTTCGCCCAGGCCCACTCGGACGAGCAGTTGGCGGGCCTTGGCTTCGCCAGCAGTGGGGTCGGTTTTTTTCACCAGACCCGGCGCCAGCATCACATTTTTGCCCACCGAGAGATGGGGGAACAGATTGAAGCTCTGGAAGATCATGCCGACGTGTTGCCGCAGTTCGCGCATGGCGGCGGCGTTGCCGTGCAGCAGGGGCTGGCCGTCCACGCTGAGTGCGCCCGACTGGAATTCCTCCAGCCCGTTGATGCAGCGCAGCAGTGTGCTTTTGCCCGAGCCGCTCTTGCCGATGATGGCGATCACTTCGCCGGGGGCCACTTGCAGGTCGATGCCTTTCAGCACCTCGTTGCTGCCGTAAGACTTGCGCAGTTGCTGGATTTCAACGATGGGGCCGTGGCGGTTGGGGGTGGCCATGGCGGAGGGTGCGGGTGCGGGTGCGGCGACGGTGTCAGCGGAGGGCATGGAGTTTTCTTTCAAGACGGCGCGCGGCCAGACTGACCGGGAAACACAGCGCGAAATACAGCAAAGCGACGAAGCTGTAGACCAAGAAGGGCTGGAAGGTGGCGTTGGTGATCATGGTGCCGGCTTTGGTGAGTTCCACGAAGCCGATCACAGAGGCCAGCGCCGTGCCTTTGACCACTTGAACCAGAAAGCCCACGGTGGGCGCGATGGCAATTCGGGTGGCTTGCGGCAAGACGATGTAGCGCAGCTGTTCGCGGAAATTCAGCGCCAGGCTTTGTGCCGCTTCCCATTGCCCTTTGGGAATGGCTGCCACGCAGCCGCGCCAGATTTCAACCAAGAAGGCGCTGGTGTAGAGCGTGAGCGCCACGGCGGCGGCGGTCCAGGCCGAGGTATCGACGCCGAACAGCGCCAGGCCGAAGTAGGCGAGGAAGAGCTGCATGAGCAGGGGCGTGCCTTGAAAGAGCTGAACGTAGCCCGCGACGAGGGGCCCGGCGCCGGGCCAGCGCGCGGTGCGCGCGACCAGCAGAAAGAGGCCCACCACACCGCCGCCCACGAAGGCGATCAGCGAGAGCGCGACCGTCCAGCGGGCGGCGAGCAGCAGATTGCGCAAGATGTCCCAGAGGGAAAAATCAACCACGTCGGCCTCCAAACAAATAGCGGGGCCCAGCCCAGTTGAGCAGGCCGCGCACGCCGATCGACAGCACCAAATAGATGCCCGTGGCGATGATGAAGGCTTCGAACGCGCGGAAATTTCGGCTTTGAATCAGGTTGGCCGCAAAGCTCAGCTCTTCGGTGGAGATCTGGCCGCAAACGGCCGAGCCGAGCATGACGATGATGATCTGGCTGGTCAGCGCGGGCCACACCTTCTTGAGTGCGGGCGGCAACACCACATG
The DNA here is from genome assembly GCF_001761385.1 of Hydrogenophaga crassostreae. Classification (GTDB taxonomy): domain Bacteria; phylum Pseudomonadota; class Gammaproteobacteria; order Burkholderiales; family Burkholderiaceae_C; genus Hydrogenophaga; species Hydrogenophaga crassostreae. The sequence continues at coordinate 4,259,572 of NZ_CP017476.1, read as the reverse complement.
AACGAAGGTTTGCACCTTGGACAGCGCCAGGCTGGCCGCCGCTTCAAACTGGCCTTTCGGCGTGGCCTCGATACCGGCGCGGATGATTTCAGCCGAGTAGGCGCCGAGGTTGATCACCATGGCGATCACCGAGGCGAGCTCTGGCGTGAGCTTGACGCCCATGGCGGGCAACCCGAAGAAGACAAAGAACAGTTGAACGATGAAGGGCGTGTTGCGGACCAGTTCCACATACGCGCCCACCAGCCACTGCAGCCAGATAGGCTTGCCGCTGCGCGCCCAGGCGCAGAGCGTGCCGATGACCAGGCCGATGGCGGTGGAGACGGCGGTGAGGCCGAGCGTCCACGCCACGCCTTTGGCGAGAATCGGCCACTGGGCCAGGACGGCTGGAAAGTCGAGTTCGATCAGCATGGCGGTGGCTGTTGGATGCGTCTGGCTTATTCGGGCAACTGGCCCGCTGGGCGACCCAGCCATTTTTTGGCTATGGTGTCGATATCGCCCGAGGTTTTCGCGGCGGCGATGATGTCGTTGACCTTGAGGCGCAGCGCGTCTTCGCCCTTGGCCACGCCAATGAAGTTGGGGCTGTCTTTCAGGAGCAGCTTGTATTCGGCGCCGAGCTGCGGGTTGCGCGCCATCATGTTGCCCGCGACCGATGCGCCGGTGGCGATGAGTTGCACCTGACCCGAGATGAAGGCCGAGACGGTGGCGTTGTTGTCTTCAAAACGCTTGATGTCGGCGTTGGTCGGGGCAATTTTGGTCAATTCCTGGTCTTCAATCGCACCCCGCGTTACCCCCACGGATTTGCCAGCGAGGTCTTCAAAGCCTTTGATCGCCATGGTTTTGGGGGCGAACACGGCTTGGAAAAACGGCGAGTAGGCGGCGGTGAAATCGATGACCTTGGAACGCTCGGGATTCTTGCCCAGCGTGGAAATCACGAGATCGGCCTTCTTGGTTTGCAGGTAGGGAATGCGGTTGGCGCTGGTCACGGGAACCAGCTCGATCTTCACTGCCAGTTTTGCGGCGATGTAGTTCGCCATGTCCACGTCGAGGCCCTGGGGCTGAAGGTCGGTGCCGACGAAACCGTACGGCGGGAAGTCGGTTGGCACGGCGATCTTGATGAGCTTGGCCTTCATCACGTCGTCAAGCGCGGACTGGGCGTGGGCGCTGCCAAGGCTGGAGAGAGAGGCGGCGGCAAGGGCGGCGGCGATGAACTGGCGTTTGGTGGGGGTCATAACAAGGCTCCTAGGTAGGTTGAGGGTTCGGTTGAGGTGGGGGAAATGGATAGGCTGCGTTTGCGCGGTTTGCCGACCGCAGGTGAGGGCGAACGCTCTTGCAGGGGCGCGAGGGCTTCGCGCAAATGGGCGATGGGGTCGCTGGGCGCGACCAGGCGCAGTGCGGCCTGAACCTGGCCGATGTGGGCTTGCATGAGGCGCTCGGCCAGCGTTGTGTCTCCCTGCCCCAAGGCTTGCACGATGGCCACATGGTCCTCACACGACTGTTCGGCATCGTGGGTTGATTGGTAGAGCATTGCGATCAGGGTGGTGCGGGCGGTGAAGTCGCGAAGGGTGTCGGCGAGCAACTGGTTGCCCAGGCATTCGGCCAGGCAGACATGGAAATCGCCGAGCAGGTAGCTGCGCTGGCCGATATCACTGCCTTTGAGGGCGAGCTTTTCTTGTTTGAGGTGTTGGCGCAGCCGTGTGATGGCGGTTTTGCTCATGGGCTGGGCCTGGCGAATCAGGCCCATCTCGATCACTCGCCGCGCTTCAAACGCCTCTCGGGCCTCGTCGTGCGAGGGTTGCACCACATACCAGCCACGGCGCGAACTCACCGTGACGATGCCCTTGGCTGCCAGCCGCATCAGCGCCTCGCGCACCTGGGTTCGGCTGCAATCGAACAGCAGCGACAGCGCCTGCTCTCCCAGGCGCGCGCCGGGAGCCAGGCGCTGGGCCAGAACGGCGTCGATGATGCGTTGAGCAATTTGGGTGGAGCTGATCACAGGGGTTTCCTTGTTGATCAGTCCTTTGCGAATTCCGTGCCAACCGCATACCAGCCTTGTATGCAAGTTTTGCGCACCAGGCTTGTGCCCGATTCGGGATCAAACGCCACCGCATGGGGCGCCTTGGGTGTTGTTGCGCGCCTGAACGGTGCGCAGAGCGCAGCCTTTTGGCGTTCAGTCCGGCCGTGTGAGAGCCAGCAGGTCGGTCTCGTAGCCCTTGAGCACGCCGACAGCATGCGCGCGCTGTTCGGGGCTGGTGGTGTTGTGCAGCGCAGCGTATTGGTCGCAGCCCTGGCGAATGAGGGCTTTGGAATAGGCCGCGTAGCTGGCATCGGGTGAACTGAGTACTCGTGTATGCCATTGGCGCAAGAGGCCGGCGGCCTCGGCGGGCTGGGCTTGAGCCTGTTTCAGGGTGGCGAGCAGATCGGCTTGGCGGCGCTTTCGCTCGGTTTGCACGCGCTGTGGGTCAAAGCCGCTGGCGTCGGTGCGCACCTTGAGCAGGGTGCGCTGGGCCTGGCTGAGGTCGCCGTAGAGGGTTTCGTATCGGTCCAGCGCTTTGCCGTACAGGCGCTCTTTGCGGGCTTGAACGCCATCGTCCAGCCATTCGCTGGCAAACTTCTTGTTGCTTTTTACATGGTGTCGCGCCAGGTGCTGGAGTTGATCGGGCTTCAGGTTGACGGCCAGGCGCGCCAGGGGATCGATGGCGCGCTCGATGCTTCGCTGGTAGGCGGCACGCAACACCTCGAACTGCTGGCAGCTTTTGTCTGCCGTGGTGTCTTGGGTGGCCATGGATTGCCATTGCGTCAAGCGTTCGGCATACAGCGGCAACTCCTGGGCGCGGTGCCACGCGAAGAAGGCATCGATGTCCTGGCGCAACACGGTGGACTGCCCGTCGGTGAGATCGACAAAATCGTCGATCCACCAATAGGCCAGACTGGGTGCTTGCCCATAGGCCAGGCGAACCGCACTGCATCCGCCCAGGGCGGTGAGCAGAACGAAGGTTCCTGCGCACAGCGCAGCTCTGCGAAGCCAGCGCCTTGCGGATTCCATGCGAGGGCAGGGGATAATTGCGGGCAGGCCGGGTCCGGTGGCCTTTGTTTGGAAACTCAGACCCCGAGGGGTTGCAGGAAAGGTGTGCATGTCGTTCCCTGTTGATGTGGTTGTGATGGCGGCGGGCAAGGGCACGCGCATGAAAAGCGGTAAACCCAAAGTGTTGCACCGTTTGGGCGGACGCGCTTTGGCCCAGCATGTGATCGACACGGCAGCCGGGGTATCGGCCCGCTCGGTGGTGGTGATCACCGGCCACGGTGCTGAGGCTGTCGAGGCGGGGCTGGCTGCTCATGCGGGCACGGAATTGAAGTACGTGCGCCAGGAACCACAATTGGGCACCGGCCACGCAGTGCAGCAGGCTTTGCCGGCATTGGCCGACGATGGGGTGGTTTTGGTGCTCAATGGGGATGTGCCGCTGATCGAGGCGTCGACCCTTCAAAGCTTGATAGAGGCCAGCGGTGGCCAACACCTTGTTCTTCTCACCGTTGAGGCCGGGGACGCAACGGGATATGGCCGTGTGATTCGCGCGCCGGGGCGACTCGAATCGGTGCTGGCGATCGTGGAAGAAAAAGACGCCACTGTCGAGCAGCGTGCCGTCACCGAGTGGTACAGCGGTGTGCTGGCTGCACCCGCCGCCTTGCTCAGACAGTTGCTGGGGATGCTCAAGAACGACAACAGCCAGCAGGAGTTTTACCTGACCGATATCGTGAAGCACGCTGTGAGTTTGGGAAAGTCCGTTTATGGACTGACCACCCACGACGGGGTTCAAGTGGCGGGGGTCAACAGCCCGGTGCAATTGGCCGAGCTGGAGCGGGCATACCAGCTGCGCGGGGCCAGGGCATTGATGGAGAAAGGCGTGCGCCTGGCCGATCCGGCTCGGCTTGACGTGCGCGGCGCATTGATGTGTGGCGCGGATGTAGAGATTGATGTCAACGTGGTGTTTGAAGGCCGCGTGAGCCTGGGCGATGGCGTGCGCGTGGGGGCGAACTGTGTGATTTCGAATGCGGCCATCGGCGCCGGTGCGGTGATCCACCCGTTCACCCATATCGATGGAGAAAAGCTTGGCGTGGGTGTGGGTCCGGGCGCCTTGATCGGGCCGTTTGCGCGCTTGCGCCCCGGTGCCCAACTGGGGGCGCAAGTGCACATCGGCAATTTTGTGGAGGTCAAGAATTCCACCCTGGCCGATGGCGCCAAGGCGAACCACCTCACCTACATTGGCGATGCCACCGTGGGTGAGCGCGTCAACGTCGGTGCTGGCACGATCACCGCGAACTACGACGGCGCCAACAAGCACCGCACCGTGATCGAGGCCGATGCGCACATCGGCAGCAACAGTGTGCTGGTGGCGCCGGTCACGATTGGCGCAGGCGGCACCGTGGGCGCGGGCTCGGTGATCAGCAAAGACACGCCGCCGGGCAGCCTGGCGGTGGCACGGGGCAAAGCGCTGGTGGTTCCGAACTGGAGCCGGCCGGCGAAGATGAAGCCTTGATGGCTGGCCAGTGACGCCGCAAAAAAAGCCCTGCGAATTTCGCAGGGCTTTTTTTTTAGGGGATCGATGCGCTGAATCAGGCGCGCTGACGCAGTGTGGGCGGCCTTTGGCGCGCATTGCGGTCGATTTCATCGACTTCCAGGTCCATGATGCCGCTCAGGCCCATGACTTCCGATTCCCGAAAGCCCGTGTTGGGGAACAGTTGATCAAACTCTGAAAACTTCGACTCCAACTGCTGGCGCATGCTGTCGCTGCTGTTGGGGTCGTTTTCCGGGCTGGGTTTGGGCTGAGGCAAAGCCGCCAGATCCAGTTGTTTGCGGAAATCGTTGGGCGAGGGCATGCGGTGGATGCCGTTCTTGAGAAATACGAAACGAACGCCAGCCGTTTTCAGGATGCGGTTCTTGATCTTGACCTGAAAGGCTTTGGCCTTGGCATCGCTCAGGTGGTATTGCTCGATGTCAAAGGCGAACATCGGGCGCCCATCGGGGTTGCAGACCACAAAATCAACTTGTTGCTTTTCCAGGCGTTGCATCGCCCGCTTGCGATCGGATGCGCGCCTGACCGACAGCATGTCTCTCAGTTTGACCTGGGGCAGAACGACTTGCCCGGGGAAGGTGTCGTGCAGGTAGGTGAGCATGCTGGCGTGTTCCGGCACCATGATGCGCTCGGGTGTGTAGCGGTCATCACGGCCGGTGGAGGTGCTCGAACGGCGTTGGTAGGCCCAGACACCGGCGGCGATCAATCCCACCGCAACCACTGTGGCGGCAATGGCGATCCACAAAGACGACATGCAAAAACTCCTAGTTGGGTCAGATTATTTTTTGTAACCGATGATTTTATGACGTAGTGATAAGAAGAAGGGCTTCAAAAAACGTATTGTTACGTGTGGACCTGCTGTCCAAGCTTAACTGGAACAAGGGCGATTCGGGGGTCGAATTTTGCACGTTTGACGGAGAAAAATGCCTTTACGTTGCGCACATTGGCATCATTGGTGAACAGACGTTGTGTGAGCGCGAGGTGCCCGGGCATGTCGGGCGAGTGCACCACAAGGATGAAGTCGGGCCCAGGGCTGACCCGATAGCACTGTTGCACCGCATCGTCAGCGAGTGCGCGGGCCTCAAACGCATCCAGGTTCTCGCTGCCTTGCCGCTCCAGCGTGATTTCGATCAGTGCGGTGAGCCCGTGACCCAGAACAGACGCCAGGCGATCCGGTTGCAAAAGGGCCACCTGCCGATCAATCAAGCCCACCTCTCTCAGCCGCTTGATTCGGCGCAGGGCTGTGGGCGCAGACACGTGGGCCCGCTCGGCAAGGGTCTGATTGCTCAAGGATGCGTCGGTTTGCAGCAGATCCAGCAAGCGAATATCAATCTCGTCGATCGATATTTGATTCATGTCATCCATAATTTTGGAGTTATATTTCATGTTGTGATTTGGCTGAAATTTTCATTGATTCTTTATAAAAATACAAAACAAAATTTCAACATCTTTTGGCTACGATGGCGGCTTACATCCATTTTTGGGGATCTATATGTGCGGCATCGTGGCGGGGGTTTCTGGGCGTGACATCGTCCCGGTATTGGTTCAGGGTTTGCAGCGGCTCGAATACCGTGGCTACGACTCTTGCGGTGTGGCCGTTCACGCCGGGGGCTTGAAGCGCGCCCGCAGCACATCGCGCGTGGCCGAGCTGGTTCAGCAGGTGCAAAAAGAACAGATCGCCAGCGGTACTGCCATCGCGCACACCCGCTGGGCCACCCATGGCGCGCCTGCCGTGCACAACGCCCACCCCCATTTCAGCCATGGCGTCACGCCCGATGGCGCGGGCCATGTGGCTTTGGTCCACAACGGCATCATTGAAAACCACGACGAACTGCGCGCAGAGTTGCAGGCCAAGGGCTACGTATTTGAAAGCCAGACCGACACCGAAGTCATCGCCCACCTGATCGACTCGCTCTACGACGGCGATGTGTTCGTGGCTTTGCAGGGCGCGGTCGCCCAGTTGCACGGTGCGTTTGCATTGGCCGTGTTTCACAAAGACGAGCCGCACCGGGTGGTGGGCGCCCGGGCGGGTTCACCGCTGATTCTGGGCGTGGGCTCGGTGGATGGCGTGGTTGGCGGCGAACACTTCATCGCCAGCGATGCGATGGCGCTGGCGGGCGTCACCGATCAGATCGTCTACCTCGAAGAGGGTGATCTGGTGGATCTGCAGTTGGGCCGCTACTGGGTGACCAATGCGCAAGGGCGCGCCTATGAGGCAGCAGAGCGCCCGGTCAAAACCGTGTTGGCGCACAGCGGCGCGGCCGAGCTGGGCCCTTTTCGCCATTACATGCAGAAAGAGATCTTCGAGCAGCCGCGCGCCATCGGCGATACGCTGGAAGGTGTTGAAACGATCACGCCCGAGCTGTTTGGTGACGGCGCCTACAGCGTGTTCAAAGACATCGACAGTGTGCTGATCCTGGCGTGTGGCACCAGCTACTACAGCGGCTGCACCGCCAAATACTGGCTGGAATCGATCGCGCGCATTCCCACCCAGGTGGAAGTGGCCAGCGAATACCGCTACCGCACCAGCGTGCCCAACCCGCGCACGCTGATCGTCACCATCACCCAGAGCGGCGAGACCGCCGACACCCTCGCCGCGCTGCGCCACGCCCAGAGCCTCGGCCACAAACACACGCTCACGATCTGCAACGTGTCGACCAGTGCCATGGTTCGGGAATGCAAGCTGGCCTACATCACCCGTGCGGGCGTGGAAATTGGCGTTGCCTCAACCAAGGCCTTCACCACCCAGCTTGCCGGCCTGTTCCTGCTCACGCTGGCGCTCGCCCAGGTGCGTGGCGTGCTGACCGAAGAGCAGGAAGCCGATCACCTCAAAGCCATGCGCCACCTGCCCGTAGCGCTGCAGGCTGTGTTGGCGCTGGAGCCTCAGATCATCCAATGGTCAGAAGACTTTGCCCGCATGGACAACGCGCTGTTCCTCGGCCGCGGTCTGCATTACCCGATCGCCCTGGAAGGCGCCTTGAAGCTGAAAGAGATCAGCTACATCCACGCCGAGGCTTACCCAGCCGGTGAGTTGAAGCACGGCCCACTGGCGCTCGTGACCAGTGCCATGCCCGTGGTGACGGTGGCGCCCAACGATACCCTGCTGGAAAAACTCAAAAGCAACATGCAAGAGGTGCGTGCGCGAGGCGGCGTGCTCTATGTATTGGCCGACGGCGATACCCGCATCAAGAGCGCCGAAGGCATGCACGTGATCCGCATGCCAGAGCACTACGGTGCATTGAGCCCCATCTTGCACGTTGTGCCGTTGCAATTGCTGGCGTACCACACAGCCCTGGCCAAGGGCACGGATGTTGACAAGCCCCGCAACCTCGCGAAGAGTGTGACGGTGGAGTGAGGGTTGAAGCGCTGCGGCATTGTTGTTCACGGGCAATAAAGTCTGAGACAGCGCCATGTTGTCAGAGACAAGCGGCATTGAAGACCGCCCTGCCAACCCGTTGTGGGTGGCTGTCGGGTTGCTGTTCCCGGCACGCAGTGCGTCGAGCGGACCTTCTGCAGAACTCGCTGCAGTGGCTCGGGTGTGTGCGTTGCAACGTGGGCGGTCGCTCACCACAGGTGGCTTCAGGGAAGTCCAATGGGTCGGTCCGTTGGCCCACTGCCCCTTAGGGTTGTCGGACTTTGTGTGTGGATTGCTGAAAGGCGCCTTCCGCTGAGCCACCTTCACCTTTCGCTCACCGCCCGGCGAGCCCTGGCGGCCAGGAAAACGGAGCCGCCGGACAATTCCCTCAATGGCCTATGTATTCAATGCAGGGTGATGTCCGCGCCAGTCAGGCTCGGGTTGAAATTCAGGAACTGAACGACCTGGCCCAGCATGATGATGTTGCCTGGCTGGCGATTGTTGCCAGTGTCACTGTACTCAAAGGTGTAGGTGCGCTTGAGCGCGAGGCGTCCGCCTTCGTCCCGTGCCAGTTTGATATTGGCGAGGGAGACCGTGTCATCGAGGAATTGCACCCCATTCACATGACACTGGCTGCGCGCGCGCGCCACGGCGATCTCGTGGACACGGGCACTTTCGAACCACAGCCAGAAAAGACCGCCCAGAATGACTACGCTGACGATTTCAAACCATGACATGACTAAAAAAGGGTGAGCTCGCTGCCTTGATGGCCAGCGGTTGAAGATCCCGGCACCCACGGAATGTGACAGCCAGTCCTCTCGAATGTGTTGGCCCAGGCATGGGTGCTCGCCTGGCTCGGCTTCTTCGCGGGTGTCTGCGCATGTCTCAGACTTTAACCGCTGACATTTTCCGCTTCGTGCCGTTCCCCTGGGTGTGTTCCAGACCTTGATGGCAGATGGCAATTGTGTACACGGGCCATTGCGTCTGGTGCGGTGCGGTGTTGTCTGAGACAGGATGCGCAGGAGAACGCCCGGTCGACTTGTTGTGAGTGGCTGACGGGTTGCCTTCTTCGGCACTCCGTGTGACAGGCGTTTTTCTGCGGCCCTTGCGCCCGTGGCTGGTGTGTCGGCGTTGCAGCGCATTCTGGCGAAGGGGCGCACACCGTGGAATCGCAGTCCAGTTGAACAGCCGATGGCAAGTCCGCGCCGCTGCGGCCGAGCCATGCAGATTGTCTATGCGGCCAGGGGTGGTCCATTCCCGGTGGTTGCCGCAAACAGAGGTCTGACCAGCGACTGGGTGCACGAATGCCACCACCACAGACCGCATGCGTCGCCGGGCACAGCCTCACAGATGAAAAGAATCGAGGCCGCTTCACGCACACAACACAGTGCCCAGCCCTTCTGCGTGGTTGCTCTCCGCTGCCAGGTGGTCGGCCTTGTGGCCTGCCTGTTCTTGAGTGTTTTGAACCTGCACTGGTGCTGGATGTTGAGTCTGACCTGAAGCCTCTACAGGCCTTCCAGTCAGTCGCCAATCGGACACCCTCTAGGGTTTGCGCTATGCGTTCGCTCGGTTTGAACGACAAGAATGAAGTTCATTCGGTCATTCATTCTTTTTGGTGAAGGAGGCTCTGGTGGAACATGCGGCGCCTGCGGGTACTTTCCAGCCTGTGATCATCGAGTGGGTGATCAGCGACGGCGCCATACCGCGTGATGCGACGCGGCACACTGAGCACGATCGCTTCGTGTGCCTCGATGTCATGCGCTGCATCACCTGCGACTCCGCCAGCCAGGTCGGACCACAGCGCTCGCTGCAATGGCGCAAATCCAGGCGCCTGTTCGTATGCATTTCACGGGGCATTGAAGGCAAAGCCGTGATTCACCGGAACCTGTCGAAGGCTTTGCAGTGCAGCCACAGCGAGATCCCCGCGCTGCGTCCCCGCAAACACACGCTCGATTTTCAACGCGGCTTCGCGCAGGCCGGGCTCGACAAGAGCGCGCCCCTCGTCTGGTCGCAATAGGGTCGAAAGACCCATCCTGCCCGACAAGGGCGCACAACTGGAGACACGAAAATGGCAAAACATTTCCGACAGACGACTTTCCCACCGCGGCGCATGGGACTGCGTGTGCTGGCTGCCAGCGCGGCACTGCTTGCCGCGGGTACCCTGCATGCCCAGGAAACTTTCAAAATCGGCGTGGTGAGCTTCCTGTCCGGCCAGGCAGCTGAAAGCTTCGGCATACCGGCGGTCAATGGCGCGAAGGCGCTGGTTGAGGCATTCAACAAGGGGCAGGCGCCAGCACCTTACGACAAGACGGGCTTCGGCGGCATGAAGATTGAAGCCGTCTATGTCGACGAGGCTGGCGGAGCAACCAAGCAGGTTCAGGAGTTGCGCAATCTTTACGACCGCGAGAAAGTCGATGCGGTGGTGGGCTATGTCAGCTCCGGCGATTGCCTGGCGGTGGCACCGGTAGCAGAAGAGATGAAGCGTTTTCTGATCCTCTATGACTGCGGAACCCCGCGCGTCTTCGAAGACAACAAATTCAACTATGTCTTCCGGACCGCATCACACGCCACCATGGACAACGTGGCCTTGGCCCGCTATCTGAAAGCCAAGGGCATCAAGGTCAACAGCTACAACATGATCAACCAGGACTATGCCTGGGGTCAGGATTCCAAGAAAGACTTTGCGCTTTCGATGGACAAGCTCTTTCCAGACGCCAAGGCCGGCCAGGACCAGTTGCCCAAGTTCGGCGCCGGACAATATGGCACCGAAATCTCGTCGCTGATGAGCAAAACCGCAGACGTCACACACTCCAGTTTGTGGGGCGGTGACTTGCAGGCATTCATCCTTCAGGCGGGCCCACGTGGCCTGTTCAAGCGCACCCAGGTCTTGTTGTCGGCAGGCGACCATGTGTTGCCCGGTCTGGGCGACAAAATGCCCGATGGCACTATCCTTGGCGCCCGCGGCGCCTATGGTCTGATGTCGCCGAAGTCGGCCTTGAACGACTGGTGGTGGAAGGTCTACTCGGATGCCAACGGCGTCTACCCTGTGCAGGCTCCGTACCGGATGGCTCAGGCTTTGTTGGGTCTGAAACTGGCGGTCGAGAAAGCCACTGCAGCCAACGGTGGCAAGAAGCCCAATTCGGAGCAGCTGGCCACCGCGCTGAAGGGCTCGGAATGGGACTCTCCGGCGGGCAAGATCCGCATGGCCCTGGCTGATGGCCATCAGGCGATCCAGGAAACCGCGATCGGAAAAACCCGGTATGACGCGGCCAAGAAGATGGTGGTGATCGACGACATCGTTCGCTTCCCGGCTGAATGTGTCAACCCACCGTCCGACATGAAGTCAGAGGACTGGATCAAGTCAGGCTTCACTGGCGCCAAGGGTTGCCCTTGACTCAATAGGTGCGCCCGCGGGCGTGCTTCGAGTTGACCCTCTTGGCACGCCCGATCTCTGAACCGCCTTAACCGGACCCACCCATGCCCGCCATTTCAACCATCCTGATCGACGGCCTGACCTATGCGTCATGGTTGTTCATCGTCGCGCTCGGGCTTACGCTGGTGTTCGGCGTGCTCAAAATTCTGAACATTGCACACGGCAGCTTCTATGCGCTGGGTGCCTATGCTGCGGCCAGCTTTGTCGGCTGGACCACCAGCATGAACTGGGACCCTGCCTGGTCATTGCTGGCCATGCTGCTGGCCGCTGTTGCGGTGGCCGCCATCGTCGCGCCACTGATCGAACGCGGACTGTTGCGCTTCTTCTATGGTCGCGATGAGGTCCTGCTGGTGCTGGTGACCTACGCCATGTTCCTGATTCTGGAAGACGTGACCAAGCTGATCTGGGGCGCCAATCCCTATTACGTCTACGAACCCTATTCCCTGTTCGGCAACATCGATGTCGGCGTGCAGAGTTACGTCGGATACGAGTTCGCACTGATTGGCCTTGCTGTGGCCGTTGGCCTTGTCGTGTGGTGGGGACTGAACCGAACACGCCAGGGCAAGATCGTGCTGGCCGTGATCCACAGTCCGGAGGTGGCGTCCAGCATGGGCGTGAACGTCTCGCGGGTGTACATGGTCGCGTTTTCCATCGGCATCTTCCTTGCGGCGCTGGGCGGCGCCTTTACCGCACCAATGATCTCCGTGCAGCCGGGTGTATCGGTTGGCGTGGTCATCGTCTCCTTCGCGGTCGTGATCATCGGCGGGCTGGGCAGCATCCAGGGAGCCGCCATCGGTGCGCTGCTCGTCGGCCTGGCGCGTTCACTGGCCGTGCACATGGCTCCGGTCGCCGAACTGTTCTCGATATATGTCGTGATGGCGGTGGTGCTGATGTTCCGGCCAGAGGGCTTGTTCCAGCGCATCCAGGCCAGGAAGATCTGACATGGCGACCATTCTTTCTGCGTCGAAGTCGGCGCCTGCGACAGGCCATGGACGGCTGATCCTGATCGCCATCGTGTCTTGCGTCGTGCTCTCGCTGGCCGGCCTGTGGATGCCGCGCTGGCTCAGCTTCCTGTTGATCATGGCTGCGGCCAACGGGCTGGTCTCCCTGGGCATCGTCGGCCTGATGCGCGGTGGGGTTGTTCCGTTTGGCCAGGGCATGATGCTGGCCGGCGGCGGGTACGCCGCAGCGCTGGTCTACAACCACCTGGGTTTCACCGATGCACTTGGCATGGCCCTCATCGGAGGCGTGTCTGCCGCGCTGATCGCCACGCCGTTCGCGCCGCTGTTGTCTCGCTACCGCGGCATCTTTTTCGCGATGCTGACGCTGGCCTTGTCGATGGTGACCTATGGCCTGCTGATGAAGCTCAACATGCTTGGCGGCTCTGACGGTTTCAACGTCGGGCGGCCAACCTTGTTCGGCCAGGAACTGGCCGACGGGAGCGTCGTCTACACCTTGTATGTGCTGGCGGTGGTTCTGGCCACCACGATGGCACTGCTGGCGCGGATTTACTTCGACAGCACGCGGGGCCTGGTGACACTTGCCGTCAAGGAAAATGAACTGCGGGTCGAGTACCTTGGCGGTTCGGTGCGCCAGGCCATGACGATCAACTTCATCCTGGCCGGATTCTGCGGCGGCGTGGGCGGTGCATTGGCGGTGATGGCGCTTGGGCACATAGAGCCGAACTTCAGCTTCTGGACCACCTCGGGTGAATTTGTCTTCGTCGCCATTCTCGCCGGCTGGCAGAGCGTGGCTGCGGTATTTGTTGCCAGCATCCTGCTGGAAGTGGTGCGCTCATTCTCGAGTGCCTATTTCCCGAATACCTGGCAGCTGGTGCTGGGCATTTTCCTGCTGCTGGTGATCCGCTTTCTGCCGGGCGGCATCGGCTCTTTGTGGATGGGGAAAAAACGCAAATGAGCACAATTCTCGAGGCCCAGGGTCTCAACAAAAGATTCGGTGCGGTGGTTGCGGCCGAAGACATCAATATCCGCATCGCCAGCGGTGAACGGGTCAGCCTGATCGGCAGCAACGGCGCCGGAAAGACGACCTTCGTCAACATGATCACCGGCTACCTGAAGCCGGACACCGGGCGCATCATGCTGGCGGGTGACGACATCACGCCGCTGGCGCCCCGTCTCATCACGCGCCTGGGCGTGGCGCGTTCCTTCCAGATTCCGCAACTCTATGGTGATTTGAGTGTGCTTGACAACATGCTGGTTGCCAACGCTTGTCACGACCACAAGCTCAGCTTCTGGCAACCGGCCAGGCGCCCGGAAGCGATCTCGCGGGCGGAAACACTGCTCGAACGCTTCCGCCTCGACGAACATCGCGACCGCCGCGTCGCCGAGTTGCCCGGTGGCGTGCGCAAGCTGCTCGATATCGCAATGGCGATGACGGGTCGACCCAAGCTGCTGCTGCTCGATGAGCCGACCAGCGGCGTTTCGGCCGACGAAAAATTTCCCATGATGCAAACCATCATGGACGCACTCGGTCACGAGGCAGAGACCACGGTGCTGTTCGTCGAACACGACATGGATATCGTCGAGCGCCACGCCAGCCGCGTGGTGGCCTTTTATGCCGGGCGGATCATTGCCGACGACGTGCCGTCCATCGCACTGAACGCCGATGACGTGCGCCGCTACGTGACAGGCGAACTGCTGCAGGAGTGATGAATTTATGCCTTGCCTCAAAGGATTCTTATGTTGAAAATTGAAGGCCTTCACGTCGCCATTCAGTCGGTCGTGGCATTGCGTGGCCTGACGATGGAAGTGGCCGACGGCACCATGGTGGGCTTGATCGGCCGCAATGGGGCCGGCAAGACGACACTGATGCGCACGGTGATGGGCCAACTCAAGCCGAGCGAGGGCTCGATCAGCTTTAACGGCCAGGACCTCGGCAAGATGCCGCCGCACAGCCGGGCCGGCCTGGGCATCGGCTATATGCCGGAAGACCGTGGGCTGGTGCCCGAGCTGACGGTGGAGGAAAATATCCTGGTCCCGGTCTGGGTCAACAAGACCTTGAACATCGAGGAGCGGCTGGCGTTGGTCTACCGCGTATTGCCCGAGCTCATCGAGATGCGTGAACGCCGCGCCCTGTTGTTGTCCGGCGGACAGCAGAAGCTGGTGGCGCTGGCCCGTGCGATGGCTGTCGGTACACGTTTGCTGTTGCTTGATGAGCCCTTTGAAGGCGTTGCTCCTGCATTGTCAAAGCGCCTGGGTGAAGTTATCGCCAGCATGAAAGGCAGCGAGATCTCGGTACTGATTGCGCAAAGCGACCTCAACCATTCGCGCCGTCTGGTCGATGCCGAATTTGTCATCGAACGCGGCGCCAATGTCGCGCAGGCCAGCGTCTGAAGAAAATGCCATGAGCCACTGGCTGGACTACCCGGTGCCGCCGATGCACCTTGAGGCGCTGTACGGTGACCGACTGGTGCGCTGTTTTGTCGAGCGTCCGATCAGCCTGTTCGCGATGTTCGAGGCTTCGGTTGCACGAGCGCCCGATGCCGAGGCCATCGTGTTCGACGGCCAACGCTGGAGCTACGCACAATGTGAGCGGGCGACCCGGCATCTGGCTGTGCGGCTCGCTGCGCACGGTGTGCAGCGCGGCGACCGTGTCGTGATGCTGATCGACAACCGGCCCGAATTCATCGTCACGCTGCTGGCCTTGCAAAGACTGGGGGCGATTGCCGTACCGGTGGGTGTTCGCGAGCAGCGGCCGGGACTCGAATACATCATTGGCCAATGTGGCGCAACGGGGGTGGTGGTTGATGCCGCCCTGGTGCCGCGTTTGCCCGAGTCGGGCCATGGTGCGCTGCACACGAGCGCAGCTGCGCTGTCCACCACGATGGCGCGTCTGGTGATTGGCGACGGTGCCGACGAAGTCTCGATGGCGAACCTGCTCGGTGCAAAGGATGCCGGGGACGCCTGTTCCGCAGCCGAAGCCGCCGGGACCGATACGGCGGTGATTCTCTACACCTCAGGCACGACGGGCAATCCGAAAGGCGCGATGCTGACCCAGCTCAACATCGTGCACTCCTGTGTGCACTACGAGGCCTGCATGCGGTTGCAGGCAAGCGACCGATCGGCGCTCGCCGTGCCGGCCAGCCACGTCACCGGCTTGCTCGCTTCCATCGCCTCCATGTTGAAGGTCGGCGGTGCGATCATCATCACACCGCCATTCAAGGCCGAATCCTTCATCGCCACGCTGGCCGCCGAACGTGTAACCCATACGTTGATGGTTCCAGCCATTTACAACCTGTGCCTGCTGCACCCGAGTTTCGCCGTTGCCGATCTCAGCGCCTGGCGAATCGGAGGTTACGGCGGCGCGCCGATGCCGGTGGCAACCATCGATGCGCTGAGCGAGCGTCTGCCCCGGCTTTTGCTGCTCAATGCCTATGGCGCCACCGAGGCCACTTCACCGGCGACAATGATGCCGGCTGGCCAGACCTGCGATCATGCCGACAGTGTGGGTGTGGTCCTGCCGGCTGCCGACATCCGGGTGATGGACGAAGCCGGCCGTGAGCTGCCGGCCGGAGAAACCGGCGAGTTGTGGATCGCAGGGCCGATGATCGTTCCTGGCTACTGGAACAACCCCGAGGCCACTGCGGCTTCGTTTACCGCCGGCTACTGGCATTCGGGCGACCTGGGCTCCATTGATGACGCGGGCTATGTGCGGGTCTTCGACCGCAAGAAAGACATGCTCAATCGCGGCGGTTTCAAGATCTATTCGGTTGAGGTCGAAAATGTGCTGATGGCCTGGCCCGGCATGTCCGAAGCGGCGATCGTGGGGCGCTCCTGCCCGGTGCTTGGCGAGCGCGTGCATGCCTTTGTTCATGGACCGGGTGCGCTCAAGGACGACGCAGCTTTGCGAGCCTTTTGCGCCGCCCGTCTGGCCGACTACAAGGTGCCTGAGACCGTCACCTGGTGCGACGCGCCGCTGCCACGCAATGCCAATGGCAAACTGATGAAACGGTTGTTGCGCGAGCAATTGGCGACGATGATTTGAAACGGTGTCCTGGCTGGCTGGGCGAATGTCCGCCTCGGGTCGAGAGCACCAGGCTATCCCTGACGTGAGCAGCGGTCCCTGCGACCTGGTCTGGCCGGACCTCGATCGAGTGACTGGCCTTGGGGGCTGAGCGGTCGCTTGATATCCACCTCTGCGTATGGCCGGTTGCAGTTTTCCCGAACGCCCAGGCGTCAAGGCCGGGCCAGAAACATCCGGCGACCTTCCATTCATTCATCTGTTCGCTGAAGTCAGCACGCTTTCAATGGCGCTGCCGATGGCCAGCAAATCGCGATCGGCTCCGCGCCGACCGACCAGCATCAAACCCACTGGCAGGCCCGTGCCTGTGGGCGCGGGAAGTGACAGGGCTGGCAAGTCGAAAAAATTGAAGACCGATGGGTTGCGCAACAGCAGCCCATTGGTGCGCAGGAATGCACGTTCTTCCGACAGCGCATCGATGCGGGGCGCGAGCAGCGGCACCGTTGGCAAGACCAGCGCATCAAAACCGGCCAACCGCGCATCGATGTGGCGCAGCAGTTGTGTTCTGGCCTGCACCATGGTGATGTATCTGGCCGCGCCAATTGTTTCGCCGTGCCGAATGCGTCCCAGCACGATGGGGTCGTAGGCTTCTGGGTGTTCCTTGAGCAGGTGCTGGTGAATGGACGCGGCTTCTGCGGCGGCCAATGTGCCTTGCTCCTGGAGACGGAAGGGTTCGCCCAGCAGATCGTCCATGGCTTCGTCGCTCAGCCGGGCGCCTGCGCCACCCAGCAATGCCATTGCGCGATCGAATGCTTCCAGCACTTCCGTTTGTGCCTCGGTGAACATCAGGCCGCGTGGGATTCCCAGCCTCAATCCCGGAACCGACCGGGTCGCGCCAGGCTCCAGGTCAACGCCTGAGAGCATGGCATCTGCCGCCAGCGCGTCTGCCACGTTGTGGCACAAGGGGCCGATGGTGTCGAGCGAGTACGACAGAGGGAACGCGCCTTCGCGTGGCACGCGGGCCTGGGTGGGTTTGAAACCCACGATCCCGTTCAGCGCGGCAGGAATGCGGACCGAGCCTCCGGTGTCGGAGCCGATGGCGATCTCCACGAAGTTCCGCGCCACCGAAACGCCTGCGCCGGACGATGAGCCGCCGGGAATGCGTGCGGCGTCACGGCTGTTGCCGGGTGTGCCGTAGTGAGGATTGATACCAACGCCGGAGAAGGCGAATTCCGTCATGTTGGTCTTGCCCACGATGACCGCACCGGCGGCGCGCAAGCGGCGCACCACGGTCGCATCCCGGGTGGCTGGCGCGGCATCTTGCAAGATGACAGAACCGGCCGTGGTGGGTTCGCCGGCCACGTCGAAAAGATCCTTGATGGACACCAGGCGGCCATCCATGGGCCCAAAGCACCGCCCAGCGCGCGAGCGCGCATCGGCCGCGGCGGCGGCTGCGCGCGCATCCGATGTGTACAGACGGGTGAACGTGCGGCGCCCTTCGTCGCCGGCCTGATCAATGGCGGCAAGCGCTTGTTCCAGGCGCTGTGTGGAAGAGGGTTTGGCTTGGGCAGACATGCGGATCCTTGCTTGAGATTGAAACGAATGGGGGGCGGCGACCCCGGGGAAACACCTCGACGACCAGCGGTGAATCCGGGTGATCGGCGCGCACAAGGTGGGCGATGACCCTTCTTGTTGCCGCGCCCGCTTTGCATTTTCTTCGATGCAGGCGCGTATCCTGAATTCGCTTCAGTGATCTGAGACATCGGCCAGGCACCTGGCCCACCGGCGACTGGTGCGGCTCCTCACGGGCTCGTTGACGCTGGCCGCGCTCGGTATCGCGCCAAAGTGATCGTGGCTTCGGACTGGAAAGACTTCGGTGAAGAGTCCAACACGCTGCGCGCACTTGTGCACCGTATTGCCGAGGGCGACCTGGTCGCGGTCGACAGGGTGCCTGGCGACTCAGTGCGCGCGGCCCCAGGCGGCATGTGCGAAGGGCTGCACGGAACCATTGCCGGCATCCTGCACGGTGCCGATGCCATCTCCACGGCCTCCAGCGAAATCGCTGCGGGACACCGGGACCTGAGCACGCGAGCCGAGCGCACGTTTCCCAGCCTTCAGCAAACCGCCTCGGCGATGGAGGAGTTTGTCTGCTACCTGAAGCGCGTGGTGGATGTGTGTTCGGTGAGCATGTCGCGCATCTGAGCGCCGTGTGGGGTTGCGCCAGTTCTCGGTATGCACCACCTGGTGACCGGCGCTGGCCCACGCCAGCCCTCTGCCTGGGTGCGCTGATTGGCTGGCGCACTCCATCAACGCCAGCCCTCCGAGGCCGCGGCGATCAGGGTTTTGACAACTGCGATTTCAGATAGTCCAGAAACGCTTGCGCTGAGCGCGACATGGACCTTCCCAGCAAGGTTTGTACTTCGATGTTGCGAAGGTCGAGGCCCCGGTCGCGAAGCCGGACCGACACCAGTTCCCCGCGTTCGACCTGGTAGCGCGTCGTGATTTCACCGGAGATGGTGACCCCTTCGGGCGAGTGCCGCAAGAAACCGATCAGGCCGCTGATGTGGCTGCAAGTCAAAACCGGCTCCAGGCGCAGCCGCCGCCAATGGCAAGCAATGTCAAACAGTTGTCGAACGGTGGTGTCGGCCTCGGGCAGGGCGAGGGGGTAGGGTTGCAACTGGGTGAGGCTGATCTGCTTGGCTCTGGCCAGCGGATGCTGGGGGACCATCACCGCCATCACGGGGGAGGGCTGTATGTGTTCAATCTGGATGTCTTTGTCGACGCCCCGGCTCATGACCACGCCGATATCCACATCGCCATTCAATACGCGCTTCGTGCTTTCACTGGGCGGGTGCACACCCAGATGAAACTGGATTCCAGGGTGCCGCCGGGTGAAATCGCTGATGAGCCGCGGCAGAAATTCCATCGAGAAGCCCTCTGTGGCTGCGATGCGCACGCGCCCCTGTTCCATGCCCTGCATGGCGCGCACGTCGTGCACCAATCGCTCCGCATCGTGCGCGGATTTGATGGCGTGCACGGCCAATCGTTCACCAGCGGCGTTCGGCACCATGCCTCTGGCGTGCCGGTCGAACAGGCTGGTGCCCAGCAATTCCTCCAGGTGAGCAATGTGCCGGCTGATGGCGGAGCCGGCAACGCTGAGCCGGTTGGATGCCTCGCTGATGGACCCGCAGCGCACCACTTCCAGAAAGTAGCGAAGCGCTGTGTCTTGCAACTGACGCGAGATCAATTGTGAATTGGACATGGAAGACCCTGATTGCGTGCTTTTCAACTAGGTGCTAGGGATTCAAATCGAAAAATGTGCGTTGCCTTTTTGGCAATGCATATGTCGAAAATCTGCACTGGTGGAAACGCTATTTTGCCCTCATCCTTCGTTTCGCCGGTCAATTCTCGGTTTTTTGACTGACCATTTTTTTCACTTTCTCAAGGAGTCTTGTAATGGCACATCAATTCAATACCTGGATGCGGCGTGGCCTTGTACCGCTGGTGATGGCAGCGGGTTCTGCCGGCGTTCAGGCCGGCAAAGCCAATGACACGCTGATTTACGCGTCAGACAGTGAGGTCGAGAACGTCAGCCCGTACCACAACAACATGCGAGAAGGCGTGATCCTGGCGTCGATGGCCTGGGACACCCTGATCTACCGCGACACCAAAACGGGTGATCTCAAGCCGCAACTGGCCACCGCCTGGAAATGGGAAACCCCGACGGCATTGAATGTGACTTTGCGCCAAGGGGTTCAATTTCACAACGGTGACAAGTTCACCGCCGACGACGTGCTCTACACCTTCAATGAAGTCGCTGGTCCCGGCGCCAAAATCGCGACACTGCAGAACACCGACTGGATCAAGAACGTCGAGAAACTTGGCGAATACCAGGTTCGCATCAACCTGAACGCCGCCTTCCCCGCCGCGCTCCAGTACCTCGCAGGACCCACGCCGATCTATCCTGCTGCGTACTACAAGAAGGTCGGCCTGGAGGGCTTCAGCAAAGCGCCCATCGGTACCGGCCCTTACAAGATCACCGCCGTCACCCCCGGCCAGGGTGTGACCATGGCACGCAACGCCAACTATTTCAAAGCCAGCCCGGTGCCTCAGCCGAAAATCGGCACGATCAAATTTGTGGTGATCCGCGATCCGGAGGCCCGTCTGGCTCAATTGATGACGGGCGAGGTCGACTGGATCTGGCGCGTGCCAGCCGATCAGGCTGAGCAGCTCAAGGCCATGCCCAATCTCACCGTGCTCAGTGGCGAGACCATGCGGGTGGGGTACCTGACGATCAACAACAACGGCACCGAGCCGGAGTCCACTCCGCTGAAAGATCTGCGTGTGCGTCAGGCCATCAATCACGCCATCAACCGCAAGGGCATTGCCGACAACCTGATCCGAGGTGGCAGCCAGCCAGTGTTCGCCGCCTGCTTCCGCACCCAGGCCGCCTGTGAAACCGGCAAAGTGGTGAAGTACGACTACAACCCGGCCAAGGCCAAGGCCTTGCTGGCCGCAGCGGGTTTTACCAACGGCTTCGAAACCGACCTCTGGGCCTACCGCGACCGTGAGTACGCGGAAGCCATTCTGGGCGACCTGAGCAAGGTGGGCATTCGCGCGCGTCTGCATTTTGTCAAATACCCGGCAATGCGCAACGAGACCCGCTCGGGCCGGGCCCCGCTGACCTTTGGCGCATGGGGTTCTTTCTCGATCAACGATGCATCGGCCTTCACCGGCAACTTCTTCAAGGGCGGCCCGGACGACACGGCCAAAGATCCGCAGACCATTGGCCTGCTGCAAACGGCCGATGCCACCGTCGACGCTGCCGAGCGCAAGGCCAAATACGCCAAAGCCCTGCAGCGGATCTCGGAGCAGGCTTTCTGGGCGCCGATGTTCTCGTACTCCACCAATTACGCCTTTGTGTCCGATCTGAAGTTCGAAGCAGAACCAGACGAACTGCCGCGCTTCTTCACGGCCAGCTGGAAGTAGATCGCCTTCAACGCCATAGAGGAAAACGCCCATGTTGACCTACATATTTCGCCGACTGCTCGTGGCGCTGAGCGTGATGATGACCGTGGCGGTCATCAGCTTCATGCTGCTGCACCTGTCGGGCGATCTGGCCTCGGCCATCGCCGGGCCAGAGGCCAGCGCGGCGGCGGTGGAGCAGATTCGGGTGCAGTATGGGCTGGACCGGCCCATCACTTCACAGTTCTTCGATTGGCTGGGCTCGGCCGTGCGGTTCGATTTTGGACGCTCTTTCTACTTCGAAAGCACCGTGATCGAGCTCATCGGCGAGCGCTTGCCGATCACGCTCAAGCTTGGCGGCATCGCCTTGCTGCTGGCGGTGGTGGTGGCGATTCCCTTGGGTGTTCTTGCAGCCATCTACCGCGACACCTGGATCGACCGCGTGGCCCTGGCGATTGCGGTGGTGGGCCAGGCCATGCCTTCGTTCTGGTTTGCGCTGACGCTGATCTTGCTGTTCTCGGTGGGCCTCAAGTGGCTGCCTGTGGCCGGCAATGCGACATGGCAGCATTTCGTGTTGCCCGCGGTCGCGCTCGGTTATTACGCCATGCCCGCCATGATGCGACTCACCCGTGCGGGCATGCTGGATGTTCTGGGCTCCGACTACATCCGAACCGCCCGCGCCAAGGGGTTGAGTCCGTCCCGCGTGGTGTTCAAACACGCATTGCGCAACGCCATCATTCCGGTGGTGGCCCTGGCGGCCGTTGAGCTGGGTTTCATGCTGGGTGGCTCGGTGGTGATCGAGTCGGTGTACTCGATGCAGGGTCTTGGCCAACTGGCCTGGGATTCCATTTCGCGCAACGATTACCCCGTGGTGCAGGCGGTGGTGCTGATCATCGCGATCTTCTACATCGGTTTGACTTTTCTGGCCGACGTGCTCAACGCCGCGCTCGACCCGCGCATGCGCACCCGTTGAACGGGCCCACAGGAGACGCATATGAATACCCCGATTCTTTCCGGAACCGCAGTGGCTTCCGACACACCTTTGACGGCCCTGCTGCCCGTACCGTCATGGCGCCGCTGGATGCGGCGTGTGCTCGGTCAGCGCGGTCTCATGATCGGCGCTGTGCTGCTGGCCATCACCTTGCTGGCGGCACTGCTGGCTCCGTGGCTGGCCCCGCACGACCCATTCAACCAGGACGTGACGCAGCGCCTGATCCCACCGTTCTGGCACGACAAAGGCTCCTGGGACCACATCCTGGGCACCGACAAACTCGGTCGCGATTACCTGAGTCGCATGCTGTACGGCGCGCAGATTTCGCTCATCATCGGTTTGACCGCCGCCCTCATATCCGGTCTCATCGGCACCACGCTGGGCTTGCTGGCCGGCTACTACGGCGGCCGTGTTGATGCGGTGATCAGCTACATCATCACCACGCGTCTGGCCATGCCCGTGGTTCTGGTTGCCTTGGCCATGGCTTCCCTGGTGGGCGGCTCGCTGCCGGTGGTGATCGCCCTGCTGGGGCTTTTGTTGTGGGACCGTTTCGCCATCGTCACGAGATCGGCCACACAGCAGTTGCGCGACGCCGAGTTCATCGCCGCGTCCAAGGCGCTGGGTGCGTCCACGCCCTACATCCTGCTGCGTGAGCTGCTGCCCAATCTCATGGGGCCGCTCACCGTGGTGGCCACGCTGGAAATGGCCCATGCCATCTTGCTCGAATCCACGTTGTCCTTTCTGGGGCTGGGCGTGCAGCCGCCCACCCCGTCATGGGGGTTGATGGTGGCCGAGGGCAAGGCCTACATGTTTTTCCAGCCGTGGGTGATCATGATCCCGGGTATCGCTTTGGCGGTGCTGGTGCTGGCGATCAATCTGGTGGGCGATGGCATTCGGGACGTGACCGCGCCCGATGGCCGCAATTGAACGAGGCCGCTATGTCACCCTTGCTCGAAGTCAAGAACCTCCGCGTCGACCTGCCCACCGAGCGCGGTCTGCTGCATGCCGTGCGCGGCATCGACTTTCATGTCAACAAAGGCGAAATGCTCTGTCTGGTCGGTGAGTCCGGCTGCGGCAAGTCCATGACCTCGCTGGCGTTGATGGGCTTGCTGCCCGCCAAGGCGCAACGCACTGCCGATCACATCCGCTTTGATGGCACCGATCTTCAAACGCTCTCGAATCGGGAAATGACGGCTTTGCGCGGCGCGCGCATATCCATGATTTTTCAGGAGCCGATGACCTCGCTCAACCCGTCCTACACCTTGGGCGATCAGCTGTGCGAAGCCCTGCGTGCGCACAGCAAGGTGAGCGCAGCCAAGGCGCGAGAACGAGCGGTCTATTTGCTGGAGCGCGCCGGTGTGCCACAGGCCCCCGAGCGGCTGCGCCAGTATCCGCACCAGTTATCTGGCGGTCTGCGCCAGCGGGTCATGATCGCCATGGCACTGATGTGCGGCCCTGATCTGATCATTGCCGACGAACCCACGACCGCGCTCGATGTGACCATCCAGGCCCAGATCCTGCGCCTGATCCGCGAGCTGCAAAAGGAATTCGGCACGGCCGTAGTGTTCATCACCCACGATCTCGGTGTGGTGGCCCGCATCGCGGATCGCGTGGCCGTGATGTACGCCGGCGAAGTGATTGAGACCGCACCGGTGGGCGAGTTGTTTGCCCGCCCCAGTCATCCCTATACACGGGGTCTGCTCGACAGCATTCCGGTGCGCGGCAAAACGCTACCCGGCAGCCATCTGAAGTCGATTCGTGGCGTGGTGCCCAGTCTGATTGGCAATGTCCAGGGCTGTGCCTTTGCCAACCGCTGCGACCATGCGCTGCCGGCCTGCGCCTCTATGCCGCCTTACGTCAACCTCATCAATGGGCATGCTGTGCGCTGCGTGATGGCTGAAGCGCTGGCAAAGGAGGCCGCATGAAGAGCACAGTGACCCCGATCAACGCGGCACCTGACGGTGGTGATGCTGCGGTAGCGCTCGAACTCCGCTCTTTGCACCGGACCTACAAGCTCAAGCGCGGCCTGTTCCGCGCAGCCGGCGAGATCAAGGCGGTGAACAACGTGTCGCTCAGCATCCGCAAGGGTGAAACCATGGGTCTGGTGGGTGAGTCGGGCTGCGGCAAGAGCACACTGGCCAAGATGCTGCTCGGTCTGCTGGAACCCAGCTCGGGCCAGGTGCTGATCAACGGGAAGGCGATTGATCCCGGTCAGCGCAAGGTCCATGCGCGGTCGATCCAGCCGATTTTTCAGGACCCGTATTCGTCGCTCAATCCGCGCCGCTGCGTGGCCGACATCGTGGGCGTTCCGTTGCAGTTGCACAAGGTGGGAACCGCCACCGAGCAGCGGCAACGGGTGAAGGCAATGCTCGATCTGGTAGGCATGCCCGAGCGCACCCACCAGCAATACCCCAACCAGCTTTCCGGCGGTCAGCGCCAACGCGTGGCCATTGCGCGGGCCCTGGTGTTGCGACCCGAGATCCTGATTTGCGACGAACCGACCTCGGCGCTGGATGTCTCGGTGCAGGCCCAGATCCTGAACCTGTTGCTCGACCTGAAAGCCGAGTTTGGTCTGACCTATTTGTTCATCAGCCACGACCTCGGCGTGGTGGAACACCTGGTCGACCGCGTGGCCGTGATGAACCACGGCCAGATCGTCGAGCTGGGCACCCGCGAGCAAATCTTCAACCAGCCCCAGCACGCCTACACCCGCATGTTGCTGGCGTCCGCGCTCACCCCTGAGCCCGGTCTGGGCATTCCCGACATCACCGCCGAAGCGGAGCAGGTTGCAACCTGATTTGCATCTGCCTCCCACAACCAACAAGGAGTCTTTATGAGCCGCCAACAAGCCATTGCCAACACGCTGGCCTGTTTTGATGATGGGCGCTTTCAGCAAACGCTGGCGCGCCGGGTTGCCTACCGCACCGAAAGCCAGGACGCGGCCAGCGGCCCGATCCTGCACGCCTACCTGACGGAAGAAATGGTGCCGCTGCTGGAGCGTTTGGGGTTCACCTGGGACATCATCGAAAACCCCGAGGCGGGCAAGAGCCCCTTCCTGATCGCCGAGCGTCTGGAGCCCGGCGCGTCCTTCACCGTCCTGACCTATGGCCACGGGGATGTGGTGCGCGGCTACGACGCGCAGTGGCGCGATGGCTTGAGCCCCTGGGACATCGTGGTTGAAGGCAACCGCTGGTACGGCAGGGGCACAGCCGACAACAAGGGTCAGCACACCATCAACCTTCTCGCCCTGGAGCAGGTGTTGGCGACCCGGGGCGGCCGGCTGGGCTACAACGTGAAGGTCTTGCTGGAGATGGGCGAGGAGACGGGTTCGCCCGGGCTCAACGAAGTCTGCGTCATGAACCGCGATCGCCTCGCCGCTGACCTGTTCATCGCTTCGGATGGTCCACGCAACGGGGCTTCACGACCGACCTTGTTTCTGGGCTCGCGCGGCGTCTTCAATTTTGACCTCCACCTCAACCTGCGCGAAGGTGGCCACCACTCAGGCAACTGGGGCGGCCTGCTGCGCAACCCTGGCATTCGTCTGGCCCACGCCATCGCGAGCATGGTCGACGCCAGAGGTCGCATCCTGGTGCCCGGTTTGTTGCCCGAGGAGCTGCCCGACAGCGTGCGTGAGGCTCTCAAGAGCATCCAGGTCGGCGGTGATCCCAACGATCCGGAAATCGACCTCGACTGGGGTGAACCCGGGCTCACGCCGGCCGAGCGGGTGTTCGGCTGGAACAGCATGGAGGTGCTGGCTTTCACGACCGGCAACCCGGCCATGCCGGTGAATGCGATTCCGTGCGACGCACGGGCCCATTGCCACATGCGCTATGTGGTGGGCAGCGACGATTCGAACTTCGTTCAGCACATCCGCAAACATCTGGATGATCATGGCTTTCACGATGTGGAGCTGCGCACCAACGACATGCACATGCCCGCCACCCGCCTCGATCCGGACGACGACTGGGTGCGCTGGTGTCTGGCCTCCATGGAGCGCAGCTCAGGCAAGTCGCCTGCGCTGTTGCCGAATCTGGGTGGTTCCCTGCCCAACGATGTTTTTGCTGTCACGCTCGGGCAACCCACGCTGTGGATCCCGCATTCTTACCCTGCCTGCTCGCAGCACGCGCCCAACGAACACGTGCTGGCCGATGTGATGCGCGAAGCGCTCAACATCATGGCAGGGGTGTTCTGGGACTTGGCCGAAGAAGGTCCAGGCGTGTTTGCGACACGCAAGGCGGGTCTCAGCAAGCGTGCTGAATCCGCGGTTTCGTAAGCGTGTTGATGGCGAGCGCAGGTGATGTGGTGCAGGGAGATGGATGCCACAAGATGCCACCACCGCACTCGTCGCGTGTCACTTGGTCTCGTCCACCAAGCGTGGTTGGGTCTGGTCACTGAAGGAGGGGTGGCGTCCCGGCCTTTGCTGGCAACTCATTGCCCGGCGTCGGGGATCTCGATCTGGCAAACCATGTCGTCTGGGAGGGTGAACCGTTCGCAAGAGACGGGCTGGAACACGACGATGGTGTAGGCCGACAGCAGCGCGATGGTGAGGGTTGTCGCCACCAGCACCATGGCCCGGTCTTTCATGTAAGCCATCAGGCTACTTCCATTGCAATCCCGGACGGGTCGACCCGGCGCATCATCAGGCTGGAAGGGGACATGGCCACGAAGGAGGTGGGCAAGGCGGTGGCAGTGAGTTTGCGTTTCATGGTGCCTTGATGGGGTTGGTGGTGGCATGGAACTGCAGCCTGAATTCGGCGCCGGGAAAGGTGTTGCTCACGCCAGGGTGCCTCCCATGGGCGTTGGCAACTTCCTGACAAATGCAGAGCCCCAGGCCAGCGCCTGGGTGGCGGTGGCCGGAGCCTTTCCAGAGACGCTGAAACAGGCGCGGCTGGTCGGCATCACCTGCCTCGAGGTCCGTTACCTGGTCGCGCAGCGCGTCGTGCGGTGATCTTGAAGCAAGGCAGCTGTAGCCCCGGTTCACGCCAACGCTGCACCAAAGCCAGTGCTTCTTCACCGGAAGGCTCCCAGGCGACAAGGGCTGCACCATGTGCTTGTGCGTTTGGCCCAGCCGAGCCCTCCCGGCGTGTTCGAATGCGTCGCACTCAATGCCAGATGGGCGCAGGGCCCGCTGGATGGGTTGTGCCAACCCGGGGTGGTCCTTCATTGCCAGTACGCGTTGCACGCCAGGCCTCGGCTGGCAGGTCAGAAACGGTACATATAGCCGATGCCCACTTCGGGGACGGTGCCGCGGTCAACCAGCGGGCTGTTCTTTATGGCGTTGTCGAGCGCTGTGACGCCCATGTCCACAAAGAGCATGTGCTGCCGTGCCAGGCGGTAGTCCAGGCGCAGTCCGACTTCGGCATTCACCGCTGAGCCGGCGTTGTAGGCGGCACGACCTGAGCGGATTTCGGATGCCCTGACCCCATAGTAGTAATTCACAAACTTGCTGTCTTGCCAGGTGGCGGCGAGACGGGGTGTGATGCCGAGCTGGCCCAGAGCGAATCGGCGCTCCACGCCCAGCTTCAGTTTTTGCCCGTGGCTGTTGCCCGATGCATCGGTGACCCATCGGGTGTTGAAGGTGGCCATTTCATGGCGCATGGACAGGCTGCCGCCGAGCCAGAAGCTGTTCTTTCGCTCCTTCATGCCCGCCAGGAACGGTGAGTCCTTGGCCTCGTATCCGTCGCCTGCGTAGCTGGCGTTCAGTCCGAAGGCGAAAGCACCGCTTTGTCCCAGCTTGACTTCCATGCTGGGGCCGAAAAAGCGCACCCAGCGGTTCTCGAAAGTGAGCACAGGCCAGACCTCGGTTTTGTTGTCAAAATCGCGGTAGGCCTTGGTCTCGGACCGGACCACCATGCCCAGCCCCCAATGGGCTCCAGCGGGTGAACCGTCCCCAGGCGCATCGGCGAATGCGGGTGTGTGAAGCATGGCGGTCAATGCGACAGCCAGCGTGGCGAGGGACAGGCGTGGCAGGGCGGGCGGGTTCATGCGATGGATCTCTGAGGGGTTTGTGACAGACGGGATCATCAGGGGTGTCTTCTTACTGAACATTGACTGGCCCTGGTTCGATCCGTGTTTGCCTTCGGCCCGATAAGCCTTGGTTCGATACCCTTTGGCGGCAACGCCCAGGCTTGAGTTCGCGCAACATGCGCTGCAGCGCCTCGGCGCCGCCATTGCGTCAAAGGTGTGGGTTCGGCTGTGTCCGAGACAGGGTTGGGTGACGCTGTGAAGCATCATGGAGACACCGCCGCTTTCTCTGTGTGGATGGCGGGTCTTGAAGCCGGTGCGCCACGATCGAAAGGCGAGTGCTCCCTTGTTCCACCGAAGCGGTAACTGGATACGGCCATGCTGCCGAGAAGGCGCTCACCGTACACGCAGGTTGCACTGTCGCTACCTGCAGCGCCTGCGGCCACCATCAGCGGTATCAAATGGTCCTCTCGGGGGTGAACCTTGCGGGCATGTGGCGCTTTTTCCCAATGCAGCAGCGCCTCATGCCGCTCGGCGGGACTCGCTTCGAGCAGGCTTCGACGCAACCAGGCATCGAACCGGGAAGAGGGTATCGCCATGTGCGGCCCGTGCTCATGGCAGCTCATGCCGCTGCCGATGATGAGCACCCCTTCATTGCGCAAGGGTGCCAACGCCTGACCGACGTGAAAGTGCTCACCCGGATCGAGGTTCTGCTGTAGCGAGAGCTGCACCACCGGCACCTCTGCATCAGGGAAGATGGGCTTGAGCAGGCTGTAGGTGCTGTGGTCGAAGCCTTGTGTGCCGTCTGCCAGCGCGGCGCAGCCGGCTTGCGTCATCATCTGCACCATGCGCCGAGCGAGCTCGGGTGAGCCAGGCGCCGGATATTGAACCTTGTACATCTCCGGCGCAAAACCGAAAAAATCGTAGACCATGCCGGGGGCTGGCGAAGATGTCACCGAGAACTTGTGCGCCTCCCAATGGGACGACACCACCACGATGGCGGTGGGTCGTTTCGGAAGTTGGCGTGGAAGGTCTTTCAATGAGGCTTCCAGCCAGCGCATGTGTTCCCGAAATTCGCCCTCCATGAAGGGCCAGGGACCACCGCCGTGGCACAGGTAGTACACCGGCATTCGGCTGGTGGCGAGAAACGGTTGCTCCATGATGGCTTTCGATGTGGGCGTGTGATGTGGGTGGTGCGGCTTCAGCGTCGCACCGCAATGGGCGCTTTGCTGGCCCGTCCCCAGGCGATGAACAGGGCCAGCGCCAACAGCACGGCGTTGAATGGCAGCACGGCGAATTCACCACGCGAGGCATGGAAGACCATGGCGAAAACCTGCAACACGGATGCGCCAACGGCAGCCCAGACGGTCAGGCGCGGTGCGATGCGCGTGATCGAGGGCAGCAAGATGCCCAGGCCCGCAGCAAGATCCACAGTGCCTATCGCGCGCAGGAAGGCCTCGGGCACATCGTTGGCCCAGGGGATCATGGCGCCGAGATCGGCGGGGGCCTGCATCAGCTTCATTGAAGCGGACCAGAGGTAGGTCATGGCCAGCAGGCTCTGGGCGGCCCAAAGGCCCCAGCGAATGGGAGCCCCGGCGCGCGAGGGCACATGGGTTGAGAGGAGTGGGTCGGGAGCAGTTAACGAGTCCATGAAGGTTCTCTGGAGGGTTGAAAGAAGCTCTATGGTCTGCCCTGCCAAGCCAAAAGAAAACGTGTTAGCGTTGATCAAGTCAATCTCCAAACCAGATAGAGTGGGCAACTTTTCGCTGGATCACTTCGTTGTTTTTGCCGCCGTTACCGACTGCGGCGGCTTTGCTGCGGCGGCCCGCAAACTGGGGCGCGCGCAATCGGCCATCACCAACGCCATCCGGAACATGGAAGAGGCCTGCGGCCTGGTGCTGTTCGACCGCAGTGGCTACCGCGCTGAGTTGACCGACGCCGGCCGTGCCCTGTTGCCGCGGGCGCGACAGGTGCTCGCAGAGGTCGACAGCTTTCGCCGCGATGCGGGGGGATTTGCGGAGGGACTGGAGGCCGGGCTGGTGCTGGCTGTGGATCCCTTTGTGCAGCAGGCGCCACTGGCACAGGTGTTGCGCGCGCTGCATGCGGTGCACCCCACCGTGCGGGTTCGCCTGCTCATGGAACCCCATGCGCAAGTGATGGAGATGGTGGGTGGTGGCCAGGCCCACCTCGGCCTGCTGCCCGAAGTGGCGCCCCTGGGCACCCAGTTCGAGTCGTTTCGGTGGTCTGAGCAAGCGCTGGTGGCGGTTGCAGCGCCGGGCCATCCGCTCGCTGCGCATGCCACGCCGATTCCGCCCGAAGCGCTTCGGGTGCACATGCAGGTGGTCTTCAGTTCGGGTCGCGCCGCACTGACGTCGCCGGACCTCGGGGTGCACGCCACGGACTGCTGGCATGTGTCTACCCTGGCCTTCAAGCGCGAGTTGCTGCTGGCCGGTGCCGGTTGGGGCAGTTTGCCGGACCATATGGCCGCCGGCGACATCGCTTCGGGACACCTTGTGCGGCTCGACATCGAATCCTGGGAGGGGCGCGACCGCATGCCCTCGTTCTTCTCCACCGTCATCAGGCGCCGGGATGCGGTGGCAGGCATCGCGCAACGCAAGCTCATCCAGCTGCTGCGCGACCAGGTGGTGAACTGAACCGTTCGGGCTTTTCCGGTGCATGTGGCAGGTGAAGCGCTTGCTCCTGCCGTGGTCGGGGTCGGCGGGTTACGCGTTGTTCAGGCAAAAAAACAGGGCCCGAGGGCCCCGATGCCATGCAGAAAGCTGGCAGAAAATCTCAGCCATCGCCGGGGCTGCCTGACCCCTTGTGGGCGGGCCGGGCAGCGACACGGTGGTGCAAGAAAACGCTTATTTGGTGTACTTGTCCATCAGTGTGTGCATCTGCTTGACCAGGTTGGCACCGTCCACGCCTTTGGCCTTGACTTCGTTCACCCAATCGCTCTCCACCGCGAGCGAGGCTTGACGCCAGCGCTCGGTTTCGGCCGCGTCGAGCTGAACGATGCTGTTGCCCAGTTTCTGCGCAATGGCAATCGCCGATTTGTCCCCCGCGTCCATGCCGCGACCGAAGTCGGCCGACAGGCTCAGGCCCGAGTTGTTGTCGATCACCTTCTTCAAGTCGTCGGGCAGCTTGTTGTAAGCGGCCTTGTTCATCTGGAACGCGAAGCCGGTGACGTACAGACCGTGCTTGCCGGTGAAGCTGGTGTGGTTCTTCACCATCTCGGACACCTTCACCGCAGGGGTGACCTCCCAAGGCAGGGTGGTACCGTCGAGCACGCCTTTGGACAGCGCTTCGGTCACGGCTGGCACAGGCATGCCCACGGGCGTGGCGCCCAGCTTGGTCAGCATGTTGTTGACGATGCGCGAGCCGCCACGGATCTTCATGCCCTTGAGGCTGTCCAGACCGGTGATGGGCGCCTTGGTGTGGAACAGACCTGGGCCATGGGTGTGCACGGCCAGCAGTTTCACGTCTTTGAATTCATCCGCCGAATACTGGTTCACGTATTCCCAGAAAGCCTGGGAAGAGGCTTCGGAAGACAGACCCGTCATGAACGGCAGCTCGATCACTTCGCTCTTCACGAAGCGCCCAGGGGTGTAGCCGAGCACGGTCCAGGTGATGTCGGCGATGCCGTCGCGGGCCTGGTCGAACAACTGGGGTGGTGTGCCGCCAAGCTGCATGGCGCTGTACATCTGGATCTTGATGCGGCCCTTGGATTCTTCCTCAACCTTCTTGATCCAGGGCGTGATCACTTTGCTGGGGATGGTCGCCTGCGGAGGCAGGAACTGGTGCAGGCGCAAGGTCACTTCCTGGGCGAAAGCCGTGGAGGTGATGCCGCTGGTCACGGCGAGGGCCGTCAGCGCTTTCATCAGGTGGCGTTTGTTCATCTTCATGGTGTCTCCTTGCGGGTGGTTAAAAAAGTTCGTTGAAAAGGCTGAAAAGCTCAGCGATGGGAAGCTGGGAAATCAGGGGTTGGTGTAGGTGGTTTTGACCGTGGTGTAGAACTCGGCGGCGTAGCGGCCTTGCTCGCGCGGGCCGTGGCTCGACGCCTTGCGGCCGCCGAAGGGCACATGAGGATCAACGCCCGCGGTCGGCGCGTTCACCATCACCATGCCTGCCTGCAGGTGGCGACTGAAATGCGCGGCCTGTTTGAGCGAGGTGGTGCAGACGCCAGCGGACAGACCATAGTCGGTGTCGTTGGCCACAGCCAGGGCCTCTTCCGCGTCTTTCACCTGGATCACGCTGGCCACCGGGCCAAAGACTTCTTCGCGGTTGATGCGCATCTGGTTGGTGGTGCCGGTGAACAGCGCCGGACGCAGGTAGAAACCCGGCTGGCCATCGACCTCGGGCAGCGCTTCGCCGCCAAAAGCCAGCGTGGCGCCTTCGGACTGGCCGATGGCGATGTAGCTCAGGTCTTGGGCGAGCTGCGTGGCGTCGACCACCGGGCCGATCACCGTGCCAGTCTTGCGGGCATCGCCGACCTGCAATCGCTTCATGCGCTCGGTCATGGCGGCCACGAAGCGGTCGTGAATGCCGGCGGTGACGACCAGCCGGGAACTGGCGGTACAGCGCTGGCCGGTGCTGTAAAAAGCGCCGTTGATGGCGCACTCCACGGCCACATCGAGGTCGGCATCGTCGAGGACCACGAGCGGGTTCTTGCCACCCATCTCCAGCTGGAATTTCGCCATGGCGCCTTGGCGGCCCACGCAAGCGGCCGCGACCTTGCGGCCGGTGCCTTCGGAGCCCGTGAACGTGACCGCCGAGACACGCGGGTCTTCCAGCAACGCATTGCCGATGTCGCGTCCGCGGCCCATCACCAGGTTGAGCGTGCCCGCGGGCAGGCCGACGCGGCTCATGATTTCCACCAGGGCCCAGGCACTCGCCGGCACGGCCTCTGCCGGCTTGAACACCACGGCATTGCCATAAGCCAGCGCGGGCGCGATCTTCCAGGCCGGGATGGCGATGGGGAAATTCCAGGGCGTGATGATGGACACCACGCCGACCGGCTCGCGGGTGATGCCCACGGTCATGCCGGGCCGGGTAGAAGGCAACAGCTCCCCGCCCAGGCGAAGGGCCTCGCCGGCAAAGAACTTGAAGATGTGCGCTGCGCGTTGTACTTCGCCCAGCGCATCGCTCAAAGCCTTGCCCTCTTCGCGCGCCAGCAAATCCGCCAGCTCGGCTTTGCGCGCCTGGATTTCCTGACCCACCGCGTCCAGCGCGTCGGCGCGCTGCTGGGACGTGAGCGCGGCCCAGACGGGTTGCGCGGCTTGCGCCGCCGCCACGGCACCGGCCGCCTGCGCCAGGCTGGCGCGGGCATAAAGGCCCACGACGTCGCGCGTGTCCGACGGGTTGATGTTCTCCGCCGCGTCAGCGCCGTTCACCCATTCGCCGGCAATGTAGTTTTGTTTCACAGTCATGCGTGTTTCTCAATGTCACCCGCGCGCGGTCTCAGCGCATGAGGTGCGCCGCTGTTCGCGGACGGGAAAAGGAACCGGTTGGTCGCTGCTCAACCCTCGCGCGATTGGCGCAGGTTGTCCTTGAGACGATCGGGCACGCGCTCGTCAAAGCCCAGCGCCACGCGACGGACCTCGGGGGTGTCGGTGGGCGCATGGCCGACGCCGAGGGCGGCGGCGCGGGGGGCATCGATCGCCACCACGGTGCCGCTGACGCGGCCGATGCCGGTGATTTCGCATTCCACGACATGGCCAGGGTCGATCGAGCGCGAATGGCATGGCGTGCCCATCAGGATCACGTCGCCGGGCAGCAGGGTGATGTGACGCGCAAGGTCGGCAATGATGTAGTGCGGACCCCAGATGGTTTCGTCGCCGATGTGGGCTTCCTGCACCACGCGGCCGTTGACCAGGGTGCGCAGGGTCTGCTCAAACAGGTTGACGCCGCGCACGATGCCGGGCCCGATGGGCAGCAGGGTATCGGCGCCTTTGACGCGCAGCATCGAGCCTTGATCGGTGTCGCGGAAATCCTGCAAGCCCATGTCCAGCGCCGGGCAGAAGCCTTCGATGTAGTCCCAGGCTTCGTCCGGCGTGACGTTGCGGCAGGTCTTGCCGATGACGACCGCGTATTCGCCTTCGTAGTTGAGGTACTTGCAATCGGCCGGCTTCAGGATCTGGCCGCGGTGGCCATTGAGCGAGGTGGTCGGCTTGGTGAAGTAGGTTGGCGTTTCGGTGGGCTTGGGCTTGTTGCGCGTCTCGAAGCTGCGCGAGCTGTACGAGATGTGCACCGCGATGATCTTGCTCGGATTGACCGGCGGCAGGTAGGCGGCCTCTTCGGCGTTGAGCAGGCGGCCATCGTCCAGGCGCAGCTGGCCAGCGTGTTCGCCTTCTTCCACCAGCGTGCCCCAGAAGGCGCTGCCGCCAACGAGCACGCGGCGGCGCTCGACGCGCGGGCCGCGCATGACGGCCGGGAGTTCTTTGAGAGGAAATTCGAAGTTCATAAAAGTGTCCCGCGCTCTATCAGGCGCCTGGTTGGTTCTCGGTGTCGAACCAGATGTGGATGTTGCCGGTGCCCCGGGCGTTTTCGTAGGCCGACAGTGGCTCACCCTTGGTGCGGCAGGCCGCGCCGCCCATGGCGCCGACCATCTGCAGGTAATGGGCGCCAAAGGCTTCCCACGGCATGCGGCGGTATTCGTCTTCCCAGCGTTCCAGAATCGTGTCGTGACGGCCTTGCTCGAACAGCGCGATGGCGCCTTTGTCGCTGACGATGTTCTCGGGGCGCGAGACGTTGGTCTCGTGGAAGATGCGCGGGTGGTTGGGCTTCCAGTCGATGTTGTTGAACTTGTGGCTGAGCGCGCCCGAGCCGAGCATGACCACGCGCAAGCCGCTGCGCCGAATGCCTTCGGCAATGGCTTCGCCTGATTTCAGGAAAGCCGGCCAGTCACAGTTCTGGCATGAGCTCACCGTGACCACCGGGGTGTCGCTGTGCTCAAGCCGCAGTTGCTTGACCAGATTGACGGTGGCGTAATGGCGCCCGAGATCGGCGTGGCAGATGGCGCGGTTGTAGCCGCCCATTTCGCGCGACACGGCTTCGATTTCCAGCGCCAGGCTGGGCAAGCCGCGGTAGTCGTAGGGCACGCCGTGCAGATACCAGGGCATTTCATCCGAAATGTAGGTGCCGCTGTAACGCGCCCCACCGTCCACCAGGTGGTAGCCGGTGGTGAACCAGTGCGAGTCAAAGATCATGACCACATCGGCTTTCGCAGCCTGGATTTTCTCGCGCAAGCGGGCATAACCCGGAATCAGGTCGGAGTCTTCACCAGCCCCTTGCAGGCGGCGAAATTCCTCGCATTGCATCAAGCCGGGGTGGTGCGACACGATGGCCGCACCGACAATTTTTCCATTCATGGGGTCTCCGATCGCGATGGGAATCAGTTGAACTTGGCGCCAGACCAGAGCTGGCGACGCTCGGCCAAGGGGTCGTTCACCACGGCTGAGGTGGTGTCGAAGCGCATGGTGGGGCGGGTGGCGGTTTCGTAGCGAGGCCAGCCGGCGTCACCGGTCTTGATGAAGCGCGTCCAGCGGCCATGCATTGCGTCGGCCAGCGGCTGATGGCCCGGGCCACCCAGGAAGGGCGCCGCCTGTTTTGTGGCCAGCGTGTTGAAGGCGAACGGCACGTCCACCACGTGGCCCGCGCCGAGGCGGCCACCAAATCCGGGCGACGACCAGGCGAAGTTGTAGAACCACACCGGTGCACCGGCGGCCACGCGCTGCTCGGCGTAACGCAACGTGGGGATGCGGAAGGTGCCGTCCGATTCCAGCGCGGCGAGCATGTCGCCCGGCGAGGCCTTGTCGCGCACCTTGGCGTAAACCTCGGCGGCGTTGGCCGGCAGGCGGTTGCCGCGCACGGCGCCGTCGAAGGCCGGTGGCGGGATCTTGTCGATGGTGCCGCCAGGAACGAGGTACAAGCGCGCCTCTTCGTCGGTGCAACCGATCAGCAAGGGAAGCTTGCCGGCGTTCTTTTGCAAGGCGGCGTAAGGCGTTTCGGTCAACACCGTGCCGTCTACAACGGGAAGGAAAGGCGGCTGGCCGCCGATGGGGCCCCACTTGGCGCGGTCGCGCAGGTCGCCGATCATCTTTTCGGTGCCGGTGATCATGTCGGGCAGCGACACCGCGGCCATCGCCTGCGCCATCGGCGCCACGCCGAGCATCTCGCCCGTGGCTTTGGCCACGCGGGCCGCTTCGGCGGTTGAGAAGTTGTTTTGCGGCGGGCTCTGGGCAATGGCTTTCTGGAACAGGCCTTGCGCCATGGGCATGCCCATGAGCAACATCACGCTTTGTGCGCCAGCCGACTGGCCCGCGATCGTCACGTCTTTGGGGTTGCCACCAAAAGCCGCGATGTTGCGCTGGATCCACTGCAGCGCGGCGACCTGGTCAAGCAGACCGCGGTTGCTCGGTGCGCCGTCGATGGCCATGAAGCCGTCGATGCCCACGCGGTAATTGACCGTGATCACCACGATGCCCTGGGCGGCGAAGCCGCTGCCGTCGTACCAGCCTTCGGCGGCGTCAACGCGGTAGAAAGCACCGCCCGGGAACCACACCATCACGGGTGCGTTTTTCGCGTTGGTTGGCGCCCAGATGTTCAGCGTGAGGTCATCGGCCTCGCCGGCCATGCCACCGCCGGGCGCGCGCGATGGCTGCGGCGGCATGGGCCCGTAGGCGCTGGCGTCGCGTTCGCCCGACCAGGCCGCGGCAGGCTTGGGCGCCTGGAAGCGGTTGGCCGCGGTAAAGGGGTTCGCTGCGTAGGGCACGCGTTTGAAGCTGGCGACGGACCCGGCGCGGGCACCGCGCAGTTGGCCTTGTGCCACGGTGGCAATGGGCGAAGCGCTGTCGGTGTTTTTCATGGCAGGGGTTTGCGCGCAGCCGGCCAGGCCGATGGCGCTGGCGCCGAGGGCGGCGCCGGAGGCGAGAAACTGGCGGCGGCCGAAGGGGATTTTCGAATTCATGGGCTTGTCTCCTGTTGTGGTGGTGTTGGGGCGCGTGGCGTGCGAATCGGATGGGCCGATCAGCGCTGGCTGAAGCTGGCGCGGAAGGGCTTCTTGGGCACGACGATGTCTTTCACATCGCAGAAGAATTCAAAACTCCAGTCACCGCCTTCACGACCGACGCCGCTGCGCTTGATGCCGCCAAAAGGCGCCGCCAGATCGCGGATGCCAAAGCTGTTGATCCAGATGAAGCCGGTGCGCACGCGCTCGGCCACGGCGGTGGCGTGCCCGGTCTCGCCGTAGCAAACGCCGCCCAGGCCGTAATCGGTGCCGTTGGCCATGGCGATGAGCTGCTCGTCGTCTGCAAAAGTCTGCAGCGTCAGCACAGGGCCGAAGACCTCGTTCTGCACGATTTCGTCGCTTTGTTTCAGGCCGGAGACCATGGTGGGCTGGAAATACTGGGCGCCAAATGCGTGGCGCTGACCGCCCCAGAGCAGCTTGGCGCCACCGGCGACCGCGCGCTCAACGAAGCCGGCCACGCGCCCGACCTGTCGCGGGTGAATGATGGGGCCGACTTCGGTGGATTCTTCGCGCGGATCGCCGACCTTCAGTTGCTCGACCTGCGCCTTCATGGCCGCGGTGAACGCCTCGGCCACGCGCTCATGCACCAGGAAGCGGGTGCCGGCGAGGCAGACCTGGCCTGCATTGCGGTACATCAGGGCACCGGTGCGCGCGGCGTTGTCAATGTCGGCGTCTTCCAGCACGATGAAGGGGCTCTTGCCGCCCAGCTCCAGGCTGCAAGGCACGAGGTTGGCGCCAGCGGCCTGGGCGATGAGCTTGGCGGTCGGCACCGAACCGGTGAACGACACCCGCGCCAGCCGGGGGTCGGCCACCAGCTGTGCGCCGGTGGTCGCGCCAGCGCCTTGCACGACGTTGAACACGCCCGGCGGCAAACCGGCAGCCTGCGCCGCATCGGCCAGCAGCGAGCACGACAGCGGCGCCCACTCCGGTGGTTTCAGAATGCAGGTGTTGCCGGCGGCCAGGGCCGGACCGAGCTTCCAGGTTGAGAGCATCAGCGGCGCATTCCAGGGCGTGATGATGACCACCACGCCGGCGGGCGCATGGCGCACCAGGTGTTGCGCCTGTTCGGTTTCGATGGGGCGGTTTTGCAGGTCGAGCGCGTGCTCGGCGAACCAGCTGATGTTGAGCATGGCGCGGGGCACCACGCCATGGCGCATCCGAGAGAGCAGCACACCCGCGTCGCGGCTTTCCACCTGACACAGCGTTTCGGCGCGTTTGCCGATTTCTTCGGCGAACCGGTCGAGATAGGGTTTGCGCTCGGCAGCGCTCAGCGCGCTCCAGGCCGGGAAGGCCGCTTCGGCGGCCTGGATCGCCGCCTCGACATGTTCGGGGCGGCCTTCGCTGATCCGCCCCAGCAGAGCCTGGTCGATCGGGCTGTGCAGTTCGAAGGTATCGGCTGACGCGACGCGCTTGCCGTTGATGAAGTGGTCAGGCGAGACGGTGGCGCCGGCGATTTCAATGGGTGTGTTCATGGCAGCAGCTTTCCAGGGTTCATGAGGTTCAAAGGGTCGAGCGCGGTCTTGATGGCTCGCATCAGCTTCAACTCGACAGGTGATTTGTATCGGGCGGATTCATCGCGCCGCAGCACGCCCAGACCGTGTTCGGCCGAGATGGATCCCTGGTGGACCATCACGGCATCGTGAACCAGGGTGTTGATCGGCGCTTCAAGGGCGAGAAACTCGGCCACGTGTTCGGTGCCACAACGGTCGGGCGAAGGCGACAGGTTGAAGTGCAGGTTGCCGTCCCCCAGGTGGCCGAACACCACCAGCCGCTGGCCGGGGAACGCCTCGGACAGGGCTTCGCTGGTCTGGGTCACGAAGCCGGCGATGTTGGAGATGGGCAATGAAATGTCGTGCTTGATGGTTTTGCCTTCGGCGCCCTGAGACTCCGAGATGTCTTCGCGCAGGGCCCACAGCGCCTTGAACTGGGACAGGCTGGACGACAAGGCCGCGTCGGTGGCGAGCTCTTGCTCCATGCCGGCTTCCAGCAAGCCTTCAATGGCTTCGCCTGCTTCGGATTCGCCCTGGGTGTCACTGACCTCCAGAAGCACATACCAGTCAGACCGCTCGGCCAGCGGGAGTCGTGCGGCATCCACATGTTTTTCCACCAAAGCAATGCAGGCATCGCTCATCAGCTCGAAGGCGGTGAGCGATGAGCCCAGCCGGGCCTGGGCCAATTGCAGGAGGGCGATGGCTGCGGCTGGCGATGGCACCGCCACGAAGGCCACGACCTGGGAAGCCGGCAGGGGAAACAGCTGCAGAACGGCTTGCGTGATCACGCCCAGCGTGCCTTCGCTGCCGATATACAGATCGCGCAGGTCGTAGCCGGTGTTGTCTTTGCGCAGGCCGCGCTGGCCGTCCCAGATCTCGCCTTCCGCGGTCACCACTTCCAAGCCCAGACACAACGCACGCGCATTGCCATACCGCAGTACTTGCACGCCACCCGCGTTGGTGGCCAGGTTGCCGCCAATGGTGCAGCTGCCTTGAGCGGCCAGGCTGAGCGGAAACAGACGCCCGGCTTCGCGTGCCGCTTCCTGTACCTGCTGCAAGGTGACGCCGGCGTCCACTTCGATGGTGTTGTTGACCGGGTCGATGTGGCGCACCTTGTTCAGCCGTGTCAGCGACAGAACCAGCGCGAGCCCGTCGGTGTCGGGGGTGGCGCCACCAGACAGGCCGGTGTTGCCACCCTGCGGCACCACCGGCACCCGGTGCGCATGGCACCAGCGCATCACGGTGGCCACGCCTTCGGTGTTGTCGGGCTGGGCCACGGCTATCGCGCGTCCGGTCCACTTGCCTCGCCAGTCGGTGAGAAAGGCCGCCATGTCGGCGGGTTCGGTCAGCAGGCGCCCCAAAAAGCTGTTGCGCAGGGTATTGAGATCCATGGATGTGCCTCAGTAGTCGCTGGTACCAACGGTTGGCGTTGCAGCGGTCTTGAAGCGCCGGGCCAGCGCGCGGGTGGTTTGCGCCAGCAAGGTGGCGTCAACGCCGACGGCCACAAAGCGCGCACCCAGACCGATGTAGTGGTGTGCCAGTTTCTCGTCTGTGGCCAGAATGCCCGGCGCTTTGCCG
This sequence comes from Hydrogenophaga crassostreae, assembly GCF_001761385.1. Classification (GTDB taxonomy): domain Bacteria; phylum Pseudomonadota; class Gammaproteobacteria; order Burkholderiales; family Burkholderiaceae_C; genus Hydrogenophaga; species Hydrogenophaga crassostreae. Next base: position 4,219,220 of record NZ_CP017476.1, on the reverse strand, counting down.
GCGGCCAGGATGCGCGTTATTGCATGCTCGATGGCGGCGCGCACGTCGGGGTGGCCAGGGTTGCCGAGGTGGCCCATGGACGCCGACAGGTCGGCCGGTCCGATGAAGACGCCATCAACCCCTTCGACTGCGGCGATCGCATCGATCTGTGCCAGCGCATTGGCTGTTTCCACCTGAACCAGCAGGCAGACCTGGTCATTGGCATGGTGCAGGTAGTCCACTTGCGCACCCCAGCGCGAAGAGCGCGCGAGGCCACTGCCCACGCCGCGCACGCCTGCCGGTGGGTAGCGCATGGCGCTCACCAGCGCCTGCGCTTCGTCTGCGTTTTCCACCATGGGCACCAGCAAGGTTGTGGCGCCGATTTCCAGCACCTGTTTGATCAGGGCGGCATCGCCGTTGGGAATGCGCACGACCGGGTGCGACGGATAGGGTGCAATGGCCTGCAGTGCGCTCAGCATGGAGCGCAAATCGTTGGGGCCGTGTTCGCCGTCGATCAGCAACCAGTCAAAACCGGCTGTGGCGCACAGCTCGGCAGTGTATGGATCGGCCAGCCCCAGCCAGAGACCAATTTGGGCGCCCTCGACAGCAAGGCTTCGTTTGAAGTTGTTTTGGGTGTTTGGGTTTTCCATCGGGTTCATACGAATTGCACCGAGATGGAGCCCAGTGGGCCGTAGTCGGCGTGGAACACGTCGCCGGCCGAGCAGGGCACCGGGCGGGTGAACGAACCACCGAGCACGATTTCGCCTGCCGCCAGGCCTTCGTCGTAAGCGGCAAGCTTGTTGGCCAGCCAGACCACGCCATTGCCCGGGTGGTTGAGCACCGCAGCGCCCAGACCCGATTCCTCGATCACACCGTTTTTGTAAAGCAAGGCGCCGGCCCAGCGCCAGTCCACGGCATCCACCCGCGAAGGGCGCCCGCCAAGCACGATGCCGCCGTTGGCCGCGTTGTCGGCAATGGTGTCGAGCACCTTGCGTGGCGCTTGGGTGTCGCGGTCGAATTGTTCGATGCGCGCATCGATCAGTTCCAGCGCAGGCACCACGTAGTCGGTTGCGTTGAGCACATCGAACAGCGTCACACCCGGCCCTTTGAGTGGCTTGGCAAGAATGAAAGCGAACTCCACCTCCAGACGGGGAACGATGAAGCGCGCCGCTTCGATTTCACCGCCATCACGCAGCAACATGTCGTCGAGCAGCAAGCCGAAATCGGGCTCGGTGATCTGCGAGGCCAATTGCATGGCGCGCGAGGTGAGGCCGATCTTGTGGCCAATGGCGCGGCGCCCCTCGCCCTGCTTGATCTTCATCCACTCGCGCTGAATCGCGTAACTGTCTTCGATCGTCATCGATGGATGGCGTTTCGAGAAGTGGGTGATCTGCTGGCGGGATTGTTCCGATTCATGAAGCTCACGCGCCAGGGCGGCGTGAAGCGCGGGTTCGAGCATGCTGTGTCTCCGTTGGCACCTGCATCCGGCGCACTGATATGTAACTGGCCATTATTTAAAGCAAGGCAGCAAGAAACAAGCAATTGATATTGATCAATCAACAAGCTGTGATTGATAATCGAAACCATGTCCTTGATCCGATACACCCTGCGCCAGTTCGAAGCCTTTGTCACCGTGGCCGAGCTGCTCAATTTCGGCGCCAGTGCCGAGCGCATGGGCCTGACTGCCCAGGCCGTGAGCCAGTTGGTGGCTGAACTGGAAACCTTGCTCGGTTTCCGCCTGTTTGACCGAACCACCCGTCGGGTGGCGCTCTCCAGCGGGGGGCGGGATTTTCTGGCCTCGGCGCAATCGGTATTGCACCAGCTGAACCGCGCCGACAGCGTTGCCGACGATGTGCGCAACCGCGCGGCCGGCGTTGTGCGCATCGGGGCACCTTTGGTCTTGGCCAGTGCCGTGGTGCCCGCGGCCATGCGCGATTTTGCGGCGAAACGACCCAAAATTGCGGTACGGATTCGCGATTTGCCGGTCGACAGCTTGATCGATGCGGTGGTGACTGGCGATGTGGATCTGGCGGTTGGCCCCGATCGCCCGGTGAGTGCAGACGTGTTGAGCGAGCCACTGTTTGACAGCCCCTGGGTGCTATGGTGCGCAGCGAGCCATCCTCTGGCAAAGAAACGAAAAGTGCGCTGGGAAGACTTGCGCGAACACGCCTTGGTGGCGGCCGGGCGTGATCATGAAATCAGTGTGTCTTTGATGCACCGGAATGCACCGGAGGGCACACGCATCATGCCGGTGCATGTGGTTGACAACATCTCCACCGCCATGGGCATTGCCTCGCAAGGGCTTGCCGCGACTTTGGCGCCTGCATATGTGGGTGTCATGGCGCACCCGTTTGGCCTTGTGATGAAGCGGGTGGTCGAGCCCGAGGTGATTCGGAAGGTCTGCCTTTACCGCTCCAAGGTTCGACAGGCGACACCTGCTGCAGAAGGGTTTGCCATGCACCTCTCAGACTGGCTGAAACGCTGGGCCAGGCAAAAGTCGCAAGGGGTGATCAGCGATTTCCCCGGGTTGATTCATGGCGCCTGAGTCCGCTGAGTCGGCGTCTGCACACCCGCCTGCTTTTGAGAGGTTACCCAGGTGTGCTGAAGGCAAAAGCAGCCTGTGAGGACCGGCGCTATCTTGGTGTGCTGACGGTGGTGGCCGCGGCTTCGCTGGCCAATGCAACGGCGGTGTCCAGGTTGTGGCCCGAGACCAGGGCGGTGAACAGAGATGCCCTGCAAAGGTGTCGCCCGCGCCCAGGGTTGATATCACCTGTACCGTTTTGTTCGCTGGCTGCCTGAAGGCTCTTTCAGTGGTGCTCCATGCCACACCGCACGGTCCGGGGGTGACCACGCACATGCCGGAGCGTGCACCGGTTCCCTGCTTGGCACCGCTGGTCTCGATCTGCTGTTGCACAGATGGTCCACCAAGGGTGCCGCAAAGTCATCGCGGCAGGTGGCACCTAGCATGTGGTTTGGCACACTGGCCCGGGCGCTGGCCCCCGTCTGGTTGAGGCCTTTTCCACCCGGCATCGGCTGCCAACGGTTGGCCAAGGCGGCGATGGATGGCGGCATGGTCATTCAGGCATTGGTTGCTGGAAGCACGGGCGCGGTGCTCGCTGCTGAATTTGCGCCGAGGTGGCATCGCCAGGAGTCAGGGACGACCATCCCTTATCGCCTCAAAATAGTCGATGGCACCGATTTGTCCGCCTTTGAGGGCCACCTGTGTGCCGTTCAACGCCGGGTTTTCGCTGTGGGCGAAACACAGCGGTGATCCTGGGGTGCGCGGCAAAGACATGGCGACCGTCAGCGCGAACACGTCGAGCTCGCGCAAGGCGTGGCTGGAGGTGTCGCCGCCTGCGACCACGGCGCGCTTCAAACCACCGTGCTCCACCATTTCGCGCAACAGACGGCCCAACCTTTGGCCGATGGCGTGTGGCTCGGCATCGTCGAAACGTTCGGCCGCCGTGTCTGGCCCGAGTGCCGTGTAGGCGATGACACTGCATCCGGCGTCCAGCGCGGCGCAGGCTTGGGACAACACCGTAGCCTGCTCGGCATCGCCCCGGGAATGCGAAGCAAGGCGCGCAGCGTTCACCGCGATCAGGGCAAATCCCTGTTCCCCGGCGTGGCGAATCTGCTGCGCGGTGATCGCCGAGCAACTGCCCGACACCACGGCGATGCGGTCCACGGCGCCCACGTCCCTGAACGCTGTTACGTCGCCGGTCAGCATGCCACATGCCTGCCAGGCTTTGACCAGTGCGTATTCGATGCCGGATGAGCCGACGGTGAACAGGCCGGTGTTGTCCCGGCGGTGGCGCCAGAGTTGTTGTCCCACGAGGGTCTGGGTGATGGGATCGGCCACGTCGAGCAGCAGTGCGCGCACAGGGGCTCCGTCGCTGCGCATGCCATGGTCGACCGCCGCATCGGCGTCGGGCGATTGCAGGGTCAACCCGTCGACCAGGCCCACAGGCGCGGTGGTTTGCGCCGCCAGATGCAAGCGCAGGTCTGCCTCGTGCATGGGTGTGACGGGGTGGCGGCTCATCACCGGATGGCGGTCGATGCGGTAGGTTTCGCCAGCGATCGTGGCGAAGAGGTTGCCGAACACGGTGTAGCGGCGCAGTTGCGGCACGCCGACGACGATGGGCACCACGGCTTGTTCAAAGGTGGCGGCACCGATTTCCAGGGCGCGCCCGATGTTGCCCACCTGGGGGGCGCTGTCAAACGTGGAGCACACCTTGTAGTGGCAGATTGCCGCGCCCTGGCGCCTGAGCCAGTCGAAGGCCGGCGGCAGGTGCTGATCCATCCATGCGGGCGTCTCGCTGCGGCTGGTACCGGCCAGGCCGATCGCCTGCAAGGGACCTTCACGGGTCAGCGTGTCGAGTTGCGCGTCTGTGGCAGGTCGCAGAAACAGGGCGGTGCGAACGCCGGCCAGGGTGAGCGCCTCCATGGCGTCGGTGGAGCCGGTGAGGTCGTCGCCGTAGTAGCTCAGCAGGAGATTTTTTTGGCTCATGGGTCAGGCTCGAAAGGCGGCGATGGCTTGGGCCAACGCGGGATGGCTCTGGGCGTAGGTGTCGAGATCGGCCCCTTGCACCGCCGCTTCCCAGGCTTCGCGCAAGCTCAGCACCCCACCGGGCACGCCGCCTGGGTGGGCCATGATGCCGCCGCCGCAGCAGTAAATGAGATCGGTGCTGCCCAGTGCTTTGTAAGTGTCGGCCACCTGCTCGGCGGTCTGACCGGAAGAAAACACCGGCATCACTTCGCAGCCGGGCGTCGGCGCATCGAACATGGGCCGCACGCAAGCCTGGGCCGAGCGGATCACCGAGGCGTCGTCTTCGCTGAACTTGTTGCGCAGGCCGTTGACATGCAGGTGGTCCACCCCGGCCAGCCGCCAGAACTGCTGGTAGGCGCGGTAGTCCATGCCGATGTAAGGTGAGCGGCTGAGCATGCCCCAGCCCGCGCGGTGGCCGTGGATAGCGAGCTGGCTGTGCTTGCGCAGCCAGACCAGGGCCGGCAAGCCGACGGCGGCCACGGTCACCATGATGCAGTTGCCGCCGGCGGCTTGTACGTAGTCGTGGTTCTGCAGCATCACATCGAGCTCGTCGGTGATGTTGAAGGCGTACATCACCTTGCGGCCGGTGCGCTGTTCGTGCTCTTTCAGCACCGGCATGATCGCATCGACACGGGCACGCAGCGGGCTGTGCGGGCCGTTGGCCTGGAGTTCGTCGTCCTTGATGAAGTCGATGCCAGCGTCCACCAGTTGCTTCACCAGCGCTGCCGTTTCTTTCGGGTTCAGGCCCACGCTGGGCTTGATGATGGTGCCGATCAAGGGGCGGCCCTCGATGCCCAGCAGTTTTCGGGTGCCTTGAATGCCGAATTGAGGGCCTTGGTAACGCTGGGCAAAGCTGGGTGGCAATTGCAGGTCGAGCAAGCGCAGCCCCGAGATTTCCCGCAGTTCAAACAGGTTGCCGGCCACAGTGGCCAGCAGGTTGGGCAGTGAAGCGCCCAGGTTGTCGAAAGGCCACGAGACCTCGATCTCTGCGCGCTGAAATGTGGGGTTTGCGCCCAGTTTCGAGGGCAGCGGGCGGATTGGCAGTGATGGCGAATCGGCCATGTCGAGCGGTGTGATCCGCTCGACGACGGCGCCTGCCGCTTCGCGCAGTTGATCGGTTTCGCCGGGCAGCCGCGCGAAGGTTCCACAGGACTGTTCGCCCGCCAGCACGGCGACCGCCGCCTCCAGCGGAAAGGGGGTTTCAACCCAGTAGGTGGCGCGGATGCGGCCATCGGTGGTGCTGGGGCGGGGTGAAGCGTTCGTGTTAATTGGCATCGTCATCAGACCAGATAGGGCAAAAAAAGGGAAGCGTGTGTGTGGCGTTCACTGTGTCAGTGACAGAACTTGGTAGGCTGAAAAATGGAGTACGCCGGTGGTCAGCGTTTTGGGCTGGCTGGCGGGATCGGGGGTCTGCGCGGGACAAGGTGTGCTGAGGTCGCTGACCATCCAGGAGCCCTCAAGGCTTGCTTGTAGGGGCTCAGCGCCGAGGTTGGCCAGCAGCAGGTGACGGGTTCCTTTGGTCGATACCCAGGCCAGGCCAGCCACCTGGTCGGGCAAGCCGCTCAACCCGTGCAAACAGCAGCCAGAGGCTCGCACCAGCTGATGCAGCACGCGCCAGGCGGGCACGCAGGCACCGGGCTCCCAGCGCGGCATGTCTTCGCGCAGTGTCGGGCCGCTGACGCCGTGGGTATGCAGAAAACTCAGCACCTCGATGCCCGCCTGCTGCACGGACGCCGCGTAGCCCACCAGCCATGCTGCGCCGAAAGCCGCCTGGTGGCGCGGGTCGTCGGGCGCCATCGCCACGCGCTGGCGCGCGGGGTTCTCGGCCGTGTGTGCGCCGTAGGGGTTGCGGTGCATGCCGATGGTCACGGGGCCAAGGCGGTAAGCCAGGTCGGGCCAGATGGCGCGCACGCTGGCGGTGATGCTGGCCAGGGCTTCGTGGGTCTGCATCACGGAAACATCGTCGGCAGCGTGTACCAGGGGCGTCGTGGTGTGGCCGATGAAATCGAGCGAAGCGGGTGCCTGGCGCTTGCGGTTGAGCTCGGTGAAGTAGGTCAGCATGCCGCCACCCACGCTGGCGTGTGGAAACGCTTCGGCAAAAGCCGTTGCGTAAGCGTCGAGCCCTGGCCCCTCTGGCCAGTGGTCAGAAGGCTGGTAGCTTTTCAAATACGGCGCAGGGCAGGCACGAACAGCGGCTGGCTCCAGTCCGGCGAGCTGGCAAGCCACCACCACACGGGCCGCAATCACTTCGGGCTTCTCATCCGTCGGGCAGATCACGTCCAGTTGCACAAGCGCCTTGCAAGCCTGCGCCAGTCTGTACAGCGCCGCCAGTTGGGTCTGCAGTTCGGAGGCTTGCGAAGCATCTGCTTCGGCCACCAGCCAAACCGGCTTCAAGGTCAAGACCGCCCTGTTTTCGGCAGGGGTCATGCGATGAAGGTGCAGCGGAACACCGAGGCCAATCGCAGCCATGCGGTGCCCGGTCGCACTGCCCATGACCACGCGCGGCAGTCTGGTCGAAGTCTGATCGCCAGGTTGATCGACCACTCTTGAATCGACCACCGACACCGATACCTGCTGAACGTAGTGTCTATGTGCTTCCAGTGCATAGGGCCAGGGGTCCAGCAACGAAGCCACGTAGGTTTTGAAAGAGGCATCCGACCAGTTGCGCTGGTCTTCCATCTCGAACTTGCCCAAGGGGTCGTGTGGCAACTCGGCTTCCAGCCGGCAGTCCACGCTGAGCCCTGGCAGGGGCTCATGGCGCAGGCGCCGAATGTTGAAGGCGACCTGGCCCGGGCTGATGTGTGCCGGAAAGCAAGAGGTCTCGATGGCGCCATCGGTGTGCTCGATGTCGAGCGGCGCATTGGCCGCAGCAGCCGGGTGGAGTACCACCAGACCACAGCGGTTGGTCGACATGGCCAGGTCGGTCACGGCATCCACTTTGAATTCGAAGTGGCCGCTGGCATCACCACGCACGGAGGCGCTGGCCCGCAGCGTGCCTTCGCCCAGCTGCATCGTCAAAACAAAATGCGCAACAAACTGGTCGGGAGTCTGGTCGACCTCAAAGCCATCCACCTTGCAGGGCGCCGTGCCCCATGACGTGTCACGCAGCAGGTAGGCAATACCTCTGATCACTTCCACGCCGCGCCAACGCAGGTTGCGCACACTGCCTTCGCTCCACTCGCAGCTCAGGTCGCCTGCCGTCAGCACCCGGCTGGGCGCCGCCGGCTGAAGGGTCCCCCAAATGCGCAAGGCATCAACGGCCTTGGTATCGGATCCGGTGGGTCGGGGGACATCGTTGGCGCTCACGGTGAATCAGCCGATTTCGGCCTCCGTCTCGCCCTCGGGCCGCACCAGGCGCTGGTACAGCGCGTTGGCGCGGGTCAGGTGTTCCCGCATCGCCCGCTCGGCGCCGGTGGCGTCGTGCGACTCGATGGCCTCCACAATGCGATCGTGTTCGGCCAGGGTGAGCTCTTCAGCGCCAGGCGCGCGCACCAGCGACTGGTAGTACTCACCCAACCAGCGCAGCATGGCTTCCAGGATCACCGGAAAAATGGGATTGCCGCTCATGACCGCTATCTGGGTGTGAAAGCCCATGTCGCCTTCCACAAAATGCTGTGGCGATTCGGTCAACTGGTGGTGCTCGGCCAAGCGCTGGCGCAGCAGCTTCATGCTGGCGGGGTCGGATCGCTCGGCGGCCATGCGGGCCATGCCGCACTCCAGAAACACGCGCACCTCTTTCAGGTGTTCCAGCGAACCGGGATCGGAGCGCAGCAGGTGTTGCGCTCCGCTGGTGATCTGTTCCACCAGCGATTCGGCCGTGGGCACGGCAACGCGCGCGCGCTCACCGTGGCTGATGGACACGATGCCTGAGCGCTCCAGAGCTTGAAGCGCCTCCCGTATGGCTGGCCGACCAACCTGGTATTCGTCCATGAGGTCGCGTTCGGAGGGCAACTGCTCTCCCGACGGTATTTCGCCACTGCGGATGCGGTCCAGCAGCCTGTCCTGAACTTCCTGATAGAGCTTTCGACGTTGAATGGGTCCTGATGACATGAGGGTCTTCCGAGAAGCGGGCCGAAAAACTCAAGTTTACGGGCCTTCAACAAAGAGGCACGGACATTTGAACTGACCAAAAGGAACCTGCTTGCCTGAGTTGCCCGGTTCACTTGTCAAACACCACGCCTTTGGTCAACAGAAAGCAGCCATAAGGGCGAGACTCGGTGGTGTGAACCACCGCAAAGCACTCTTTGGCGGCTTCATAGAAATCGAATCGTTCCAGTGGCAGCATGGGCACAGGTCTGTCTTCAGCCCGCTCGCAGACCGACAGCACCTCAGACTGCACCGGCAACAACACCCCCGACTGGTCCACCGGATCCATGCAGTTCAATGGGTATGCGACGAAAGAGTCCAGGGGGAACAACGCAAGAATGCCTCGAACCGCTTCCACCACATCGGTGCCGTTGAGCTCAACATGCCGGCCGCTGGTGGTGCGTTTCGCGGTGGCGAACGCCGGGTAGTTGCGGTCCACCACCGCCAGGCGATCGCCATGGCCCATGGCCGCCATCACCCACAGCAGATCAGCCGACATCCAGGAGGGAAGGCCTTTCAGCATGGTGGTGTCGCTTTCTGGATGTCGATGGTGGTCTGCTGGTGCGCTGCCGATTCGTACGCCTTTTCCACCAGCACGAGGGTGTTGAGGTTGTCGACTCCCGAGGTCTGGGGTTCACGGGCATCGGTCAGGCACTGCAGCCAATGGGCCTGGATGTTGAGCACGCTGTCCTGGATGTTGTGCCAGGGGCGTTGCGCCCAGTCGTGCAGCGGCGGCGCGCAGTCAACCACTTGGGTGGCGCCGCCCTTGACATGGATGGTGAGCTGGTAGTCGGCGCCCAGACGCAGGGTGCCCAGAGCGCCATCGATCTCGATCAGCGTTTGCGGAAACAGCTCCCGGGTGTTGGCCGTGGCGTAGCTGCAGTCCACCACGCTGGTGAGGCCGCTGGTGTGTTTCATCAGCAGGGTGGCCACATCTTCGCCACGGATCTTCGGGTTGATGCGTGTGGCGCTGGCGCTCATGGTGGCCACTTCGCCAAACAGGAAACGGGCGATATCGATGATGTGAATGCCCAGATCCTGCAGGATGAAGCGGTCTTCGGTGGCCAGGTAGGGCTGGCCGGAAAACACGTCGTAGGCCGAACGAAAGCTCACGCGTCCCCAGAAGGGCTGGCCGATGTGGTCTTCGTCCAGCGCTTTGCGCACCGCCTGGATCGAGCTCTGCCAGCGGAAGTTCTCATGCACCATCAACGGCACACCCGCCTTGCGGCAGGCTTGAATCATGGCCACGGCATCGTCCAGCGTGTTGGCGAACGGCTTCTGGCAAATGCAGGGAACGCCGTGGCGCGCAGCCATTTCGACCAGGCTGCGGTGGCTGGCTGCCGTGGTGGCGATATCGACAAAATCCAGCGCTTCCCTGGCCAACAGATCCTCAGCCGAGGCGTAAACCTTGGTGATGCCAAACTCGGTGGAGGCCTCTTGAAGACGTTGTGCATTCGCATCGCACAGGGCCACGATCTCGACCCCTTCCAGTTGTTGCCATGCGTGCAAATGGTTCTTTGAAAAGAAACCACATCCGATGAGTGCACCCTTGCGGGTTTTCACAGGGTTGCCCATGATCACGCCTCTGCACGCATTTGCAAGGCCATGCGCTGTTGCATGCGCTGCTGGAACTGGTCGACCACCACAGCCGCAATGATGACCAGGCCCTTGATCACCGTTTGCCAGAACGAGCTCACACCCATCATCACCAGGCCGTCGGAAAGGATGCCGATCACAAATGCGCCGATGATGGTGCCGCCGATCTTGCCGCGGCCACCCGTCATCGAGGTGCCGCCCAGGACGGCTGCTGCGATGGCGTTGAGTTCAAAGGTTTCGCCCGTCATCGGGTGGGAGGCCACCAGTTCGGAGGAAATGACCAGGCCAACGATGGATGCGCACAGGCCGGAGAACATGTAGACAAAAAACTTGATCTGCTTGACTTTCACACCCGAGAGCATGGCGGCGCGCTCGTTGCCGCCCACGGCGTAAATGTGGCGACCCAGGGGAGTGCGGGCACCGAGATAGGCCGCGCCCACGCCCACCGCGATCAACAGCCAGATCACCAGTGGAATGCCCAGAAAGTTCAGGGTGCCGATCAGCGGGAAGCCGGTTGTGCCGTGTTCCGCCGCGCCTTCCAGGTTGGGAAATGTGGCGCCATTGGAGGACAGCAAGGCGATGCCGCGGGCCACATACAGCGTTCCCAGGGTGGCGATGAAGGGCGCCACGTTCAACACGGTGATCAGCACACCGTTGATGGCCCCCACCAATACGCCCACGCCCAACGAAATCAGGATGATTTCAAAGACGTTGAAGTAGATCACGTAGTCGCCCACCGAGAGCCCGTGCAGGATCAAGCCGCCTGCGACCATGCCGGTGAGGCCCACGATCGAACCCACCGAGAGGTCGATGCCGCCACTCACGATGACGTAGGTCATGCCAATGGCCAGCAGGGCGTTGAGGGCCACGTGCTTGGACATGATCAGCGCGTTGGCAGCGCTGACGAAATTGGGCGCCATGAAGGCAAAAAAGCCCGCGACCAGAAACAGCGCGATGAAAGTGCGCAATCTCAGGATCAGCAGCAAGGCACTGTCGCCGGAGGAAGTCGCTGGCGACGGGGAGGGGTGGATGGCGGTGGCGGTCATGGTGATTTGTGCTGAATGGGTTGGTTCAGGCGGCCAGCAACTGGCCGCTGTTGGAGGCCAGAACGACCGCGTCTTCGGTGGCTTCACCCAAACCAAATTGGGCGGCGAGACGGCCGTTGGACATGACGACGATTCGGTCGGACAAAGCCATGACTTCTTCCAGATCGGAGGTGACAAAAAGAATGCCCAAGCCCGCTTTGGCAAGATCGCGCATGACCTTGAACACGTCGGCCTTGGCGCCGATATCGATTCCCCGGCTGGGTTCGTCCATCAGCAATACCTTGGGGTCGGTCATCAGCGCGCGGCCGATCACCACCTTTTGCTGGTTGCCGCCCGAGAGCGATCCGATTTCGAGTTCCGGTCGCTTGGCTTTGATGGACAACGATTGGATGAAGCGTTGGGTTTCTGAGCCTTCCACCTTGGGGCTGAGGTGCCACCGCCTGGCCATGCGCCACAGGTTGGCCAGCGTCAGGTTCTCCGAAATTGACATGGAATGCACCAGACCGTCGGCCTTGCGGTCTTCGGGAATCAGGGCCAGACCGGTGTTGATGCAGGCGGTCACATCCTTGCCTATCAGCTCCTGGCCCAGCAGCTTGACGCTGCCTCGTGCGCGATCGGGATGGCAGCCGAAGATGCACTCGAAGAGTTCGGTGCGCCCGGCGCCCATCAGTCCATAGATGCCCACGATTTCTCCTGCGCGCAGGGTCAGGCTCATGTCGTCCACCAGGTAGCCTGGCGCACCGGAGCGGGGCAAGAAGACGTTGCTGACTTCCAGCAAGGTGTCACCAAAGGCGTGGTCATCCGAGCGTGCGAAGTTGCGCGTGCTCGCGCCCACCATCTGCTTCACGATCCATGGAACGTCGACCTCGGACATCACCGAGGAACCCGTGATGCGCCCATCGCGCAGAACGGTGATGTAGTCACCGATGCGGATCAGCTCTTCCAGTCGGTGCGAGATGTAGACGATTGCGACGCCACGCGATTTCAGATCCTTGATGACGCGAAACAGAATCTCCACTTCGGGCGCGCTGAGCGCGGAGGTGGGCTCGTCGAGGATCAGGATGCGCGCGTTTTGCGCCATGGCTTTGGCGATTTCGATGATCTGCTGCTGGCCGATGCGCAACTCGCCGACCAGCAGGTCAGGATCCAGATCGTGTTCGAGTTCGCGAAGCAATTCCTGGGCCTTTTCGCGGTGAACCTGCCTTTCAATGGCACCCCACGGTGAGGTCACTTCACGGCCGATGAACAGGTTTTCGGCGATGCTCATGTTGGGGAACAGGTTCAGCTCCTGGAAAACGATGCCGATGCCGTTGGCTCTCGCCTGCTCGGTGCTGCCCAGGTGCACGGGTTTGCCATCCAGCAAAATGCGCCCTTCGCTGGGCTGCTCGACACCGGCAATGATTTTCATCATGGTCGATTTGCCTGCGCCATTTTCACCGACAAGCACGTTCACTGCGCCAGCGCGCAGGTCGAAGTCAACGCTTTTGAGTGCCATGGTGCCGGGGTAGATTTTGCTGACACCTTCCAGCCTCAAGACCACAGGGTGTTCTGTATGCGGTTGTGGCGTTGTCATGGCCCAACCACCTTGAACGACGTGGCGGTTACAACTGGCAGGTCTTCGCCGTTGTCGGCGGTGAAGACGCCCACAAGGTCCACCTTTTGACCGATCAACTTGGTGCGGTCCACGTCTTTGAGGCCCGCTTCATAGGCTCGGTCGTTGAGCGCGTTGGCAAGCTGGGCAAAATCAATCTGATTGGTGTAGTTGGTGAACGAGATGAACGGCAAGGTGTCACGGATGGCTGTGGCGCGGATCACGGGCCCGATCTGGACTTGCAGATCTGCCTTGCCATCGCCATCGACGTCAATGTCTGCGGTACCTGCACTGAGTTCGGTCTCCGCTGCCACCACCACGCCGGCGGCTCGAACGGCCATGTTCCATGGTCCGCTCTCGCCTTTTTCACGGTACCCATGCTGGGCGCCGGCCTCATCCATGTTTTGTTCCATCGCCGCCTTGAGCGTGGGGTAGTCGACGGCCATCTTGTCGATGGCAGGCAATACCTTGCTTTCCCACATGGCCTGAACTTCAGCCTTGGGGTCAAAGGACGCGTTTTCGAAGCTGCCCGCTACCGAGGTTGCCGCTTTCTTCTCGGCCTCTGTTCTGTGCTCGATCTTGCAACCGCTCAGCATCAGGCCCATTGCACCCAGAAGCAGGGTGACAGGCGTATTTCGAATCAACTTGGTGGAGTACATGCCGCTGGGCGCTTTAGGCCAGTGAAGAAATTGTGCCGACAGTGGGTCGTATCGATGCCGCCGAACAGGTGATCTGTTCGGCGGCATGCCCCTGCTTATTTGGCGAGCGTGAAGGTTTCCAGCTTGCCAGCGTTTTTGCTGTTGATCAGTACGCAGTCCATCAGCTGCTTTTCAGGCAGACCGGTTGAACCTGTCTTGAGGAACTTGTCGGCCTGCTCAACGGCCACTTCGGCCTGGCGGTAGGCCGGCTGCAACACGGTGGCCTTGATGCCACCCTTCTTGATCGAGTCGCGCACGTCGTTGCTGCCGTCGAAGCCCACCACGATCACATCGGTTCGCTTGGCAGCAACCAATGCGGCCCAGGCACCCATGGCCATGGTGTCGTTGCCGGAAATCACACCCTTGATGTCGGGGTTGGCCTGAAGAATGCTCTCCATGATCTTGAAGGCTTCAGGCTGGCTCCAGTTGGCCGACTGGCGTGCGACCATTTCCAGACCTTTGTACTTGTCGATCACGTCGTGGTAACCCTTGGAACGCACACCGGCGTTGATGTCGGCTTCGCGGCCCACCAGCTCGACGTACTTGCCTTTTTCCTTCATGAGCTTCACGAACTCTTCAGCACCGAGCTGGGCGCCCTGGTAGTTGTTCGACACGATCTGGCTCACAGCGATGCCGGTGGTGTTGATCTCGCGATCGATCAGGAACGACGGAATCCCCGCATCCTTGGCTTTCTTCACCGCAGAAACCGATGCTTCCGAGCCGGCGTTGTCCAGAATGATGGCCTTGGCTTTGCGGGCGATGGCGGTATCAAACAATTGGTTCTGCTTGTTTGCGTCGTCGTCGTGGACCAGCACCAGGGTGTCATAGCCCAATGCCTTCGCACGCGCCTCGGCGCCCACGGCTTCGGCCTTGAAGAACGGATTGTCGTGGGACGGCGTGATGATGGCGATCAGGTCCTTGGCGCTGGCGGTCGAAGCGACGCCAAAGCTCAGAACCAATGCAGCCGGAATCGCGGCCAGGAGTTTGCGGGAAGGGAACATGTTTGCCTCTACTTTCTTTTCTTGCCAAGGGATGGTGGCGGACGGTTTCCGCCTCGAATAAGCGTGTCGAATCAGGTAATACGCTTAATGCTGTCGGCGATTTCGGCAGGCTTGAAGATATCCAGCCAGTCGTCTCGCATCAATCGGGGTTTTCCGAACTCGATGGCCTTGTTGCAGGCATCGGAGAAGGCGCCAGGAATCTCTTCAAAGATCACGGCGGCCAGAATGTTCATGTGGCCCAGCAGGAAATCGCGAGCGGCTTCTTTGGGCACACCGCGCTTGACCACTTCGTCCATGCCGTCGCGCATCACCGCGAGCAATGTGGCGCATACGGTTTCGGACAGGCCTGGTTCCAGCAAGGCCATCTGCTCCACTGTCATGGGGTAGGAGCGCAGTATGGGCGCGTAGATCGTGCGTGCGATGGCTTCGCCGATGTCGTATTGGTCTGCCGGCCCTTGCATCAACGAGTTGACGATGGACTGCGGGGCGGCCAGACCACCGAAGTGGTCTCGGCGGGCTTCGTCACCTTCTTCGTAGTTGAAGATGGACGGGTGGCAGGGGTGGGTGACGAAATAGGTCAGGTCTGGCCGGTCGGGCAGGTGGCCCGCGAATGGCGCAGCAGCGTCGAGAGTGATGACCATGACGCCGGCTTTCAGCTTGGGCGAAATCGAGGCCGCAATCTTGCCGATCACGGTATCGGGCACGGCGAGGATGACCGCGTCCACGCCGGCCAGCGCAGTGTCCACATCGACGCAGGTGATGCCCAGCTCGTCTTTCAGGCGTTTTTGCCCAACTTCACTGACCTCTACATGGCGCACGACGTAGTCGCTGCGCTGCAGGTTGCGCGCCAGGCGCGCCCCCATCTTGCCGCCCGCACCGAACAAAGCGATGGTGGGTAAATTCATTGTGGTGACTCCATTAAGTGCCGTCGACGATCGGGAGAGAAAGGGGTTTTCGTCAACTGGTATGATGAGTAGATCACATCAACACATCAACACATCTAGGGGCTTTCACCTAGAGAGCCCCACGGGTTGGCATGTCTCCCCAGACCCTTGGTGCGGTGTGTCGTCGGGCAAATTTCAGGCGGTGTGCAGCCTGCGGCATTGGGGTTGCCGGGGTGTCCCGGCACCATCGAATACACTTGAAGGCTGTTCTTCGAGGTATTTCATGAGTCTCCAATGCGGCATCGTTGGCTTGCCCAACGTCGGCAAGTCCACCCTTTTCAACGCGCTGACCAAAGCGGGCATCGCGGCCGAAAACTACCCTTTCTGCACCATCGAACCCAATACGGGTGTGGTGGAAGTCCCCGATACACGCCTGACCCATCTGGCTGCCATCGTTGAGCCCGAGCGTGTGGTGCCGGCCATTGTTGAGTTCGTGGATATCGCTGGTCTGGTGGCCGGTGCGAGCACCGGTGAAGGCCTGGGCAACAAGTTTCTGGCCCACATCCGCGAAACCGATGCGATCGTCAACGTGGTGCGCTGCTTTGAAGACGACAACGTGATCCACGTGGCCAACAAGATTGACCCGATCGCTGACATTGAAGTGATCCAGACCGAACTCTGCCTGGCCGATCTCGCCGCCGTGGAAAAGGCGCTGCACCGCGTGCAGAAAACCGCGCGCTCGGGTGACAAGGAGTCGATCAAGCAAGTGGCGATTCTGGAAAAGTGCCAGACAGCGTTGAACGATACCCAGCCGGTGCGCACCATCGACTTCAGCAAAGACGAGCTGATTCAGCTCAAACAGTTTTTCCTGATCACGGCCAAGCCGGCGATGTTCGTGGCCAACGTGTCGGAAGACGGCTTCGAAAACAACCCCATGCTCGACCGCCTGAAAGCTTTTGCCGAGAAGCAGAACGCGCCGGTGGTGGCCATTTGCGCCAAGATCGAAGCCGAGCTGTCCGAGATGGACGATGCCGATCGCATGGAATTCCTCAAGGAGCTGGGCCAGGACGAGCCGGGCCTGAACCGCCTGATCCGTGCGGCCTACCAGTTGTTGGGCTTGCAAACCTATTTCACCGCTGGTGTGAAAGAGGTGCGTGCCTGGACCATCCACAAGGGTGACACCGGTCCGCAGGCCGCTGGCGTGATCCACACAGATTTCGAGAAGGGCTACATCCGCGCGCAGACCATCGCGTTTGACGACTTCATCACCTACAAAGGCGAACAGGGCGCCAAAGACGCGGGCAAGATGCGCGCAGAAGGCAAGGAATACGTGGTCAAGGATGGCGACGTGATGAACTTCCTCTTCTCTTCTTAAGCCCACCCATGAACCAAGCTGCACGGCCCGAGCCACAGCGCCTGGCCAAGCGGCTGGCGAACCAGTTGCCGTGCTCGCGCAGCGATGCCGAGAGCTACATTGCAGGTGGCTGGGTGCGTGTGGATGGCCAGGTGGTGGAAGAGCCGATGGCCCGCGTGCACGACGCCCAAGTGGTCACGCTCGATGCCAAGGCCAAACTGGAAAGCCTGGAATCGGTCACGCTGATCTGGCACAAACCATCGGGCCAGGCCATGCCCGATGCGTCACCGGCCCCCGATGCGTGGGCGGCTGGCGTCTTCACTGCGGCCAACAGGTTCAAGGGTGACCGTTCGGGCATCCGGCCGCTCAAGATGCATTTCCACAAGCTGTTTCCTGCGGCTCCGCTGGAATCGCGCGACAGCGGGTTGATGGTGTTCACGCAGAACCCGGGCGTGGCCCACAAAATTTCCGATACATCGAGCCAGATCGAACACGAATGGCAGGTGCGCGTGCGCGGCGAAGCCGGTCTGCAAGACGATGCCGACCGGCGCGACGCGATCATCAAGTCACTGCAAAAAACCGTGTTCTTCGATGGCTGGGCCATGCCCAATGCGAAAGCCAGCTGGCAGAGTGAACTGCGGCTGCGCCTGGCGATCAAGGGCGCAGTGACAGGGCAGGTGCCCCACCTGTGCAAGCGGGCAGGTGTGCAGGCGACAGGCATACACCGCATGCGCCTGGGCCGTATTGGCCTGACCGGCTTGCCCGAAGGCGAGTGGCGCTACCTCCTCGGCTACGAGCGGTTTTGAACCTTGGCGGCCCAGACACTCAGGGCCATCGCCACCAGCATCACTCCCAGGCTTGCTTCGTGAAGTCGCAGCAAATGGCCATTCGCAATCAGCAGGCCGCCCAACGCAGCGCCCATGGCTTGGCCGCCGTACATGGCAGAGGTGTTGAGCGCAACGCTGGCGGGCGCCAACTCGGGTGACTGGTGAACCAGCCGGGCCTGCTGGGCTGAGTTCGAAGAAAAGCAGCCCAATGCCCAGGGTACGGCGATCAGCGCCTGCGGCCAGAAACCGTGGCGTCCCAGCGGCCACAGCAGCAGGCTCAAAGCGATCAGGGCCAAAGTGATGAGCACGGCTCGCGGGGCGCCAAGGCGGTCGACCCAGTGCGAAAGGCCCAGGTTACCGGCCAGACCAAACGCCCCGAACCACAGAAACATCAAGGCAATCGTGCCGCTGGTGGCGCCGATGGTCTGGTTCAGGTAGGGCGCGAAATAGGAAAACAGAATGAACTGGCCAAACGAATAGGTCAGTGTCACGCTCAGGGTCAGCATCATGGCGGACGATCCCAACGTTTGACCCCAGGCACGGCGCGTGAGTGCGGCCGGACGGATGCCGGTGGGCATTACCTGCCAGATCCAGGCGGCAACGATCAATGATGAAACCGCTACCAGGGCAAATGCCCAGCGCCAGCTCGATGCGCCTGCTATCCAGGCCGATAGCGGCATGCCCATGACGGAAGCCACCGACCAGCCCAGGAACACGAAGGTGATGGCGCGCCCGCGCTTCTCGGGCGAGACCATGAGGCCCACGCTGGCGGCCGCCTGCGGCGTGAAGATGGCGGGTGAAATCACGGTGAGCACGCGCAGGGGCAGCAGCAATTCGTAGTTGGGTGCGAAGGCGCTGATACCCGTCATCACGCCATACCAGATCAATGAAAGCGCCAACAACTTGCGACGGTCCCAGCCCGCCACGATGCTGGCGAACAGCGGCGCACCCAAGCCCATCAAGATTGCTGCCGCCGTGATGAGCTGCCCCGCCTGGGGAATGGAGATCGCCAGCGAGCGGCTGATGTCGTTGAGCGCGCCGGGCACCATCATCACGCCGGTACCGATCACCACGTTGCCAACCATCAAGGCCCAAAGAGCGCGTGCGGGGTCGGTGGGAAGTGCGGTGTTTGATGGCATAGGGGGCTTGATTTGCCCCGCTGCGGCGAAACAAGGGTCTGAGTATCAGGGCCATTCCCCCCAAACGCTCACAAAGGCAGTCCCCCAGGGAACACCTTCAGCAGCGCAAGGGTGAGCACCAGATAGCGCAGCAGCTTGCCGATGGCCATGTAGGCGACGCAGGGCCAAAAGGGAAACTTCAACCAGCCGGCAATGGCACACAACGGATCGCCGATCAACGGCAACCAGGACATCAAACAGGCCCTGGGGCCAAAACGTTTGAGCCAAGCGAGAGCATGCAACTCGGTGGCGCGGTGGCGGGCTTTGTCGACCGCTTTGTGTGCGACCGCCCCCATCCACCACGAGACTGCACCGCCCAGCGTATTGCCCACGGTGGCCACGGCGATGGCCGGCCACAGGAGCTCGGGGTTGAGTTTGAGCAGCCCGAAGAGCGCCGCCTCAGAGCCCATGGGCAGCAGGGTGGCTGAAACGAACGCCACCACGAACAGCGCCCCCAGGCCGGCTTCGGGCATGGCCAGCCAATGCAGCAGGGAAGTGAGCCAGTCGGGCATAGGAGGTGGGTTGTCTCGAAAAAAAAAGGGGCTCGCATATCACCTGCTGAAAAAACAGGCAGATACAATGCCCATCCCTCTGGCGTTTTCGCGCCGATCCCCATGCCGTCCGATTCTCACACGCTCATGCAACTGGGTCCGTACACCCTGCCCAACGCTTTGTTCGTCGCGCCCATGGCCGGCGTGACAGACCGGCCCTTCCGCAAACTGTGCAAACAGTTGGGCGCAGGCTACGCTGTGAGTGAGATGGTGACTTCCCGCCCCGACCTGCAAGACAGCCTGAAGACCTCGCGCCGTGCCAACCACGACGGCGAGGCCGCGCCGATCGCCGTGCAGATTGCGGGTACCGAGGCGCAGATGATGGCCGATGCGGCGCGCTACAACATCGATCGTGGCGCCCAGATCATCGATATCAACATGGGTTGCCCAGCCAAAAAAGTGTGCAACAAGTGGGCCGGTTCGGCTCTGATGCAAGATGAAGCGCTGGCGATTGGCATCGTTGAGGCAGTGGTCAAGGCCTGTGCACCGCACGGTGTGCCCGTGACGTTGAAAATGCGCACCGGCTGGTGCGCCGATGTGCGCAACGCGCCCACGCTGGCGCTGGCCGCTGAAAGCGCTGGTGTGCAAATGCTGACTGTGCATGGCCGCACACGTGAGCAAGGCTACAAAGGTCTTGCAGAGCATGACACCGTGGCGCTGATCAAGAGCCGGGTGAACATCCCCGTGGTGGCCAACGGCGACATTGATTCGCCCGAAGCTGCCCGCGATGTGCTCGCGTGCACGGGTGCCGACGCCATCATGATTGGCCGCGCAGCCCAGGGCCGCCCCTGGATTTTTCGCGAAATCGCGCATTTTCTGGCTACCGGCGAGCACCTGCCTGCCCCTGATTTGGTCGACGTCAAGGGCTGGCTGATCGAGCACCTGCATGACCATTACGCCCTGTATGGCGAGTACACCGGTGTGCGCAGCGCGCGCAAACACCTGGGCTGGTATGCACGCTCCCTGCCATTGCCCGTGAACGCATTTGCTGCGTTCCGCGAGCGCATCAATGGCTTGACCACCGCCGAAGCACAACTCGATGCCGTGGCGTTTCACTTTGATCAATGGGCCAGCATGGGCCCAACCGATTTCACAAAAACAGAAGAATGGAAGCTGGCAGCATGAGCGCGGCGAGGAGCACCAAGAGTTTTCTATGAGCAAGCACAACAACCTGCATGACTGCGTTCGGGACAGTCTGGAAGTCTATTTTCAGGACCTCAACGGCACCGACCCCGCTGGACTGCACGACATGCTGGTCAAAGCGGTGGAAAAACCCTTGCTTGAAGTCGTCATGCAGCAATCACAAAACAACCAGTCGCGTGCAGCCCAATGGCTGGGCCTCAACCGCAACACGCTGCGCAAAAAACTGCTGGAGCACGGGCTCATTGAGTGAGTCGTGTGCCGCCAACCCATTTTTTTCTTTTCACCATCTCTTAGGCTGACCCCATGCGCGCTCTGATCTCCGTCTCCGACAAAACCGGCATTGTTGAACTCGCTCAAACCCTGCACGGCCTGGGGGTGTCCTTGATCTCTACCGGCGGCACCGCCAAGCTGCTCGCGGAAAAAGGATTGCCGGTGACCGAGGTGGCCGAGGTCACCGCGTTTCCCGAGATGCTCGATGGTCGCGTGAAAACGTTGCACCCCAAGGTTCACGGCGGTCTGCTCGCGCGCCGCGATGTGCCCGAGCACATGGCGGCGTTGAAGACGCATGGCATCGACACCATCGACTTGCTCATCGTCAACCTGTATCCGTTTGAGGCCACCGTGGCCAAGCCCGGCTGCACGCTGGAAGATGCGATCGAAAACATTGACATCGGAGGCCCGGCCATGGTGCGCAGCGCGGCCAAAAACTGGAAAGACGTGGCGGTATTGACCGATGCGGCCCAGTACCCTGCCGTGATCGATGAACTGAAGGCCAGCGGCAAACTGAGCGACAAGACGCGCTTCGCGCTGTCGGTCGCCGCCTTCAACCGCATCAGCCAGTACGACGGCGCGATCAGCGACTACCTCTCCAGCATCGAGTTCGAAGCCGGTGTGAGTGTGCCCAAGATGAGCGCCTTCCCGGGCCAGGCCAACGGCCGTTTCATCAAGCTGCAGGACCTGCGCTATGGCGAAAACCCGCACCAGGCAGCCGCGTTCTACCGCGATCTCTACCCGGCACCTGGCTCGCTGGTCACGGCCAAGCAGTTGCAAGGCAAGGAACTCAGCTACAACAACATTGCCGATGCCGATGCGGCCTGGGAGTGTGTCAAGTGTTTTGACGTACCCGCCTGCGTGATCGTGAAACACGCCAACCCTTGCGGCGTGGCCATGGGCAAAGATGCGCTGGAGAGCTACAGCAAGGCCTTCCAGACCGACCCCACCAGCGCCTTCGGCGGCATCATCGCGTTCAACCGCCCGGTTGACAAAGCCGCGGCCGAAGCGGTGAGCAAGCAGTTTGTCGAAGTGCTGATGGCGCCGGCCTACAGCGAAGAGGCGCTGGCGATTTTCAAGGCCAAGGCCAATGTGCGCGTGCTGGAAATTGCCCTACCAAAGGGCGGTGCTACCGCCTGGGACAAGGGGTTGAACGCCAGCGATACCAAGCGCGTGGGCTCAGGCATGTTGATCCAGAGCGCCGACAACCATGTGCTGAACCGCGCCGATCTGAAAGTGGTCACCAAGCTGCAGCCCACCGAGCAACAACTGGAAGACCTGCTGTTCGCCTGGAAGGTCGCGAAGTTCGTGAAATCCAATGCCATCGTGTTCTGCAAAGACGGCATGACCATGGGCGTGGGCGCGGGGCAGATGAGTCGCCTCGATTCGGCGCGCATCGCCAGCATCAAGGCCGGCCACGCCAACCTGACCCTGCAAGGCACGGCCGTCGCCAGCGATGCCTTCTTTCCCTTCCGCGATGGCCTCGATGTCGTGATCGACCAAGGCGCGACCTGCGTGATCCAGCCGGGTGGCTCCATGCGCGATCAGGAAGTGATCGATGCGGCGGATGAGCGCGGCGTGGTGATGGTGACGACCGGCGTGCGCCACTTCAGACACTGACCCCCCGCGCCGCTTGCGGCCCGGCGAAGCCGGTTCGGCGGCGCCCTCGGATGAAAGGCATCTCGCTCCCGGCGAGGTGCCTTTTTTGCTTACAGGGTCTTGAAGACTTCTTTGGCGGCGGCCACTGTGTCGGCGATGTCTTGCGCCGTGTGGGCTGAGCTCACGAAGCCGGCTTCGTACAGCGCTGGTGCGATGTAGACACCGCGGTCCAGCAGGCCGTGGAAAAGTTTGTTGAAACGTGCGTTTTCGGTGGTCATGACCTTGGCGTAGTTCTGCGGCAGTTCATCAAAAAGGAACACGCCGAACATGCCGCCCTGGCTGTCACCGCAAAAGGGCACGCCTTCTGCCTTGGCGGCGGCGGTCAAGCCGTCCACCAGTGAACGTGTGGTGGCCGAGAGCGCCTCGAAGAAGCCTGGCTTCTGGATTTCTTTCAGCGTGGCCAGACCACAAGCGGTGGCAATCGGGTTGCCGCTCAACGTGCCCGCCTGGTAGACCGCCCCCAAAGGCGCGAGCTGCTCCATCACTGCCCGCTTGGCCCCGAAGGCGGCCAGGGGCATGCCACCACCGATGACTTTGCCCATGATGGTCATGTCGGGCTCGAAACCGGGGATCAGTTTGGCGTACACGCTTTGTGCACAGCCCAGGGCCACGCGGAATCCGGTCATCACTTCGTCAAAAGCAAACAGGGCGCCGTGTTCGGTACACAGCTCGCGGCAGCGTTTCATGAAGGGCACCGAGGCGCGCACGAAGTTCATGTTGCCGGCGATGGGCTCGATGATCAGGCAGGCCACGTCGGCCCCGTGTTCGGCGAATGCGGCTTCGATCTGTTCAACGTTGTTGTACTCCAGAACCAGGGTGTGTTGAACCACCTCGGGCGGCACGCCAGCGCTGGTGGCGGCACCAAACGTGGCCAGGCCGGAGCCAGCCTTCACCAGCAGGGCATCGGCATGGCCGTGGTAGCAGCCTTCAAACTTGATGATCTTTTTGCGACCTGTGGCGCCACGCGCCAGTCGGATGGCGCTCATGCCTGCTTCGGTGCCCGAACTGACAAGTCGCACCATGTCGATGCTGGGCACCAGCTTGATGATTTCTTCGGCGAGCTCCACTTCGCGCTCGGTCGGTGCGCCGAAAGAGAATCCCTCCAGCGCGGCTTTTTGCACCGCTTCCAGCACGGCGGGGTGGCCATGACCCAGGATCATCGGGCCCCAGGAGCCGATGTAGTCGATGTACTTTTGGCCGTTGGCATCCCAGAAGTACGCGCCTTGGGCGCGTTGCACGAAGCGCGGCGTTCCGCCTACGGCCTTGAAGGCGCGCACAGGGGAGTTGACACCTCCGGGAATCAGGGCTTTTGCGCGGTCGAAGAGTTCTTGGTTGCGGTCGGTCATGGCGTTTCTCAGGTTCAAGTGCGGGGCCTGATCTGCGCATCCACTCTGCAGGAGGCAGGCATACCGCAACGGTGTTCAGAGGCTAGGTTTTTGTTGCAAGGAGGATGTGATCGGAGGAAAACCGACAAACAAAGGCCATGGTCAGTGTTTGGTGGTGTCGAGGGGGAAGTCCTCTGTTCCCAGGGTGTTTTTACTGCTGGGCTCGACCTCGTCTTCGTCGTCGGAGTGTGCCCAGAACATCCGGTCGGGCACGGCATGGCCCATGCCCGGCTGAAACCCGGCATCAAGGCATTGATCGAGATAGGTGAGAGCCTCTGCGCAGGCCGCCTGCAAATCCATGCCATTTGCGATCAAGGCGCAAAGGGCTGCCGACAAGGTGTCGCCAGCGCCGCTGAAGGTGGCCTCAAAGCGTTCATAGCGGGCGGTCGCGAGCACCGTTTCCGGGCTGGCAAGGTGGCTCTCCAGATACTGGTCGGCCGCGTTGAATCCGGTGACCAGCGTGTAGGGGACGCCATGCACAGCAGCCGCACGGGCCACCTCTCTTGGCGGTGGCGGCTTGTCGCCATCCCAGTCTGGCAGCAGCCACCGGCAAAGCGTACTGTGGTTGCCGACCAACACCGTGGTTTGCGGCAGCATCAACTCCGCGCAAGCATCCAGGTAGTTGTCGATCTCGACCTCATCCCACCAGGAAAGGTCTGGCATGTAGGTAATGACCGGAATTTCTGTGTAGTCGGTGGCGATGGCTGCGATGGCGCTCAGGTTCTCGGCGCTGCCTACAAACCCAACTTTGAATGCCTGCACCGGCATGTCTTCCAGTGCACAGCGCGCCTGGTCGGTCACCGCTTCGTCATCAAACGGGAAGTGGTCGTGAATTTCTGTGGTGTCGCGGACATAGGTGCCCGTGACCACGGCGAGCACGTGCGCAGACGCACTGCCCATGGCGCTCAGGTCGGCGGCGAGCCCGCCAGCGCCGCTGGGGTCGTTGGCATTGAAGACCATGACGCATGGGAGCGACGGTTCAGCGTCTTCTATCGAGGGTGTCAGGGGAGGGGTGGTGGGGGTGTCGGACATGAAGGGCCGTTGCCGCAGCGGCGTGCGTTTGACATCTGTTGGGCGTTGCTTAGGGTAAGCCGCTCCGGCGAGCATGCCCGCCTCTATACAATGTTCCGATTCTAAGACAACGCCTTGTGAGAACATGACCGACGCCAAGACCTGGATGTGCCTGATTTGCGGCTGGATTTACGACGAAGCTGCAGGTGCGCCCGAGCATGGCATTGCCGCCGGGACACCGTGGGCAGATGTGCCCATGAATTGGACGTGCCCTGAATGCGGGGCCCGGAAAGAAGATTTCGAAATGGTGCAGTTCTGACCCTGGCCTTCCCCTTTGTTGCCAGGGTTCACCTGGCAGCTATCGGCAATTTGACTTGACCTTTTTTACTGGAGTTCGACCACCGTGAGCACCTCTACCGCCATGAAAGTGCTGGTCGTTGATGACAGCAACACCATTCGACGCAGCGCAGAAATCTTTCTCAAGCAAGGTGGCCATGAGGTTCTGCTGGCCGAGGATGGGTTTGATGCCTTGGCCAAAATCAATGACTACCAGCCCGACCTGGTGTTTTGCGACATCCTGATGCCGCGGCTGGATGGTTATCAGACATGCGCCATCATCAAGCGAAACCCGCGCTTTGCCACCATCCCGGTGGTGATGCTGTCATCGAAAGATGGTGTTTTCGATAAGGCTCGGGGGCGCATGGTGGGCTCCGAGGAGTACCTCACCAAACCCTTTACCAAAGATCAGTTGCTGCAAGCGGTGCAGCAATTTGGTACCAACTTGACCACTGGAGCAGCCTAATGCCAATTCATAAAGTACTCGTGGTAGATGATTCCAAGACCGAGTTGATGGTCTTGACCGATCTCTTGGGGAAAAATGGCTACAGCGTGCGAACCGCTGAGAACGCTGAAGAAGCCTTTCGTCGACTTGCGGAAGAAAAGCCTGAGCTGATTTTGATGGATGTGGTGATGCCCGGACAGAATGGTTTTCAGTTGACGCGGGCGATTGCCCGTGATCCGCAGTTTTCCACCATCCCGATCATCATGTGCACCAGCAAGAATCAGGAGACCGATCGGGTTTGGGGCATGCGCCAGGGTGCCCGTGATTACGTCACCAAGCCGGTCAACGCCGAAGAATTGTTGTCGAAAATTCGGGCATTGGGCTGATGCCTGACGCGATCCCGCCAACCCAAATATAAAAAATGGCCCAGCGACAGTCACTCAGAGATTTACAAGACCGCTTGGCTCGCCGACTCAGTGCGGCCAAAACCGATGCTGCCGGTGTTTCCTGGCTGGCTGTCGAGGTGTCTGGCCAGCGTTTTTTGCTGCCATTGGTGCAGTCGGGTGAGATTTTTTCCTGGGCGCCGGTTCAGTTGGTGCCGTATACCCATCCCTGGTACCTGGGCGTGGCCGCTTTGCGTGGTGGCTTGTATGGGGTTGTCGATTTGGCGGCATTGCCGGGCGTTGGCGCTCAGGCGCCGACAGGGACGACCCTGGATCGCGTGACATCCGAGTCCAGGCTGATCAGTCTGCACCCAGCACTTGAAGTGAATGCGGTTCTGTGGGTCGACAGGTTATTGGGTCTGAAGAATCCCGCCATGTTCAGTGCGCTGGGAGAGCGCGCCAAAGATGCTCAAGCGTTCTTGGGGCGGGTGTTGGTGGATGCCCAAGGGGTTGAGTGGCAGGAGCTGGATTTGCAGCTCTTGGCCGGCGATGCTGGGTTTTTGAATATTGCCAGCGGATGACTTGTCGAGGCCACGTAGCGTGGCTCGCTGGGTTGTTTGGGGTGTTCGTTTTATCGGCCGCGAGTTGCGGCTTGTCTATATATGTTGGAAGGTGATCCATGGCCGTGCTTGATCGGATTCAAGGGATGTTTTCAAAGTCAGAGCCGCAGGAAGGCGCTGATCTGAGTCAAGCCACAGACCAGGAGCTGGCCGATTTGGCCGCCGCCAGTCTGGCCCCTCGACGCGAGGCCCAGTCGGGCGATAGCCGCCTGGGGGCGCCAATCGAATTGGCTGAGCCCGAACTTGAGGCGGACTCGGACCCGGATTTGGTGACGGTGCCGCTGTTGGGCCGTCGCACAGCTGCCCAGCATCGCAGCATCTTCTCCATGTTGTTGGTGGTGTCCCTGATTGTTCTGGCAACGGCCATCTTCTTTGCGCTGCGTGAGACCGAAAAAACGAGCCGACAAGTGGCGGCCAGCGGTCAGGCGTTGATGCAGTCACAGCGTTTGGCCAAAAGCGTGTCACAGGCCCTGGTAGGCAACGCAGCGGCGTTCCCTGAAGTTAAAGAAAGCTCGGAAGTTCTGTCAAAGAGCTTGAAGGCCTTTCAAGATGGCGACGCAGGCATGGCATTGCAGCCACTTGATGCCTCCTTTGATCCATTGCTGGGTGAGATCGCCCCCCGGGTGGATGCCGCGAGCCGCAATGCAGCGGTGGTGTTGGGACAAGAGGCCAATCTGACCCGGGTCAGTCAGTCGGTGCGGGCGATCAACAACCAGACGGCTGACCTTCTCGAGTTTGCCGAAACGATTGCGTCCTTGAAGCTGCAGGGCAATGCGCAAACCTCCGAACTGTCTGCTTCGAGCCAGTTGGTGATGCTGACTCAGCGCATTGGTAAATCGGCCAACGAACTGTTGACGGTAGAGGGAGTGAGCCCGGAGGCGGTCTTTCTGCTGGGCAAAGACTTGAATACATTCAAGGAGATCGGTGAGGGCTTGCTGAACGGCAACGAGGAGTTGCGCTTGAGAGCCACGGGCGATGCACAAATTCGCGAAAACCTGGAGTCGTTGCTCGCGTTGTTCGCAGACACCCTCGGCAGGGCGCAGGAGATACTCGGCGCCACGCAGGGCTTGGCCGAGGCTCGAGGTGCGCTTGATGCCATTGTGAAAGACAGCGAGCCTCTTCGTCAGGATCTTCAGAAGTTGCAAGGCGATCTTTCAACCGCAAGCGGGTTGAGCGGAAAGCAACTGCTGATCTTGTTGGGCAGTGCTCTGGTTGCCTTGCTTTGCGCGGGTGGCCTGGCCTACGTGCAGCTTCAGGAAAGCCGTGTTCGCCAGCTTTCGGCTGAGGGCCAGCGGGTTGCAGCCGAGTCTGAAGAGCAGGATGCCAAGCGGGTCAACGACGCCAACCAGGCTGCCATTTTGCGGTTGATGAACGAATTGCAGACCGTTGCAGAGGGCGACCTGACCCAGGAGGCAACGGTGACGGAAGACATTACCGGCGCCATCGCCGACTCGGTGAATTACACCGTTGAAGAATTGCGTTCGCTGGTGGGCAACGTGCAGGCCACGGCGACGCGGGTTGCGCAAACCACGGCCGCAGTGGAAAGCACTTCGACGGAGCTGCTTGCAGCTTCCAACGAACAACTGCGCGAGATTCGGGAAACCGGCCAATCGGTTGTGGACATGGCCAAGCGAATTAACCAGGTGTCTGGTCAGGCGCAAGAGTCGGCCTTGGTGGCCCGTTCGTCGCGGCAAGCTGCCGAGCAGGGTCTGCAGGCGGTGCAGGATGCCATCGGCGGTATGAACGCGATTCGAGATCAGATTCAGGACACCTCCAAGCGAATCAAACGACTGGGTGAGTCGTCCCAAGAAATTGGTGAAATCACGGAGCTGATTTCTGACATTACCGAACAGACCAACGTGTTGGCCTTGAATGCGGCCATTCAAGCCGCTTCTGCGGGTGAAGCCGGCCGAGGTTTCTCGGTGGTTGCCGAAGAGGTGCAGCGATTGGCTGAGCGCTCGGGCGATGCCACCCGTCAGATTGCGGCCTTGGTGAAAACGATTCAGACCGATACCCAGGATGCCGTGGGCGCCATGGAGCGCTCCACGCAGGGTGTGGTGGAAGGAGCCAAATTGTCGGACAACGCCGGTACGGCGCTGTCAGAGATTGACCGGGTGTCGCGTCGCCTGGCCGATCTGATTGAGGAAATTTCAACCGCCGCATCCCGGGAGGCCGATTCGGCCAACGAGGTGGCTGGCAACATCCAGCACATTTTTGCGGTGACCGAACAAACGGGTGAAGGTACCCGTTCCACGGCACAACAGGTGCGCGAGCTTTCGGCCATGGCTGAAGAGCTTCGTCAGTCGGTGTCGCGATTCAAAATTGCCTGACGCTCGGCGCCGGCACTAACCCATCAAAACCATGCTCGATTCCACCACCGACAGCTTGCCAACGGAATCGCCGTTGGCCGATCTCGGTCCGTTGGCCTGGGTGTTTGACGAGCTGCGTAAATCGCTCGATGGCGCCAACAAAGCCACCAAGCGGTTCGTACGCGAAGCAGCCCAGCTTGAGCCGGGTGACCTGGATGCCCCCGACCCGGCACCTTTGCGGATGGCTCGTCAACAACTGCACCAGGCTGTGGGTGCTTTGGAAATGGTGGGGCTTGAACAGCCTGCCCAGGTGTTGAGGGGCATGGAGGGGGCCGTTCAACGCTTCGTTCAGCGCCCGCAGGTTTGCGACGAAGCTGCGATTCAAAAGGTGGAGCACGCCGGATTTGCCTTGCTTGAGTATTTGCAGGCGGTTCTGAACAGCAAGCCTTTGCAACCTTTGGTGTTGTTTCCGCAGTATTACAGCGTGCAGAAGCTGGCAGGTGTCGAACGGATACATCCTGCAGATTTGTGGTCGTTTGACCGCATGAGTACCAACATGGAGGCGCCAGCGGGTGTCAAGCCCATGGTGTTCAGCGCAGCCTTGCGCTCGGTGTTCGAGCGCTCCGTGCTGATACTGGTCAAGGCGCCCAGTGTGGCGACCGCCCAGTCGCTGATGCGGAACAGCGCAGGCCTGTCGGTGAGCGCCGAAGATCCGCGTGCCCGCACATTCTGGCATGTGGCCGCCGCCTACTTTGAAGGCATGGCGCTGGGGCTTATGCCCGTTGACGTCTATGCGAAGCGCGCCGCTTCACGGGTGTTGCTGCAATTCAACGCCTTGATGGGCAAGCCTGCCGCCGCCGGAGCGCAGCCTGAGCCGGCTGGACAGGTGTCGGAAACCTTGCTGCGCGACCTGCTGTTCTTCTGTGCACATACCAAGAATGCCCCCGGTCGCTCGGAGGCCCCCTACCTGACCCGGGTCCGCGAGGCGTTTGGCCTGACCGATACCAAATGGGTTGACTACGCGCGGGCGTCGTTGGGCCAGTTCGACCCGGCCCAGTTGACCCAGGCACGCAAGCGGGTCCAGGCAGCCAAAGAATCATGGGGATTGTTCACGAGCGGCGATGTGAACCGGGTGCGTCAGGTGGTGGACCAGTTTGGACTCATCGGCGACTCGTTGATCAAACTGCATGCGCCCAGTGTTGGTTTGGCCGGTGCATTGAACAAGGCTGTTGATCAGGCCGTGCGCGAGTCCAAAACCACCATTCGCCCTGAATTGGCCATGGAGGTGGCGACAACGACGCTGTACCTGGAAGCCGCCCTGGAAGACTTTGATCCGGCTGACGCCACCTTCACCCAGCGCGGTAACGAATTGGCTGAGCGGTTGGAGCGGGTGTTGTCTGGCGAGCCGGGACGACCTCTGGACATCTGGATGGAGCAGCTCTACCGACGGGTCAGCGATCGGCAGACCATGGGCAGCGTGGTGGGCGAACTGAAGGTGTCGCTGGCAGAAACTGAAAAGACACTTGATCAGTTTTTCCGCATGCCGCACGAAAAAGCAGGACTTTTGCTCGCCACATCGCAGTTGGCACAGATGCGCGGCGTGTTGTCGGTATTGGGTCTGGAACAGGCAGTGCAGACGGTGAACCGCATGCGTGCCACGGTGGAGCAAATTCTCGATGCCGAAGGGGCACCTGAAAAAGCGCGTGACTCAGCGCGTTTTCAGCAGTTGGGCAACAACCTGAGCGCCTTGAGCTTTCTGGTTGACATGCTCAATTACCAGCCCTCACTGGCGAAGAAGCTCTTCGTTTTCGAAGAAGAAACTGGTGAACTGCGACCGTTGATGGGGCGCGTAGCCACTGCGTTGCCCGACGTGGGTGCAGCCAATGAAACCGCTTTGGCTGTGGACTCCGTGCTGCAGCCACCCGAGATTCCTGCCGCTCCTGTGTTGCAGACGCCGCCGGAACAACCGCCAGCGTCCGCGCCGGTCACGGGCGCCGCGCTTGATGAAGACGATGACGACGAAGACCTTCGCTCGATCTTCCTGGAAGAAGCACGCGAAGTCGTGGTCAATGGCAACTCAGCGGTGCGACAGCTACAGGCCCAACGGGATGACCTGGAGAACATGACGACTTTGCGTCGGGCCTTTCATACGCTCAAAGGCAGCTCACGAATGGTGGGTCTGTCGGCTTTTGGCGAGGCCGCCTGGGCGATGGAGCAATTGTTCAACGCGGTACTGGCGGAGCAGCGCCCGGTCTCAGGCGAATTGCTGGATCTCGCACACCAGTCACTGGCGGCCTTTTCGCGATGGGCCGACAGCATTGAATCGAAGTCAGACCTGTTGTGGCAGGCCCAACCATTTATCGACAGCGCTCAGGCCCTGCGCGAGCAAACTGGTGTGATCCCGCTGGACGTTCCAGGCGCCGAAGAATTGCAGCCCTTGTCTGCGTGGGAGGAGCCCGCTCAAGCTGAGCCGGAAGCCGAGCCCTATGTGGCGCCCGATGCTCTGGTAGAAGAAGAGGTTGAGGACGAATGGCCTGCTGGTGATTTCGCCTCCACGGCGCCAGCCGCGCTAGCGGGGGAGCCGTCGGTCGATGAGCCCGAAACCGGTGTTGGCGCTGAGCCTCAGGGTGAGTCACCACCCATGCTGGATGATGTCGACTTTGGCCAACTGACATCTTCTGACGATGTGGCACAGGTGTCTGCGCCTGAAGAACCTTCACCAGCTTCTGCTCTCCCTTCGATGTTTGACGGTTTGTCGTTGGACTTTGACGACTTGCCAGCGATCGAGCCGTCGGAGGAGGCCGGTGTTCAGCAACCTGAAGAGATGGTTGAAACGAGTGCCGGTGATGCACTTCCATTGCTGACCGAGCATGAAATAGCTGAAGCTTCGCCCGAAGAAGCAGAAGAAGCAGAAGAAGCAGAAGAAGCAGAAGAAGCAGAAGAAGCAGATGCAGATGCAGATGCAGCGGCTGAGGCCGAGATCGCTGACATTGTTGAGGACTCGGAGCAGGCTGTCGACATCGAACCGGTCGCAGAGGAAACCCAACGGGTCGACGCCTCGACCATGGGGTTGCCCGAGGAGGCGGATGCCTCTGCTGATCTGGGTGAAGAACTGCCGGACGAGCAAACCCGCCTGATTGGCCCATTGCGTATCGATTTGAAGCTGTACAACGTCTACCTGAATGAGGCCGACGAGTGGTCGCGGCGCTTGGGTACGGTGTTGTCGGAGTGGTTGCTGGAGTGCCATGAGCCATTGCCGGTTCAGGCAGAGTCCTTGGCGCATTCGTTGGCGGGCAGTTCGGCCACAGTGGGTTTCCAGCCGCTGTCTGATATCTCGCGTGCGTTGGAGAATGCGCTTGGTGCGGTCGGCTTGCATCAACGCGAGGGTCGACCAGCACAGCAGGCACAGGCCCAGCTGTTCGTCGATGCCTCAGAGGATATTCGGCGCTTGCTGCATCAGTTTGCAGCTGGATTCTTCAAGGAGCCTTCGGCCGAGTTGTTGGAAGCTTTGCACAGTCTGTTGCACGAGCTGCCGCCGCCTGCGGGCAGCGAGATGCTCGATATAGAGTTGCACTCCCGCTGGGACGACCAGTTGGGCGAAGAAGCAGCACCGATCGACTCGCCAAGCGAGGACGGGTCGGGTGGGTTGCCATCGGCTTTTGCCCCGCCAGATTTTGCCGATGCGCCTACCTTGATGGCGCCGCTGCCCATGGTCGCCGAACACAAGGGCGCCGTACAAGATATTGATGACGATATCGATGAACTGGATTCGATCGATGTCGACCTGTTCCCGATTTTTGCCGAAGAGGCTTCGGAGCTGTTGCCCAAGTTGGGCTCGGCGCTGCGCCAATGGTCTGCAAGGCCCGGCAACGCCAGCGCGCGAGCCGAGGTTCTGAGAAATCTGCATACCCTCAAGGGCAGTGCCCGATTGGCTGGAGCCCTGCGTTTGGGTGAAATGGCCCACCGTCTGGAGACAGATGCGGAGCGGCTTGACCTCGATGCGGCTTCCGACCAAACGGTCACGCCGCTGTTGAGCACCTACGATGCCATTGTTGCGCGCTTTGAATTGTTGCGCGGCATGGACCCGGACTCTCATGCTGTGGTGCAAATCGCACCGGAACAAACTGTGGCCACTCCAGCGGTCGAGACCGCTCCCGAACTGGAGACAGAGTCTGCTGAGGAAGTGCTTGAGGTGCCATCTGGCACAGACGCCTCGGCCTCTGACACACCCGTTGCCGCAGAAACAGGTGTCACAGGACTGGCTTTGCCAACCGTGCCGAAACTGGCCGTGGCCCGCGCGGGTGCGGCGGTTCGAGTGCGCCCTGAATTGCTGGATCGTCTGGTGAACCAGACCGGTGAGGTGATCACGACACGCACGCGCATGGACTCAGAAGTCGTGACCCTGCGCAACTCGCTCAGGGAGCTGACAGGTAACCTCGAGCGCTTGCGTCACCAGCTTCACGACATGGAAATTCAGGCCGAGAGCCAGATGCAGGCGCGTTTGGCCCAGGCTCGCGAAGCAGACCAGACCTTCGACCCTCTTGAGCTTGATCGTTTTACACGGGTGCAGGAAATCACCCGCATGATGGCCGAATCGGTGAACGATGTGGCCACGGTGCAGCGCAACTTGCAGCGTGCCGTAGAGGTAACCGAAGATGGCTTGGCCGCCATGGGTCGCCAAACGCGCGAATTGCAGCGCGACCTGCTGCGCACCCGAATGGTGGAGTTCGAGGGCATTTCCGAGCGTCTGTACCGTGTGGTGCGCCAGGCCTCGAAGGAGACCGGGAAACAGGTGCGCCTGGATATTTCCGGGGGGCATATTGAGATGGACCGCGGTGTGCTCGACCGGATGACCGCCGCGTTTGAGCATGTGTTGCGCAACTGCGTGGTGCACGGCGTGGAATCTCCTGAGGTTCGCCTGGCGGCAGGCAAGTCGGCCGAAGGCCGTATCAACATTCAACTGGCTCAGGAACTCAATGACGTTTCCGTGGTGTTCCAGGACGATGGTGCAGGACTGAACCTGCACAAGCTGCGGGAAAAAGGCCAGGCCATGGGTCTGGTCGCTGATGGCAATGCACTGACCGACGCGCAGGCCGCAGACCTGGTTTTTACCCCGGGCTTGAGCACGGCCAGTGAGGTTTCTACGCTCGCAGGTCGCGGTGTGGGCATGGATGTGGTTCGCAACGACGTGGTCGCACTGGGTGGGCGTGTGGAGACATCC
The DNA here is from genome assembly GCF_001761385.1 of Hydrogenophaga crassostreae. Lineage (GTDB taxonomy): Bacteria > Pseudomonadota > Gammaproteobacteria > Burkholderiales > Burkholderiaceae_C > Hydrogenophaga > Hydrogenophaga crassostreae. The sequence continues at coordinate 4,185,101 of NZ_CP017476.1, read as the reverse complement.
ACGCAACAAGGGCAGGGCACGGCATTCAAGCTGGTGCTGCCATTGACCACAGCGGTTACACAGGTTGTGATGCTGCGGGCTGGCGATTTTACAGTGGGGGTGCCTTCTGTCGTGGTCGAACGGGTGCGCCGCGTCACTGCGGCAGAACTCAACGAGGCTTACGCCAAAGGAACGCTGACAGTGGCCGATGAGGAAGTGCCGTTCTACTGGGCGGGCGCTTTGCTTCAGGCTTCGGCCAAGAGCCAGCAAGCGCAAGAGCGCACCTTGCCCGTTGTGGTTTTCCGAAGCGCTGCCCAACGGGTAGCGATGCACGTGGATGAAGTGCTTGGCAATCAGGAAGTTGTGGTGAAAAACCTCGGCTCCCAGTTGTCGCGCTTGCCGGGTCTGGCGGGCATGTCGGTGCTGGCTTCCGGTGCTGTCGCCTTGATTTACAACCCTGTGGCACTGGCCAAGGTCTATGGCGATCAGGTGCGTTCTTGGTTGACAACGCAAGCCGAGTTGCCGGTATCGGATCAAGGCGGTGGCCTGTCGGCGCATGCAGTTGTGCAGCCAAATGCGGTGCCGCTGATTCTGGTGGTCGACGATTCCATCACCGTGCGCCGTGTGACCCAGCGACTGTTGCAGCGTGAAGGCTATCGCGTCAGTTTGGCAGCCGATGGCCTGCAGGCGCTGGAGCGGTTGCAGCAAGAGCGGCCTACCGTGGTCTTGTCCGACATCGAAATGCCACGCATGGACGGCTTCGATCTCGTTCGCAATATGCGAAACGACCCACTTCTGACGGGCCTGCCCGTGATCATGATCACTTCGCGCATCGCCGAAAAGCACCGGGAGCACGCCCGCGAGCTGGGGGTGGATCACTACCTTGGCAAGCCCTATTCGGAAGACGAGCTGCTGGGGTTGATCGCGCGCTATACACACGCCACGTCCCAGGTCTGATCACGCGCTGGTTGGCGCAGGGTTCCTTTATGTAGGGGCCCTGGCTTGGGATTCCGGCTTTGGTGTTTTGCCGGGCTTCTTGACCACCGCATAGCGCAACAAGGTGCGCTCGCGTGCCTGGGCGTGGTCCACGATGGGTTTGGGGTAGTTCTTGCCCAGCGCAACGCCCGCTGCCACCAGCTCCACCTCGTTGGCTTTCCACGGCGCATGAATCACGGCGTCGGGCAACCCAGCCAGTTGAGGGAGGTAGCGCCGGATGAACTTGCCACCCGCATCGAAACGCTCGCTCTGAGTGACGGGGTTGAATATGCGGAAATAAGGCTGGGCATCGCAGCCGGTGGAGCTTGCCCATTGCCAGCCGCCGTTGTTGGCCGCAAGATCAAAATCAATCAGGTGGTCGGCGAAATAGGCTTCTCCCCAGCGCCAGTCGATACCCAGATCTTTGACCAGAAAACTCGCCACCACCATGCGCAGGCGATTGTGCATGTACCCGGTCTGGTTGATCTGCGCCATGGCCGCATCCACCAGCGGGTAGCCCGTGCGCCCTTCACACCAGGCCGCGAACAGATCTTTGGCATGTTTGCCGTGTTCAAACTTGATCTGGTCGTATTCGGGCTTGAACGCGTGCTCCACCACGTGGGGGAAATTGGCCATCACCTGGTGGTAAAAATCGCGCCAAATGAGCTCGGACAACCAGGTGCTTGCTCCTTGCATACCTTGCAAGTGCATGCCATAGGCGACAGAAGCGACCCGCCGAACGGAAATGGTGCCAAAGCGCAGGTGAACGCCCAGGTAGCTCGGACCTTTGACCGCCGGGAAATTCCGGGTTTTGTCATAGAGGTCAATGCGCTCGACAAAGTCCTCAAACAAGGCCTGGGCCCCGCTGGTCCCGGTGGGAACCTTGAGTTGAGCCAGGTTGGTGGTGCAAAAACCCAGGGTCTCAAGAGGCGGCATTGGGCAAGCTTTCTCCAGTGGCGCCAGGTTGCTGGCATACCGTTGTACCGGGTAGCTTTTCAGGTGGAAGGCCTCCAATGCCTTGAACCATGCATTCTTGTAGGGGGTGAATACCCCGAAGGGTTGTCCCGCCTGGGTCAGGATCTCGCGGCGCTCGAAAATTACGTGGTCTTTGAATCCGTGAAACATGATGCCGCGGTGGGCAAGATCACCGAGTACGTGGGCATCGCGCGCGTGCGCTGCCGGCTCGTCATCGTGGTTGGCAAACACCGCCTGCACCCCCAATGCCTCGGCGAGTTGCGGAATCTCTGCCTGGGCTTGCGCGTGGCGAATGATCAACCCGGCGTCTTCGATGCCATGTTCCCGGCCGAGTTCACGCAGGCGCTCATGCAGTTCGGTCACGGAAGCGTGCAAGAACTCAACGCGGCGGTCTGCCACCAGGCCCCGCTCTATCAGCGGGTCAAGAATGGCGGTGTCAAATACGAAGACGCAGCAGACCTGCCGACAGGATTTCAACGCGTGATACAGCGCGGCGTTGTCATCGGCGCGCAGATCGCGGCGAAACCACATCAAACCTTTGTCGTAGCTGTTCATGGCGGTTCAAGACTCCAAGGGGCTCAATTGCTCGAGCGGCGAAACACTGGGCCACCGCTTAAAATCGGTGCATGACCGCTGATTCTGACGCCATCAACCTCACCAATCATTTTTTGATTGCGATGCCCAGTCTCAGTGACGAACTATTCCGGCGAAGCGTTGTGTTCATGTGTGAGCACAGCGAGCGCGGGGCCCTGGGTTTGGTGATCAATAAGCCCAGCGACATTCTCTTGCCCGGGTTGTTTGCAAAGGTCGACCTTCCCCTGGGGCGGGAAGACCTGACCACGGTTCCTGTGTTTCAGGGCGGCCCCGTACAAACCGAGCGCGGTTTTGTTCTGCACGAAGCCATCGATGTCGGGGAGGGTGAATCGGTCTATGCGTCTACTCTGAGCATTCCTGGCGGACTGGAGATGACCACTTCCAAAGATGTGCTCGAAGCCATGTCTTCAGGCGCCGGTCCAAGCAAGGTGTTCGTGACCCTGGGTTATGCCTCATGGGGCGAAGGCCAGCTGGAATCCGAAATCACCGAAAACAGCTGGTTGACTGTAGAAGCCGATCCCAAGTTGATTTTCGAGACGCCAGTGGAAGAGCGGTATGACCGCGCCATGGCCTTGCTGGGCCTGGAATCCTGGATGCTTTCGCCTGACGCGGGTCACGCATGAACCCGGCGGCAACGCAGCTGGCCTCGTCCACGGAAGTGCCCGCACACTTTCAGCGCTTTCTGGCTTTTGACTACGGCCTGAAGCGCACCGGCGTGGCGAGTGGCAACCGGCTTTCCCGCAGTGCTTCGCCCCAAAGCACGATTGCCGCCCCGGGCAGCGAAGCCCGACTGGCGCAAATCGCACTTCGCCTGAAAGAATGGGAGCCAGACGCACTGGTGGTCGGTGTGCCTTACCACCCCGACGGGGCGGCCCATGAGAACACCGCTCGCGCATTGAAATTCGCCCGTCAGTTGAGGGGCCGTTTTGGTTTGAAGGTGTTTGAGGTGGATGAACGTTACAGCACCACCGAGGCCCACGCATTGGGCGCAAAAGATGCGGATGCCGCATCGGCCTGCATCATCCTGGAACAGTTTTTGAGGAGTTTGCCTTGACTTCACCGACCCCAATAGACGCCGAGGCGTTGTACAGCCAGCTTCGCGAGGGTGTCGCAGCCCTGTTGGCTGCCACGCCCAAGCCGTCGTATCTGGCGGGTATCACATCGGGTGGTGCCTGGCTGGCCGAACGCCTGCAACGCGACCTTGGCCTGGACGGCGATGCGGGTGTGATCTCTTCCAGCATGCACCGCGACGATTTTGCGCAACGCGGTCTGGCGATGAGCGCGCAAACGGTGCTGCCCTTTGATGTGAACGGCGCGCATGTGATCTTGGTCGACGATGTGCTCTATACCGGGCGCACCATTCGGGCCGTGCTCAATGAGCTTTATGACTACGGCAGACCCGCTGCGGTTCAGCTGGCCGTGTTGGTGGACCGCGCGGGGCGCGAGTTGCCGGTTCAAGCCAGCTACAAGGCCGCCTCTGTCAGCCTGCCCGAAGACCAGTTGCTGGAACTGGCCAAGGACGAGGACAGTGGTCGGCTGAGCTTTGTGCTGGAAAAGAAAAAAGTGGGCGCCTGAATACCATGCAACTCCGAAAAAACCCCCAACTCAACAAAAATGGCGAGCTGATTCACCTGCTTTCGACCGAGGGTTTGTCGCGCGAAATCCTCACGCAGATTCTGGACACCGCAGGCAACTTCGTGAGCGTGAACGACCGCGAAGTCAAGAAGGTACCGCTGTTGCGCGGGAAAAGCGTCTTTAACCTGTTTTTTGAGAACAGCACCCGCACGAGAACCACCTTTGAAATTGCCGCCACGCGATTGAGTGCCGACGTGATCAACCTCGACATCGCGCGCAGCTCCACGGCCAAGGGCGAGTCGCTGATCGACACCATTGCCAACCTCAGCGCCATGGCCGCCGACATCTTTGTCGTGCGCCACAGCGAGTCGGGCGCTCCGTATCTGATCTCGCAACACGTAGCGCCGCATGTGCACGTGGTCAACGCCGGTGATGGTCGCCATGCACACCCCACGCAGGGGCTGCTGGACATGTACACCATCCGGCACTACAAAAAAGACTTTACCAACCTCTCCGTGGCCATCGTCGGCGATGTGCTGCACTCGCGTGTGGCTCGCTCCGACATCCATGCCCTGACCACCTTGGGGTGTCCTGATGTGCGCGTGGTGGGTCCACGAACACTGGTGCCCAGCGACATGACCCACATGGGTGTGCGCGTGTGCCACACCCTGGAAGAGGGCATCAAGGACTGTGATGTGGTGATCACGCTGCGCCTGCAAAACGAGCGGATGAGCGGTGCGTTGCTGCCATCCAGTCAGGAGTACTTCAAGAGTTTTGGCTTGACACCTGAGCGCCTGCGCTGGGCGAAACCCGACGCCATCGCCATGCATCCGGGGCCCATCAACCGGGGGGTCGAGATCGATTCGGCCGTGGTGGATGGCCCTCAGAGTGTGATCTTGCCGCAGGTGACGTTCGGCATTGCTGTGCGCATGGCCGTCATGGGCATCGTGGCGGGGAATGAAGCATGAGTATGGCTCCCACGCTTGACCGCTGCGCGGCTCGCTGCCTTCCATCGGGGTTGTCCCCGCAGGGGGCCGCCCTGCCGCAAACCGGTTCCGCTTTCCGCTGTTTACGGCGTTTGTTGCCAAGAGGGCGTCAATGAAAATCCTGATTCAAAATGGTCGCGTGATGGACCCTGCCTCGGGCCGCGACGAAATTGCCGATGTGGCGATTGCAGCGGGCCGCATCATCGCCATTGGCCAGGTCGCTGCCGACTTCCAGCCGAGCCGCACGATCGATGCAGCGGGCTGCATCGTGGCCCCGGGGTTGGTGGATCTGGCGGTGCGGTTGCGAGAACCGGGCCAGGAGCATGCGGGCATGCTCGAGAGCGAGATGGGCGCTGCTGTGGCCGGTGGCGTCACCTCTCTGGTCTGCCCACCCGATACCGACCCCGTGCTCGATGAACCGGGATTGGTGGACATGCTCAAGTTCCGCGCTGAGAAACTGCACCAGTCACGCGTGTTCCCGATTGGGGCATTGACGCGCGGCTTGCAAGGCGAAGTCCTCACCGAAATGGCAGAGCTCACCGAGTCGGGGTGCATCGGTTTCGGCCAGGCAGAGGTGCCTATCGTGAACACGCAGGTGTTGCAACGCGCCTTGCAATACGCCGCCACATTTGGCTACACGGTGTGGTTGCGACCGCAAGACTTTTACATGGGCAAGGGCGTCGCTGCCAGCGGCGCCTTGGCGACCCGCATGGGCTTGTCGGGAATCCCGGTTCTGGCCGAAACCATCGCGCTGCACACGCTGTTTGAAATCATGCGCGCTGCGCAGGGCAAGGGCAAGGCCAATGACGGCAAGGGCGCCCGCGTGCACCTCTGCCGCATCAGCAGCGCAGCCGGACTGGAGCTGATTCGGCAAGCCAAGGCCGATGGCCTGCCGGTAACCTGCGACGTGAGTGTGCACAACCTGCACCTCACAGATGTCGACATCGGCTACTACGACAGCCGCCTGCGGTTGCAGCCCCCGGTGCGTCAGCAACGCGACCGTGACGCGCTGCGGGCCGGCCTGGCCGATGGCACCGTCGATGCGCTGGTCTCGGACCACAACCCCGTTTCAGCGGATGCCAAGATTTTGCCGTTCGCCGAAGCAGAACCGGGCGCCACTGCCGTGGAGCTGTTGCTGGGCCTGGCCGTCAAATGGGCGCAGCAAGATGGCCTGGCGTTGATGCAAGCGTTGTCGGTGTTGACCCGTGGTCCGCAGACCGTGCTGGGCAACAGTCTGGGTACTTTGCAACACAGCGTCGGGCAGCTCAGCGTCGGTGGACAGGCCGATGTTTGCATCTTTGATGGCAATCGAAGCTGGCGCATCGAGCCCGAGGGGCTGCGCAGCCAGGGCAAGCACACGCCTTTTGGGGGGCACGAGTTGCCGGTTCAGGTTCGTGCCACTGTCGTGGGTGGGTATGTGGCCTTCGACGCTGCATCAGGGGCGGTGTGACGGCTCAACGTTCACCGGTCGCTGCATTGTGGCGTTTGCTGCGTGCCACGGCGCATGTGGTGCAAGGCTTGTGGATCATTCGAACCCGGTTCGGGCGCTTGAGTGCCGTGCAGCGAACCGACCATGTTCGCGATTGGTCGGGTGAAATTCTGCGCATCTTGGGGGTGGAACTGGTTGTGCGGGGAGAACCATGTCGCAGCGGGCCGGCCCTGGTGGTGGCCAACCACGTGTCGTGGCTCGACATTCTTGTGATGAACGCCGTGCAGCCAGCGCGTTTTGTGTCCAAGGCCGATGTCAAGCATTGGCCGCTGTTGGGCAGCCTGATCACCGGTGCTGGTACCTTGTATATCGAGCGTGAAAAGCGGCGCGATGCCATGCGGGTGGTGCACCATGTGGCCGAATGCCTCCAGGCCAAAGATCTGATCGCCATCTTCCCGGAAGGCACGACGGGTGACGGCGTCACGATGCTGCCTTTCCATTCCAATTTGTTTGAGGCGGCCATTGCCGCCGAGGCACCGGTGTTGCCTGTGGGGCTGTCGTTTGTACATGCCCCGACGGGCGCGCGTCACGATGCACCGACCTACATTGGAGACACCACGCTGATCGGATCGATATGGGCCACGCTGCGCGCTACCGGCCTGCGCGCCGTTGTGACCTATGGTGATGCCCAGTCGTCCGAGGGCCGAACTCGACGGATGTGGGCGCAAGATGTGCGCGCGGCGATTGCCGGACTGCAGTCATCAGATTGAACACTGAACACTGAACACCTCAACGGAATACCGCTTGCCCGAGCCCATGGGCTCGTCTGTCCTTGCGATTCAAATCTTTCGAACGGGAAAGCGCCGGTTATCTGGTTGTCTTCGTCGCGCGCCCATTCAACCGACGTCGTCTGGCGTTTGTGCGGCCAGTTGTGCGCGCAAGGTCTCGACCTCGTCCAGCAGTTGCAAGGCCAACGCGGCGCCGGGCAGATTGACGCCGAGATCACGCTGCAAACGCCAGGCCACGGAAACATGATGCACTTCGATGGCGGTGAAACGCCAGCTTTCGGCGGCCTCGCCTTCCGAGGGCTCGATCACACCTTCTTCAAGCATCGCCAGGACGAACTCGCTTTGCACTGAGCAGGCCCGGCAAAGGTCATCCAGCGTCAGTGACCCGTGTTGAGGGTCTTGCACGGGTGTGGCAGGTCGTTGGGGTTGGGTCATGACGCGTCTCCCAGTGGTGCCCTAGGGTTGAATGATTTGAATTCGCCGGCCATGCTCTCGTAAAGGGCTTTTGCCGCATCGGTGTTGGCCGGTGGCAGGGCGATCTTCAGAACGAAGTAGAAGTCGCCCGGCGTTTTCGCGGGAATACCCCGCCCTTTGAGGCGCAGCTTGCGACCTTCGCTGGAGCCGGCGGGCACGGAGAGTTCCACCTTCCCGCTGGGGGTGGGCACTTCGATGGTGGCGCCCAGCGCGGCCTCCCATGGCGCCACAGGCAGGTCCAGGTACACATCGTGTTTGTCCACGCGGTAATGCTTGTGGGGCTGGAAGGCCACCTCCAGGTACAGATCGCCGGCTGGTCCCTGACCCAGGCCCGGACCGCCCTGGCCAGCCAGGCGGATGCGCTGACCGGCGCGCACCCCACGCGGAATGTTGAACTCGATCGGATGTTCGCGCAAGACCACATGACCTTGCTCATCCATGGATGGCATCTGAAGCGTGACCTTGCGCGAGCCACCGTGGTAAGCCTCTTCCAGCGTGATCTGGATCTGGGCGTGGCTGTCCTGCCCCTTGGCCTGGAAATGTTGACCGCCGCGCGCCGAGCCGCCGCCACCGGCCGACTGGCTGGCGCGCGCCTGGCGAAACAGCGACTCGAAAAAGTCGCTGTGGTCGCCCATGTCCTGACCGTCAAACCCGCTGCCGCCGGTTTCAAAACCGGCTTTCCAGTCGGGTGGCGGCTGGAAGTCCTGCCCGCTTTTCCAGTTGGCGCCCAGGCGGTCGTAGGCGGCGCGCTTCTCGGGATCTTTCAAGACGTCGTAGGCCTCGCCCACTTCCTTGAAGCGTTCCTCTGCGTTGGGCTCTTTGCTCACGTCGGGGTGGTACTTCCGCGCCAGCTTGCGGTGCGCGCGCTTGATCTCGTCTTGCGAAGCGCTTCGCTCCACTTCCATGATCTTGTAATAGTCTTTGTATTCCACGCAGGGCCTTCCGTCGGTGTTCACTGGGGTGTCGCTTTGTGCGACCCCTGGTGCCTTGAACGATCAAAGGCCATTTGAACCCTGATCCGCGCCGCCGATTTGATTCAGGTCAAACGGTAGTCGCTCAGTCTCGGCTTCAGAACCGCTTGCACATATTCCTTGGTGAACCCAGGAAACAGCGCCACGATGCGACCACCCTCCATGCGGTACCAGCTGTTGCACTGGCTCCAGACCGAGCCCTGCAGCCGGCTTTGAAGGGCGGCATTGTGGGCGGCTTGCACCTCGGGTTTGACTGCGATCCAGCGGTGGCCGCCCGCTTTCACGGCTTTCATGCAATGAATGGCATGTTGCACTTCAGGCTCGATGTAGAGCAGGGTGGAGGTGTGGCCCGTGGCGGTGTTGGGGCCGAGCATGAGGAACATGTTAGGGAAACCCGCGACGGTGATGCCATGGTAGGCCTCGGGGCCTTTGGCCCAGGCTTGCTGCAGGGTTTGGCCGTCGCATCCGGTCACGTTCACGTCCGCGAGCAGGTGCACCGCATCGAAGCCGGTGGCGCAGATCAGCACGTCGATGGGGCGCTCCCGGCCATCGGTGGTCACGATGCCGGTCGGCGTGAAACGCTCGATGCCGGTGGTGACCAGTTCGACGTTGGGCTTTTCCAGTGCCGGGAAAAAATCGCTGGAGTAAATGATGCGTTTGCAGCCCAGCGGGTAGGTGGGGGTGAGGTGCTGGCGCAGTTCGGGGGTTTTGACTTGGCGGGATCGGTGCATGGCCGCAGTTTTCAGCATGCCCTTGCGCGCCATGCTGCCTTCATCGAAGCCGCGGCGGCCCCATTCGAGCACCTGCGTCCAGCACCAGCGCACGCCCATCGCATAGGGCGGGAAATGGGCCAGGGCGCGGTCCAGCGCGCCATAGCGGCGGTCCGGGCGGGGCAGGACCCAGTTGGCGGTGCGCTGGAACACATGGAGTTGCCCCGCCTCTTTGGCGATCGGCGGGATCAGCTGCGATGCCGTGGAGCCGGTGCCGATCACTGCCACGTTGCGGCCTCCCAGCGGCACGCTCGCGTCCCACCGCGCCGAGTGCAACCGTTGCCCGGTGAACGAGTCCAGCCCGGGAATCTCGGGCCAGCGCGGCTGGCTGAGCGGCCCGGTGCTGCAGACGAAATAGCGCGAGCGCAGGGTGTCGCCGTTGTCGGTGGTGAAGTGCCAGTGGCCGGTGGTTACGTCAAACTTGGCGTCGGTCAACCGGGTGTTCAACCGCAGGTGGGCGAGCAGCCCGTGGCGCTCGGCCAGGTCTTGCTGGTAGCGCTGGATCTCAGGGGCGCTGGCGAAGCGGCGCGTCCAGTTGGGGTTGGGGGCGAAAGAAAACGAGTACACCGGTGCGGGCACATCGACATGGGCGCCGGGGTAAATGTTGTCCCACCAGGTGCCGCCCAGGCCCGGCTGTTTTTCCAGAATGACGAAGTTGTGTTGCCCGGCGCGTTGCAGCTGGATCGCCATGCAGATGCCCGACATGCCCGCGCCCATGATCACGGTCTCGTGTTCGCTTTGGGTCGGCGTTCGGTGGGCCGCCAACGCGGTGAGCGCGAAGCGGGTCAGACGGTGGATGGCGTCATCGGCGCTGCGCAGCGCGCCGCCATGGAGCTGAAAGACATGCCAGCGGCCTTCGGTGATGTCGAGTGTGGAGGCCACGTCCGCTGCCTGCAGGGCGTTATGCAGGGCCAGCGCCTGCGGATGCAGCATTTCATCGGTGCCGGCCTGAACCAGGGTGGGCGGCAGGCCACGCAGGTCGGCCCGCAAGGGCGATGCCATGGCCGCTTCGGAAGGCTGTCCGTTCAGGTACAGGGCCGAGCAGGCTGTCACCCAGGCGGTGCTCAGCATGGCCTCGCCGGGTACCGGGGCGGGCTCGGTGGGCGGCGGAACCATGTCGGCCCAGGGTGAAAGCAACAACAAGGCGGCGGGTGGCGGGTCGCCCGCCTCTCGCAGGGCGAGGGCGGTGGCCAGCGCCAGTCCGCCCCCTGCGGAGTCGCCCGCGATCACCACGGGGCCGCTGGCGCGCAGCGCGCGGTAGGCGGCCAGCGCGTCTTCCAGCGCCGCGGGTTGGGGGTGTTCGGGCGCCAGGCGGTAGTTCAGCGCGAAGACGGGCAGCCCGGTGAACTTGGCCAGACGGCCGGTGAGCGAGCGGTGGGTGGTGGCCGAGCCGATGCAGTAGGCGCCGCCGTGCAGGTACAGCAGGCTACCCGATTGAACCGGCTCGGCATTTTTGCGCCGCACCCATTCTCCGGGCACGCCGGCCAGGGTCGCGGCTTCGATCTGGATGCCGCGAGGAATCAGCGTGGTGCGCGCAACGACCGCCAACCACCGTCGCTGAAAGCCGATCGGGAAGCGCGGATGGAGAACCGTTTTGAGCAGCAGGCGCAGCGACGTTCGCAGCAAGCCGGCAACAACGTGTTCTCGCAGGCCGCTGGGTCGAAAAGTGGCCATGGGTGTCTCCAGATTGCGCCGCCCGCTGACGGTCGCATTGTTGGGCGCCGGCGGATTCTCTGTCGCGCTGTCTTCTAGGCTTGGGCCTTGGCTGCAGCTGCTGCGGCCTTGGCGCGCTGCATCATGACTTCGGTGTTGGACTTGCGGTCTTCATTGACCTGCAACACCGTGGGGCGAGCACCCACGAGCTTGAGATAGTCGCGAACGGGCAGGTCGGCCAGAAAATCTCGGCCGTAAATGAGTTTGGTGGCGCCGGAGATCAAAGGCAAATGCACGGCCGCTGCGCAGTCGGCGAGGGTGAAGCTGTCGCCGCCAACAAAAGGTGAAAAGCGCGCCAGCTTGGCGAACGCGGCCACGTTTTTTTCCAGTTGCTGACCCACTTTCTCTTTCGCCGAATCGCTGACCTTGCCACCAAAGAAGGCTTCCGGATACAGGTTTCGGGCAACCAGTTCCAGGTGCAGTTCGATGTAGCGGACCAGTTCACGGGCTTTGGCCGCCTGAAACGGGTCGGCCGGAAGTAACGCGTTCGACGGGTATTGCGCCTCGATGTATTCCAGCATCACGGTCGATTCGCTGATGGGGCCGGCATCGGTCTTGAAATACGGTACTTTGCCCAGCGGGCTGGCCGAGGGATCCGTCTGGCCAACCCAGGCCAGCTCTTCTTCAAAAGCCACACCCTTTTCGAGCAGGGCGAGTTTGACCTTGTTGTAATAGTTACTGGCAGAAAAGCCGCAGAGTTTCAGCATTCTTTGTCTCCGTTTGTATGGGGTGTGTCGATGGTAGAGCCCGAATGTCCACCGTGACCGTCGCGCAGTTGACCGGGCGCTGATAAACTTCCCGTATGACTTTCTACCGTGTTCATCGCCGAATTGCTGCATGGCTTGCCATGCTGGCCGTGGTGATGAGCGCGCTCGCACCCACGCTCGCTCATGCCTGGGTCGCTGCAGCCGATGACGGTCTGTTGATTGAAGTCTGCAGTGCCAGTGGCATGGTGTGGCTCAAGGCCGATGGGTTGGATGCCACGGCGTCGCAGTCTTCAGATCAAGACCAGGACATGCCCATGGCCGACATGGGCAAGCACTGCCCCTGGAGCGGTGTTCATGCGCCCATGGCGGGCTTGCTGCCTGCACCCGTTGCAGGTGTTTTTGCCCCGGTTGATGGCTATTTCCAGGCCGCCGGGACAGTTGTTGGCCTGCCGGGCCAGATCCAGCGCGGCGCCCGCGCCCGCGCCCCTCCCCTGACCTCCTGAGCCAACGTCGTTGCGCATGCGAACGCGGTGCGCTAGTGTTGAAGTTTTTCAGGAGGCTCTGTGCCTCGTCCGTCTCCTCAATTGATTCATCCTTCCCGGGCGTTTTGTTGCCACTCGGGTTTGATGGCACGGCGCCCGGTTGATCCAGCGCCTGATTCGTTTCCCCCAAACCCTTTCTTTTCGCTTTTACTTCTGGAGTTCATATGAAAAAGCTGTTGATTGCCTCCCTTCTCACCATCACTGCAAGCGCCTGGGCGCAAACAGTCACCGTCAAGGTGGACGGCGCCTGGGTGCGCGGCACGGTGGCCACCCAGAAGGCCACTGGCGCCTTCATGCGTTTGACCGCCAGCGCCCAGTCCCGCCTGGTGTCCGTCAGTTCACCAGTGGCGGGCGTGGCGGAAATCCATGAGATGTCGATGGAAAACGACGTGATGAAAATGCGCCAGGTCGATGGTCTGGACCTGAAGGCGAACCGCGCAACCGATCTCAAGCCGGGCGGTTTCCACATCATGTTGATGGACTTGAAAGCGCCTCTCAAAGGCGGTGACATGGTTCCCATGACACTCACTTTTGAAGACGCTGACAAAAAGACCTTTACCCGGGATTTGACCGTTCCTGTTACGGCTTTGGGCAAGGGCAAGATGCCCAACGCGCAGAAGCCTGACATGACGAAGGAAATGAAGCCGGGTGAGCACAGCCACTGAGCGCCACGTCAAACGCTTTGACCCATTGATCATCTGATTCGCGGCGATATGGGCCTGATCTCCCCCCACCTTTTGCGCAGGCTCGCTGGCTGGTTGGTGGGCGCCATGCTGCTCGCCACTTTGGCGCCGGCGGTGTCGCGCACGCTGGCGGCTTCGCACCAGGCGGGGGACTGGGTGGAGATCTGCACGACGCAGGGCATGCGCTGGGCCCAGGTCGGGGTGGATGATGTTGTCCAGAGCGGCGGCCTGGATGAGGGCCTTTCCCATGCGATGGACCGCTGCGGGCATTGCACACTCGCTTCAGACCGTTTCGCACCTCTGCTGCCCGCACTGCCTGCCGTGGCCAGCGATCCCGGCACGAGCCCGTTACCCCGCCATATCCGTCTGGCCATCAGGGCCACCTTCGCACCCAGCCCGAGTGCGCGAGGCCCGCCTCTCCTGAACTGATTCGTTGGCGCGCACTGGCCGAGCGCGCGCCCGTTGTCTCGCGGTGTCCTGCGCAAGCGCGGCCGCGAACCCGTCAGTCATAGGAGCGTTGTCATGCATCCCGATGTATCCCTGGCTTCGCTGGCCTGCGCCAGCGCACAAGCCGTTTTTCAAGCCGGTGAGTCCGGCACAGTCTGGCGCGTTGTGCAAGGACTGGTGCGACTGGACCGGGAGGCCGGTTCCGAGCGCCATCCGGTGCAGATCGCCGTGCCCGGTGACCTCATTGGCACCGAAGCCTTGTGCAACCAGCCGTTCCGGTTCAGTGCCACGGCGCTCACCGCCTGCCTGCTGGAGGCCGTGATCGTCGCTGACACGCAGGCCCAGGCCACTTTGTTGCAGCAAGCGCTCATGCAGCAGCAGGCGCGCAGCCAGGACATGGCAGCCTTGCGCACCGGGACCGTGATTCAGCGCATCACCCATTTCCTGTACCTGCTGGGTTTCGAGTGGGGCCATGCCAGCCAGGTTCCCAATGCCGAGGCCATCCGGGCTGCGCTGCCCACGCTGCGTGAAGTCGCTCAGGTGGTCGACGCCAAGACCGAAACCGTGTGCCGCGTGCTGGGGCAGTTGATGCCTCCGCGTCGGCGCAAGCCGCAAGCGTCACCCGTGATGTGCGCGGCGGCCGCATGAGCAGCAACGCGGAACAACACAGCCGCAACCGCCGCGCAGCGGCATCGCGGTCGTGCATGGCTTCGCCCTGCTGGTGGTGTGGGCCATGCTGAACCTGGCCCATCGCTATCCGCCCGCCGATTCGACCGTGGTGTCGAGCGCAGCCCTCCATGCCATGGCCCCGCCAGAGCGCTTGTCCATCGCACCGACTGAAGGGGCCGCTCTGCCCGATTGGGTGCAGCAACGGCGGCACCAGGACAGTGCCGCGCCCTGGCAAGTGGATGCCCAGGGACATGTGGTCTGGGACCACCCCTGAAATGGCGCATTTCCGATCCGCCTTTTTCGCCTCATTCTTTGAATTTTTTGAACAAACCACCATGAAACACCACCGTTTGAAAGCCTTTCACCTCGCCATGGCCGCCGCCGTCCCGGTTGTGTCCTTGATGGCCGCCCAGGCCATGGCCCAGGGCGCCAGCAATCCCAGTTTGCCCACCGTCACGGTGCGCGAAAAGGCGCCAGTCGCCTTGCAACCCGCCGCCAGCCTGCACGGCGAGGACCTCGTGGGTCAGCGCGCCGCCACCAGCGATACAGCGAGCCTGTTGCGTGGTGTGCCGGGTGTGAGCCTGCGTGGCGCGGGTGGCGTGTCCAGCCTGCCGGCCATCCAGGGCCTGGCCGACGACCGCTTGCGCATCCGGGTCGATGGCATGGACCTGATCGCTTCCTGCCCCAATCACATGAACCCCGCGCTGTCGTACATCACGCCCTCGCAGCTGGGTGCGCTCAAGGTGTACCCCGGCATCTCGCCCGTGAGCGAGGGGGGCGACAGCATCGGCGGCAGCATTCTGGCCGAGTCGGCCGCGCCGGTGTTTGCCACGCCCGACGAAGGGGCGATCACCGACGGTGAGGTAGGCGCCTTCTACCGTAGCAACAACCAGGCCCGTGGCGCCAACCTGTCCGCCCGCTATGCCACGCCCACACTCAGCCTGGGCTACAGCGGCTCGGTCAGCCGCGCCGACAACTACCTCGCCGGTGCCGATTTCAAGGACTACACCTTCACCGGACGCACCGGCCACAGCCTGGCGCTCGACGAGGTGGGCTCCACCGCTTATGACACGCGCAACCACGCGCTGAGTCTGGCTTACAAACGGGACGCGCATCTGTTCGAGGCCCGTGTGGGTGTGCAGGACATGCCCTATCAGCTCTATCCGAACCAGCGCATGGACATGCTGGACAACGACCAGCGCAGCATCAACCTGAGCTACACGGGCAACATGGACTGGGGGCGCGTGAAAGCACGCCTCTACGATGAAAAGGTTGATCACTTCATGGACTTTGGCGCCGACAAGCGCTACTGGTACGGGATGGCTTCGGGCGGCAGCACCGCCTTGGATGGCCGGCCTTGTGGTGCCAACAGCGCCATGTGTGCCGCGGGCATGCCGATGTACACCGAAGGCAAGACCCAGGGCGCGTCCCTCAGTGGGGAGATCGCTCTCAATGAGCGCGACCTGTTGCGCTTGGGTACCGAGCTTCAGCGCTACAGCATCAACGACTGGTGGCCCGCATCGGGTGGTGGCATGTACCCCGGTACTTTCTGGAATATCCGCGATGGCGAGCGCAACCGCACCGCCGCCTTTGGCGAATGGGAGCGCAACGCGAACGCCCAGTGGATGACGCTCGCGGGTTTGCGTGTGGAGCAGGTGCGCATGGACGCGGGCGATGTCGTGGGTTACAACCCGGCCGGCATGGGCTTCCAGGCGCGCGATGCCGAGGCTTTCAACGCCAGCGATCGCAAGACCAAGGACAACAACATCGACGTGACCTTGCTGGCTCGCTACACCGCCAGCGATCACCACGACATCGAATTTGGTTTTGCCCACAAGGAGCGCTCACCCAACGTCTATGAGCGCTTCCCCTGGTCGACCTGGGGCATGGCCGCGCTGATGAACAACTTTGTGGGCGATGGCAACGGCTACATCGGCAACCTCGGTCTCAAGCCCGAGAAAGCCGACACCGTGTCCGCGACGTTCAACTGGCATGCCGCCGACAAAGCCTGGGGTGTTACTGCCACACCTTTCTATACCCGCGTCGAAGACTACATCGACGCCCAGCAATGGAATGGCATGAGCAACCAGGCGGTAGCCCAGCCCGCCAGCAACCAGTTCAGTGTGCTGCGTTACACCAACCAGGCCGCCCGCCTTTATGGTCTGGACCTCACCGGCCACATGCCACTGGCGCGCAACGGCTGGGGTGACTGGGGCCTCAAAGGTTTGTTGAACTACACCAACGGCCGCAACCGGGACACCGGTGATGGCCTCTACAACACCATGCCGCTCAACGCGCAGCTGGCACTGACGCACAAGTCCGGGGGCTGGGACAACAGCATCGAGCTGGTGACGGTAAAGGCCAAAACCGATGTGTCTGAAGTGCGCAACGAAGTGACCACGCCGGGTTATGGCCTGGTGCATTTGCGCGGCAGCTATTCGTGGAAAACCGTGCGAATCGATTTCGGTATTGAAAACCTCTTTGACCGCTTGTATGGCCTGCCCACGGGTGGCGCGTATGTGGGGCAGGGCACAACCATGGCCAACCCCATGCTGCCCAATTACCCGCAATGGGGTACCGCTGTACCTGGCATGGGCCGCACGTTCTACACCGGCGTGAACGTGAAGTTCTGATCGGTCACCGCACGTTGAGCACCCGGGCGATCACGAAGTGAGCGTCCGGGTGCAGACGCCGCCTGCCGCCTCGGGGATCGCGGGCCTCGGCCATCACAAACCGACTGCTGTTTCTAGTTTCCATTTTTTTGAACCGATATGACCAACTCTTCCCTGGCTTCTGTCGACCGCACAACCCCGGGCGTTTCCCGCTTCTACGCCACGGCATGGCGGTGGCATTTTTATGCCGGCCTGTATGTGGTGCCGTTTTTGTTCATGCTGGCCATCACCGGGCTGGTGATGGTTTTCTTCACCGGATTTCAAACACGCCTGGGCTTTGTGGTGAAAGTGACACCCCAGGCGCAATCCGCGAGTGTGGTTCAGCAAGCCGATGCAGCGCTGGTCCATTTGCCCGGGGCCACGCTCAAGGAGTACATCGCCCCCAAAGAGGCCGATACCGCGAGCTGGTTTTTGGTTTCGCACGGTGGTGCAACCGAGGCTGTGGCCGTCAACCCCTACACCGCCGAGGTGCTCAAGGTGGTCGACAAAGACAACACGGTGTTTGCCTGGGCCGAGCGCATCCACGGCAGCTTGCTGCTGGGGGATGTGGGTGACCGCTTGATCGAGATCGCGGCGGGTCTGGCTGTGGTGATGGTGGTCACAGGCTTGTACCTTTTCTGGCCCCGCAACGGTGGACGGTGGTCGGAAGTGCTGGTGCCCAATCTGCGGGCCCATGGCCGTGCGTGGTGGCGCTCCTTGCACGCCAGCATCGGGTTCTGGCTCAGTGGCATCCTCATGGTTTTCCTGTTGACGGGCATGGCCTGGACGGGGGTCTGGGGCGGCAAACTGGTGCAAGCCTGGAGCACTTTTCCCGCGACCAAATGGGACGCGGTGCCCAAGTCAGACGCCACCCATGCTTCGCTCAATCAGGCCGGTCAGCACGAAGTGCCCTGGGGCCTGGAGCAAACGGCCATGCCCGCCTCGGGCTCCAGCGCCGGCTTGCCCGGTGTGCCCGCCGGCAGCGCGGTGGACCTGGCGAACGTGACCGCTCTGGCTGGTCAACTGGGGTTCAAGGGGCAGTTCCACGTTCAGGTTCCCAGAAGCGACGACGGTGTGTTCACGGTGTCGGCCGATTCCATGAGCGGTGACACCACCGATCCCACCGCGGACCGAACCGTTCACATCGACCGCTACACCGGCAAGGTTCTGGCAGAGGCCGCTTTCACGGACTACTCTGTGGCGGCCCAGGCGATGGCGGTGGGGACCGCGCTGCACCAGGGCGATCTGGGCTGGTGGAATGCGGGGCTGAACATGTTGTTTTGCGCAGCGATTGCGTTCTTGTGTGTGAGCGGTGTCGTGGTGTGGTGGAAACGCCGCCCTGCGGGCAGCGGTCGCCTGGTCGCTCCGGGTATGCCGCAAGACATCAAACGCTGGAAGACGGGGGCCTTGGTGATGCTGGGCGTGGCGTTGGCGTTTCCACTGGCGGGCGCGTTTCTGGTGGGCTTGTTGTTGCTGGACGCCTTGTTGCTGTCGCGCGTGCCGGCGATTCGCCGTGTTTTGAGCTGATCGCACGATTTGCATCTGATTTTTTCGACGCTGACCAACCGGTCACGATGGGAATCAGGCCCCGTGACCAGCCTCGAGCCAGCAGCACAAGCCCCCTTTTTGATGGAGGTGGAAAACGGCTGGATCAGCCGTCAATCTGCCCCACCTTGGGCCAGCTTGCTCGCGTGGCGCTGAGGTCGAGTCGTGAAAAAGCCTGACCGCGGCAGTCGCCAGTCAGGCCCTTTTTACAGCCGAAGATCGCTGCGCGCTATCGAGCCCGTCGACGGATGTTCGGGTAGTTCGCGGGGTTCAACACCATGCTTCCCGTGTTGGTTTCGTTTCGCAATGGGACCGGGACGTAGTTGTAGTGCAGGCTCCAGCTCAAGCCACTGGCTTCGCGGTCAACGCCCTGGCCCAACGCTGCGTAGGTATTTGTTCCCCAGTTGAGCACGCGGCCATCGGGCATCAGAGCACTGCCACCACTGGATGACGCAGCAATCGACAAAGCACCCGTCATTGGCCCCCCGCCGTTTTCGGCGACCACGGTACCGGGCGTGCGTGCGTCTTCATATGGCGGTGCCGAAGACGCTATTCCCCGAGGGTTGTTTGCCCCGTCGCCCAAGGTGCCATCCTGGCCGCTGGCAGCCCATGACCAGATTTGGCCGAGGCTGTCCAAAGCGTAGTTATGGCGCGGCCCACCGGCGGCAACCATCGTGATGTTGCTCAGGCTGGGAATAGGTGCTGCATAGGGAATTCTTTCCTTCTTGCCGTAGCTGGCAATTCCGTTGGTTTCTCCCGCACCCCAGATCCAGACCTTGCCATCGGCATCCAGGGCCATGGCATTGCCGTAACCAGCAGAGACCTGCACGATATTGTCCAGCTCGCTGCCGTCTGATTTCTTGACGGTGTCGGGCCAGTTTTTGTCTGCATAGCCTGTCAAAGTGCCTGAACCCAGGACGCCTCTGAGGTTGTCCGATCCAAAGGCGTAGACCTTGCCGGCCTGGGTCAACGCCAGGTAGTAGCTTTCGCCTGCAGAAATCTGCGCGATGTTGGTGAGGACGCCTGCGCCATTGGGGCCTGGAACCAGCGTGGGCAAGCACCGCATGGTGGGCACGCCCGGAAATGTGGGCGTACCCCAATACATCACGCGGCCATCATCGAGCAGTGCGACGGCGTTTTCGGCGCCTGTTTCTGCCTGCACCACGTTGGTCAGAGGGGCTGTTCCAGGAGCGTCTTTGACATTGACCGGGAGCAAGATCTCTCCCGAATACCTCCCGGTACCAGCGGTACAGGAGTCGTTGCTGCCCCAGATCCAGATGGAACCATTGCGACTCAGCGCAAGCGCGCTGCCGTGGCCTCCACTGGCCTGGACCACATCGGTCAACGGCCCATTGCCCGCCATGTTTTTGATGGGCGTGGGATGGGTCAAATAGGGTTGCTGTCCGCGCGCCATGCCTTGGGCCAGCACCTGGCTGTATGAGCTGTGTGACCCGCTCCAGATCAACGCGCGGTTGTCGGCCGTAACAACCATGCCGTAGCCATCGGTTGCTCCCTTGCTCCCGCTCCAGTGGCGCTGGGGCGTGGAGCTGAGCGACAGTTTGGCTGTCTGGCCACCGCTGGACACGGTGACCACATCGCGTGCGTCCAGGCGTTTGACGGTGACCTGCGAGCAGTCGGCGTTGACGGTGACCTTGCTCGCATCGCTGGTGGCGCAAACGGGTGGGGAGGCCATTGGCGCACCGAACGGGCCGCTGAACGCTATGGCAACAGTGGTTGGTGTGTTCCATGGCACTTCGCCACCCTGTGGCGAAACGACGGTGGCCGAGGGGTTCGGGTTCGGCACGTAGTAACTCACACCTTCAAAGGTGTATTGCGGCAGGTTGGCGCGGATGCTGGCAACTTCGGCTTCGTTGTTGGTGTAGAAGTGAAAGCCCTTGCTGGCGAAGTAGAAGCGGTACAGGGGCATCAGGCCAACGCCAGGCGTGATGCTGGCGCGGTAAGCCGCACCCTCCAGTTTGAACTGGGCAAAGTTGGCCTGGATGTAAGCCTTTTCCTGCTCGCTGATGGTGTAGAAATGCACCCCGGTCTGGGTGTTGTAGAAACGGTAAACGGGCTGCAGCGTTGTTTCACTTTGGTTGGCCGAAAAAAACGCGGGACCGTTGTACTGCATGTAGGGTGCCGAGGCTAGCACCGCATCGCGTTCTGCCGCGCTCGAAGTGAAAAAGTGGGCCTCGGTCAGCGTGTTGAAGAAACGGAATACCTGGGTGGCCGATATGGGTGCAGTGCGGGCGCCCGCTTTGGCCGAGTCCTGGGGGGTGCTGGATTGGGCTTCGAGCGCCTGAGCCAGGTCTTGGGCGTTGATCTGAGCGCTCTTGGCCATCAACTCGCTGAAGGTTTGTGTGGTGGCAGGGCTGGCAGCACCGGGGCTGGCGCCGCTTTCTGCCTGGCTTGACTTGAGGGGCGCCAGATCTGGTGACCCGTCGCCGGAGCCTCCGCCACAGCCGGAGAGTGCGAACAACAGGACCAAAAGGCTGGCTCGCCCAGTGTGTTTTATGGGTTTCATACTGTGGTGCTCTGTAGAAGAAATGATGCGCAACGGACAGTATATTTGAGCCCCTTTGCATTACTTTGATGTTCCCCCCGAATTCTGCGAATGCACCACGGGTGAGTGGTGCATTCGAAATGCACGCGTCTGCTGACCCCAGGCTGGGTGGCTCTACGCTGAGGTGGTGCGCTCAAAGGTGACCACATGGTCAACCTCGGCGCGGATACCGATCCACTCACCCACGGCGTGGTTGTGGTGCGACGGCACATGGGTCATCACCGTCTCGCCGCTGGCCAGGCGCAGCGTGTAGAGAAACTCCGAGCCTCGAAACGATTTGCGCACGATCTGTGCCTTCACCGGCGCGGCGTCGTCGTGCACGATGTCGTCGGCCCGCAGCAAGACATCGCACAAGCCGTCAGCGTAGGCCGAGGGCAGTGGGCATTCTTCGAGGTCGAGCAAATCACCCAGGGGTGTGCGCACGATCACGTCCTCTCCCTGCTGGCGGATTTGCGCCTGTGTGAACACACCGTGGCCGATGAACTCGGCCACGAAGCGGGTGGTCGGGCGGTGGTAGAGCGCATAGGCGTCGTCCCACTGGTGCAGGTGGCCTTCGTGCATCACGCCAATCACGTCGCCGATGGCAAAGGCTTCGAGCTGGTCGTGGGTCACGAACAAGGCGGTGGCGCCGGCCGCTTTGAGAATGGCGCGCACCTCGTGGGCCAGGCGTTCGCGCAAATCCACGTCCAGATTCGAAAACGGCTCATCGAGCAGCAGCAGGCGAGGGCGGGGCGCCAAGGCCCGGGCCAGGGCCACGCGCTGTTGCTGGCCGCCGGAGAGTTCGTGGGGCCAGCGCTGTTCCATGCCTTCCAGCCCGACAAGCCTCAACACCTCCATCACCCGCGCGACGCGTTCGGCGCGTGGCAAGGACGCGATGCCAAAGGCCACATTGCGGCCCACGTTCAAATGGGGAAACAGCGCGTAGTCTTGAAACACCATGCCGATGCGGCGCTGCTCTGCGGGCATGTGGTGGTGCCCGTCGCTCACGGTTTCGCCTCCCATCACGATGCTGCCGGCGCTGGCCTTTTCCAGCCCGGCCACGGCGCGCAGCAGCGTGGTTTTGCCGCAGCCCGAGGGGCCGATCAGCACACCGATGTCACCGGCGCGCAACCCCAGCGACACACCGTCCACCGCCGCCTGGGCCTGACCCGGGTAGCGAACGGACAAATGGGTGGTGGACATGAACATGTTTGCAATTGTAGATAATATTCATTCTCATTTATGTTGTGGTGGCATCCGCTGCCCGTCTTGACTCCTCCCCTATATGTTCCGCTGGATGGCCCTGACCACCTTGTTCTTGCTGGCTGCGTTGTTGACGCTGCCGGTGGTGTCACTGGGCGCCTCGTGGTTGCAGTTCGATGCGGCCGCGCGCGACGTGCTGGTGCAGATGTCGCAGACCGTGTTGCCTGAGTACGCGCTCACATCGCTGTGGCTGTGTCTGAGTGTGGCCCTGGGCGTGGCAGTGGTGGGCATGGCCACCGCTTGCGGTGTCACGCTGTTCGACTTCCCCGGACGGCGGGTGCTGGAGTGGACCTTGTTGCTGCCGTTGGCGATGCCTGCCTATGTGGTGGCCTACGCTTACACCGACTTCCTGCAGTTCAGCGGCCCCTTGCAAGTGGGCCTGCGCGAGACCTTCGGCTGGCAAGGGCGTTTGTTGCCCGAGGTGCGCAGCACCGCGGGCGCGGTCTGGGTGTTCACCTTTTCGCTGTATCCCTATGTGTATTTGCTGGCGCGAACGGCGCTCACCGAGCGCGCCTCGCAGCTGATGGAAGCCGCGCGTTTGCTGGGGGCACCGCTGTCGCGTCGCATCCGCGAGGTGGCTTTGCCGCTGGCGCGTCCGGCGGTGGCGGCGGGCGTGGCGCTGGCACTGATGGAAACCCTGGCCGATTTTGGCGTGGCAAGTTACTTTGGCATCCAGACCTTCACCGCCGGTATCTACAAAGCCTGGCTGGTGATGGACAACCGCATCGCCGCCGCCCAACTGGCCACTGTGTTGCTGGTCACCGTGGCCCTGCTGCTTTGGGTGGAGCACCGCGCCCAACACCGTTTGCGCTTTGCTTCATTGCGCGGTCAGCGCAGTGGCAGCGACGATGCCCAGCCCGCCCGTTTGCGTGGCCACCATGTCTGGCTGGCCTGGCTGGTCTGTGGCCTGCCGGTGCTGTTTGGGTTTGTCCTGCCAGTCTTGTTCATGTTGCGTCCCTTGGTGGCTGGCTGGGGTGAGCTGCCGTGGGGCTCGTTTGTGCAGTGGTCGCGCAACAGCATCTGGCTGGCGGGCCTGTCGGCATTGCTGGCCACGGCGCTGGCGTTGGGCCTGGCCTTCGCCGCGCGAGCCTGGCCTTCGGTGCTTTCGCGCGGCGCGGTGCGGCTCACGAGCCTGGGCTACGCCGTGCCCGGCGCGGTGATCGTGGTGGGTCTGTTGCTGCCGGTGGGCTGGCTGCAGTCGACCTGGCCCGGGAGCGGTGCGGGATTCTGGATCACGGGCACGGCGCTCGGTATTGTCTGGGCCTACCTGGTGCGCTTCACCGCGGTGGCCCTGCAATCGGTGCAAAGCGGCTACACCCGCGTGCCCACCAGCCTCGATGATTCAGCGCGCATGCTGGGTGCCACCGGTTTCGCCCTGGCCTGGCGGGTGCACGCGCCCTTGCTCAAACGCTCGGTGATCGCAGGCGCGTTGCTGGTGTTTGTGGATGTGATGAAAGAGCTGCCAGCGACATTGGTGCTGCGCCCGTTCAACAGCGACACCTTGGCTGTTGTGACTTACCAGCTGGCGCGAGACGAGCGCCTCGGGGAGGCCGCCTTGCCAGCCCTGGCGCTGGTACTGGTTGGGTTGCTGCCGGTGATCCTGCTCAGCCGCACGCTGCGCCGGGTAGCATAGGCGAATTGCCCGTCTGAAAGCGTCCTGTTTGCGGACGCTCTGCAGGGCTTTCCGGAGACCCCTGTTTGAGCCAAAGCCCTTCCCCCGCCCCGTTTCGCGACATCGCGCTGGCCCATGCCGTGCGGTTGCTGGAAGAGGCAGGCGCGCTCGATGACGCGGGTGAAATGACCCTGGCGCATGCACGCCAGCACAGCGAGCAGGACCGCATTCTTGAGCGCGCCCGCTTGCTGGGTGCGCGTCTGGGGCTGCTGGCCGATTGGTCCCGTTTGCGCGGTGCGCTGTGGCTGTCTGCCGGTTTGTCGGTGTTGCTGGCGTATGGGCTGGCCGGAGGCTTGCTGGCCAAGGCCCTGGGAACCGGCCAAACCATCAATGCTGCCCTGGCTTTCGTTGCGGTGTTGGGCGTGCCGGTATTGGCGCTGTTGCTGTGGCTGGTTTGGGCACTGGGTGCGGCGCTTGTATCCAACGGATCGGGGCCTTGGTCGCTCGGGCAATTCATGCTCGGTTTGGCTGCCCGGCTGCCCTGGCTGCATGGGCCGCACTCCATGAATCTGCTGCGTGGCATTCATGCCGTTTTGCGCGACAACCGTCTGGGGCTTTGGCTCTTCGGCGCCATCAGCCACGCGCTTTGGGCGCTGGCATTTGCGCTGATGTTGCTCACGCTGCTGGTGCTGTTCTCTTTCCAGTCCTTTCAACTGACCTGGGAAACCACCATTCTGGACGCCGGCTTTTTTGAGCGCTTTCTGGAGGTTACGGGGTGGTTGCCCAAGGTGCTGGGCTTTGTCGTGCCCGATGGTGTGGCGCTGAATGGGACCGCTGACATGCCCGGCAGCGCGCAGCCCTCGTTGCCGATCGCGCTGTGGTTGCTGGCCTGCACGCTGCTGTATGGGTTTCTGCCGCGCCTGTTGGCGCTCGTGGTCTGCGCCGCCGTGTGGTTTCGCCGGTCGGGGCAGTTGAGCCTTGATACGCGCGACCCTTATTTCCGTCAGTTGGCCGCCCGGTTTTCGGCGATGGCGCCGGCCACGGTGGTGGACGAAGAGCACGCTGCCCCAAGAGAGCCAGGCCGCCTGTTTCGCGCTCTCGTACCCGGCCAGCCCGTGCCCCGCGTCATGATCGGCTTCGAACTGTCCAGTGAACTGGATTGGCCGCCAACAGCCTTGGCCGGGGTTGCTGATCAAACCCACGCCATCACTGGCACCATGACCGAACGGTTGCAGTTGCTCACCGCTTTGGCCAGCGCGCCGCCAGCCAAAGCCTTGATTCTGTGCTCTGCCGCAACCAGCCCGGATCGGGGCGCCGAGCGCTTCTTGCGGCAGGTCTGTGCCGAGGTGGCCAGCTGTGCCTTGCTGCCTGTGGCGTCCAGAGACCCGCAGAACGACAAACCTGAGCGATGGGCCGCCTGGCTGGCGGCAACCGGTCTCAAAGCGGTGGCGCTGTGTGCAACAGCGCAGGATGCACAACAGTGGCTGGAGGCCAACGACCATGGTTGATGCCAAAAAGAACGGCACCATCAACATTGCCGTCGTTGGCCACACCAACGCCGGCAAGACCTCGCTGCTGCGCACGCTCACGCGGCGGGTGAACTTTGGCGAAGTGTCCGACCGCCCCGGTACAACCCGCCATGTGGAAGCCATCGGCCTGGATGTGGACGGGCGCACGGTGGTGCGCTACTTTGACACGCCGGGTCTGGAGGACTCGGTGGCCCTGCAGTACCACCTCAAGCAAATGCCAGAGCAGCTCACGCCGCCGCAGCGTGTGGCGGCCTTGCTCGAAGGGCCCGAGGCCAAAGGCGTGTTCGAGCAAGAGGCCAAAGTTCTGCGCCAGATGCTCAATGCCGATGCGGCGATTTACGTGATCGATTGCCGCGAGCCGGTGTTGCCCAAATACCGCAGCGAAATCGAGGTGCTCAACGCCTGCGCGCGGCCGATCATGCCGGTGCTCAATTTCGTGCGCAGCGAACAAAGCCGCGAGCCCGAATGGCGCGAAGTGCTGGCGGCCTATGGTTTGCACGCAGCGGTGTTGTTCGACGCCGTGGCGCCTTTCGTGGGCGCCGAGCGCCAGCTCTATGAAGACCTGAGCGTCTTGATGCGGCAGCACAAAGGCACGCTGCAGACCGTGCTCGATGATCTCGATCGCCAGGCCGACGAGCGCCGCACCGCCAGCGCCCAGCGCGTGGCCGACACCCTGATTTCCGCAGCCGCCATGCGCCGCGAAATCGAGCCTCAGACCCTGAGCGATGCCAAAGCGAAAGAGCGCTTCGTGAGCACCTTCCGGCGCGAGCTGGTTGATGGCGTGCGCAAGTGCGTGGACGACTTGCTGCAAATGCACGGCTTCGAGAAAAACGATGCCCAGCTTGACGTGATGCAGTGGACCAGCGGCCGCTGGGAGTCAGACCTGTTCAATCCCGAAACCCTGGCCAGCGTGGGTCGCCTGCTGGGCAAAGGCGCTGCCGCCGGTGCTGCCGTGGGTTTCACCCTCGATCTGGCGCTGGCTGGCATGTCGCTGGGCGCTGCCACCGCGCTGGGCGCGGCCATCGGTGGAGCACTGGGCCAGGGGTGGGGGCAGGCTCCGCGCAAAATTCGCAACACCTTTCTGGGCATCGAAGAGCTCACGCTGGACAACGATGTCCTGATCGTATTGGCCGACAGCCTGGTGCATCTGTGCCAGGTATTGCAGGCCCGGGGCCATGCGGCCCAAGACACCATCGAAGTGCGCCTGGCGCCGTCCGGGGAATACCGCAAAGCCTTGCTGCAACTGCTCGATCCGCTGGCGCAGGCCCGGGCCCACCCCGAATGGGAGCATCACGCAGGCAGCCGGCGCAACCACAGCACGCGCCGCGAAGTGCTGGGGCGGGAACTGGCGGGTCAGTTGATCGAACTGCTGCAAGCGCCCGTCGAGAGCGTGCGCGAACTGCCCCGCTGAGTGGCGGCGGCGTGTTGGCGGGCGGTGCGGGTGAAGTGCGTTTGGTCAGCTTGACATCGGTGTGAACAGCAGGGGCATGAGCCTGGCCTGACCCACTTCGCGCTCGACATAGACCTTGGCCAGGCTGCGGACTTCCCATGGCGAAGGTCTGGCCTCCCTGTCGGATGTCTGGAGCGATTCGATCAGTCGGTACAAGCCAAGCTGAAGCTCATGATCGTGCCGGTCGTCGGCGCCCTTGCGGCGCAGGGTGTCAAAGCAGGTCTGGGCCTCGCGGAAATTTCGATGCGACTGGTGGCGTTGCGCCATCCAGAGAACCTCCTGGGTGCGACTGGACATCTGGCTGCCCACCAATGAACTGTTCAAACGGACCTCGGCACTGTTCATGCCCGCATCTGAGCGGCACACGCGGGCCACCCACAACTGCGGTTGTTGAAGGCCCATCTCTGCTTTTGTGCCCGCCGGGCGGCTCAATGTGGTGAGCAAGCGCTGTGAGGCTTCAAGGAAGTGCGATGGGCGGGGAAGCCGGGTGCGCTGCTCCGTGGCCAGCATTTCCAGGCCGATGATGGCGAAACCATTGTCTTCGGCCGGTCCTCCAGCGAGCGTGTGAACAGCCACCACAACGGAACATTGCAGATCTCGAACGATCTGCGTCAGGTTGCGTGCGGTGCCGTGCACCCAGCCGGGCCAGGCGTCCATCGAACGATCTCCCTGCGAGGGATGGTTGTCCAGCGGGGCGGGGCCGCTGTTGGCGGCCAGGTCTTCGAAGTCGGTGCTGGAATCGAGATTGAGGTCGAGATGGAGGTGCATGTTGAATCCAGGGTGTGTGTGACGGCCAGGGCGCAGAAGCGCCAGGAACCATGGCCCTCCAAGAGCGTGACCTGGTCGCGATCCGGTGGGGTTGTCTCAGATACCGCTGAAGCGAGCGTTTGGATTCAAACGATGTGTGTCATGGGCCATTCCCGGTGGGCGTGGCGGGTGGGTACAGGGCGCTGATCGCACCGTGTTGGTGCCTGGCAGTGCAGGAGAGCGCAGGTCGCGGCCAGCAAAAATGGAAAAAGTGTGCGTTTCTTTTTGAAACGTTGAAACCTTTAGTGCTCAGGACGCATATAGGCACTAGATTCACTTGCATCAGTGCACACACAACACCATGGTTTCCACGTTTGACTGCCCCCGTTCCGACCGTTTGACCGGCTCCCGGCTTCCGGCTTCGCTTGCATCCACTCCTCACCCTGAGGACTCGCTGGAGGCCTTGCTTGCCGGCGTGCAGCGCGTGTCACAGATGGGGAGCCTGCCATTGGGTTGCGGCCTTGAGCGCGGCCACACAGGCTGGGCAAGCACGGCCTGGGCAAGGAACATGGCCTCGCTGGCATGGCTTTTGGAGCACCGTGTCATGCAACTCGATACCGTTGCCGACTCGCCCAAGCACGGTCCAGAGTGCCTGCGCCTGAGGGCACTCGTTGCCATGATCTGGTGGCAGGGGTATTGCCCGGCCATGCTCACCACCTGGGGGGTGAGGGAGGTGGAGGCGCTGTGCAAGAGGCACGGGTCCTGGCTCGAGGGCTTTGGCGAACAGGTCCAGGCATTCCCTCCGTTGCTCGCCTGTGGCCCCCAGCGCGCCATTCGCGACTGGATGGAGGCCGCGCGCATTGCCGAGGGGCACGTTTTGCGCCGGATCTTGCCCTCCGGGGCGGTTGCGCCCGGGTCGCTGAGCACGGTGGGGGCGCGCAGTCTCTTTTCGACCCTGGTGGCGGACGCGCAAGAGTTGGGGTTGGTGGATGCTGCGTTTGTGCTCAATTTCCCCAGCGAAAACCCGATATGCCCTCTGGGTATTGCCACTTTTGTGTCCGATGCGTCCCGCTTGCGGAAGGTTGCGGCTTTGAAAACAAAAGTGCCATCCCGAAACCCTTCGTGGGTGGTTGAAGCACAAGGACGAAATCAAGCGCACAACGCGCGACAACGGGCGATGGGCGCATCAGCGCGCTGAAGCCGGTAGTACTGCGCCTGTTGATGTCTGTTGTCAATAAAAGGGACGATTTTTCTCGCCATGACGCTTCGTTGACTGTGCAACGCTTCATTCATCCATTTGGCCGATTTGACATTGAATACCGAAACAGCGATTGACAGCGCGCCACCTGAGGTGGCGGCGCCTTCCGCGCCAGAGGGCGGGATGGAGAGCGTGCCTCATTTGATGGCCCGCATCCAGAACCGCGAGCAGCCGGCGATGGCGGAGCTGTACGTGCTTTGCCATGCCAAAGTGCTCAGGCAGGTGGCCTATCTGATGAAGGACGATCACGCTGCCCGCGACGTCACACAGGATGTGTTTTTGCGCATCTGGCGTTACGCCAGCGCCTATGACGCGACCAGATCGCCCAATGTCATGGCCTGGATCAACCAGGTGGCGCGCAACCAGGTTCTGACCGAATTCGCGCGGCGCAAGCGGCGTCAGGAGACCGGGGATGAGGAGCTGAACAACATCCCCGATGCGTCTTCGGAGAGCGAGACGGAAGCGCGCATGACGGCCCAAAGCCCGG
The DNA here is from genome assembly GCF_001761385.1 of Hydrogenophaga crassostreae. Lineage (GTDB taxonomy): Bacteria > Pseudomonadota > Gammaproteobacteria > Burkholderiales > Burkholderiaceae_C > Hydrogenophaga > Hydrogenophaga crassostreae. The sequence continues at coordinate 4,155,740 of NZ_CP017476.1, read as the reverse complement.
CTTTTCAAGCGGCAATGAGCGGTCTGAGCCCGTCGGTCAACAAGGTCATCAAGCTGCGCTTTTTCGCCGAAATGCCGTTGGCCGACATTGCGACGGAAATGGAGGTCCCCCTCGGGACCGTCAAAACCTGGCTGCGCCGCGGCCTGGCCAAAATGAAAACAGAACTTGAAACGGTCAATTTGGAGTCCAGTGATGCCGGTTAATCGCAGTCAAAACAATGCCGGAAGCGGATTGGACGCCAGTTCGCTGGACGGTCTGATGAACCGCATCGATCGCGACGTGGTGTCTCAGGATGCGGTCCTTCGCAACGATCCCTCGGCCGCTGAGAAAGCGGCCCAACTGCTCGTCGTTTTGAAGGAAGCCATGCGGCGGCTGGAAACGGCTGCCAGCTCGGCGGATGCAGACAAGGGAGCGCAGCCGTGATTGAAATGCTGCTGCCTTTGCGCATGCGACCGGCCTCGTTGCGCGGGCAAGACCATCTGGGCGTGTTTTTGCTGGACAGTTTTTCGCAGGCCCGCGGGAAAATCGGGCGCGCGGCGTGGCTGTCCACCCCGATCGGTTTGTTGGCGCTGCTGCCGTCTGTTTTCACGCTGGAAGTGTTTGACCGGGTGATTTTTCGCCAAGGTTATTCCACCCTGATTGCCTTGCTGGCCGGGGTGATGGTGGCGCTCATTCTGGAGTGGTTTCTGCGCAGCCGGCGCTCGTCCAGCCTGCGCGACGCCGGGGCGGTGATCGATTGGGGCATTTCATCGACCTTGCTCGACAAGATGATGAACCAGCCTTTGCGCTCGCTGGAGGAGCGGCCCGCAGCGTCCTGGGTGGCGTTGTTCAGGGACGTCGGAACCGTGCGCGCCCTGATGACCGGGCCGGTGATTCAGTCGTTGTTCGATTTGCCGCTGGCCGTGTTCGCCGTGGTCATTGTGGGCCTGGTGGCTTTGCCGGTGTTGCCGGTGGTGCTCGGCATGGTGTGCGTTTTCGCTGCGATGGCCTGGTGGTGGGCCGATGAGGTCAAGCAGGGCAAGGTGGCCGAGTTGCAGCAGGCGCGAAGCCTGGACATGTTCACGGCGGAAATGTGCCGCGCGCGGGAGTCGGTGAAGGCGCTGGCGCAGCAAGAGGCTGTGACCGCTCAGTGGAAGGCCAGTTATGAGAGCTGGCTGGCCGAGAGCTATTCGCGTGGCGGGCAGATGGAGAAGAGCAAGGAACTGAGCCATTCCCTGCTCATCGCCTCCTCCATCGCGATCACGGCCACCGGCGCGCTGGCGGTTGTCAACCAGTGGATGTCCATTGGCGGACTGATTGCCGCCAACATGCTGGCCATCAAAGCCATTTCCCCGATCGCCAACCTGGCGGGATCGTGGCGCCAACTGGCGCAGGCCATCGAGGCGGGTCGACGCCTCAACCGGGTGTTGGCGCAGACAAGCGAGACCAGCGGCGCGGGCGTCTCGTTGCCGCGACCCAAAGGCGAGATGTCGATGGAAGAGGTCAGCTTCCGCTTTGATGAGCAATCGGAGCCGGTGTTCAACAAGGTGTCCCTGAAGCTGGGTGCGGCCCGGTTCTATACCGTGGTGGGCAAGAACGGGGCGGGCAAGTCCACCTTGCTCAAGCTGCTCACCGGCTTGTACCGGCCCGATGAAGGCCAGGTCATGATCGATGAGTACGATCTGCAGCAGTTCTCGCGCATGGAAACCGCGGCGTGGATTTCAACGCTCTCCCAGAATGTGTATTTCCTGGATGGCACGATTGCGGACCAGTTGCGCCGGGGCTCCTCGGATGTGACCGATGAACAGATCGTCAAGGCCTGCAAGCTCACCGGCGCTCACGCCTTCATTTCCCGGCTGCCCAAAGGGTATGCCACGGTCATGCGCGAAGGCGGGCGGGCGCTCTCGGCGGGCGTGCGGCGCAAGATCGCGCTGGCCCAGGTGATGCTGCGCAATCCGGTGGTGTTGATACTGGACGAGCCGACGAACGACCTGGACCATGCCAGCGAGTTGCAGTTGATCGCATCGCTCCGGATGATCGCCAAACTGCGCACCGTCATCGTGGTGACCCATTCGGCCGGGATGGTGGCCAGCTCCGATGTGGCGCTGGCGGTTTCTGGTGAGGGCGATATTCAGGAGATGACGCCGGTTCAGGCTTTGGGCGTGTATTTCAATCGCCCCAACGCAGGGTCTTCGTCGCCAGCACCCGATGGGGTGAAACAAGGGCCTCACCTGACGGTGGTTGAACCCCGGTTGGCGTCTGTTGCCGCTGCCGGTGGCGACGTGCGCTGAGCCATGAAAAGCAAGGACATGGGGGTGATTGAAGCCCTGCACCAAAAGCAGAACGACCTGTCGGCCCGCCCGTGGTGGCGCAAGGGAGCTGCGCCCGCGATCGTTTTCGTGGCCCTCGCCCTGGTCGGGGTTGCGCTGTTCATTCCGGTTGAAATGTCGGTGACCGCTCCCGGGGCGGTGGTGCCTTCGGCCCGCGTCAAGTCGGTCCAGCATCTGGAGGGCGGCATGGTGAGTGAGCTGTTTGTGCAGGAGGGGCAAGCGGTACACAAGGGCGATGCGCTGTTGCGCATGGCGTTGGGTGCACAGGGACCGAACCTGGAAGAGATCAACGCCAAGGTGTTGGCCTTGCGCGCTGCGCGGACCCGGCTGGAAGCCGAAGCCAGCGGCAAGGATGTGACCAGCGGCATGTTTGGCGCCGATACGCCGCCCATGGTGGCGCGCACCGAGTTGCTGACCTACGAAGCGCGAGTGCTGGAGCTCAAGGGCCAGTTGCAGGCAGCGCGGGCGCAGGTGGATATGTACAACGGGCGGGCCGGTGAAGTTGAGGCCAAGATCGAAGGCCACACCAGCCGCGCCGCTTTGCTGGACCGGGAATACGCCATCACGCGGAACCTGGCCAGAGAGCGCCTGGTCTCCGAGCTGGAAGCCACGCGCACGCTCAAGGAGCTGGAGGGCAACCGGTCCGAATTGTCGGGTTCGCGCATGGCGCTGGTCGCGGCCAGGGCATCGGCCGCAGAAGCCCGTGGCAAGGTGGCCGAGGCGCAGGGGCGCTTTCGCCGGCGCGCAACGGAAGAGCTGCTCGGCATCGAGCGGCAGATTGCGACCGTTGAGGAAGAGCTCAACAGGGCCCAGGATCAGCGCAACCGGACCCTGCTCGTGGCACCCATTGACGGGGTGGTCAAAGGGTTGCGCCTGAACGCGCAAGGCGACGTGGTCAAGCCCGGTGAAACGCTGATGGAGGTGGTGCCGGGCGATGCCGAAATCGAACTCGAGGTTCGCCTGAATCCCAAGGATCGTGGTCTGGTGCTGGTCGATCAGCCGGTGCAGATCAAAGTCAGTGCCTATGACTTTCTTCGCTTCGGATCGCTCAAAGGCCATGTGCTGCGCATCGCGGCCGATGCCGATCAGGACCCGGAGACAGGCACCTACTTCAAGATGGTGGTGCAAACGGAAGGGGCGGTGCTGGGCAAATCGCGCATGCCGGTAACGGCGGGCATGCAGGCCGATGTGGACATCATCATCGGGTATCAGCCTTTTGCCTGGTTTCTGCTGCGCCCCATACTCAAAGTGGGCGCGGAAGCGTTCAAGGAGCCGTGATGAGCTGGGTTGACAACCACATCCGTGGGCCCGGGTTCCTGGTGATTCTGGCCATCGCTCTGCTGCCCTCCGGATATGTGATGGGGCAAACGCCCGCGGCCTCGCATTCGATGGCAGAGGCGGACCAGTCGCCCGCAACAGCCAGCCGCTCCGTGATCGCTCAATGGATGATCGAGGCGATGGAGAACGCCCCGGAAGTGCTCACAGCCCGGGCAGCCTTGCGCAGCGCCGAGGCCGATGTGGATTCGGCCCGTTATGCGGCCTACCCGCAGCTTGCCCTGGGGATTTCGGGCAGCAACGGGCAGTCGCCCTCGAGCGGCAACCCGGCCGACTCGGTGGACTCGCGGGTGAGCGCCTCGTTGACATACACGGTGTGGGATTTCGGGCGCACCCGCTCAAAAAAGGAGGCGGCCGCCTTGGGCCGCGAGAGCGCGTTGTTGCGGCTGGAGCAAAGCCGGGAGCAGTTTCTGCGCCGGTTGCTCGTGGCCTACATCGAGGTCAGCCGCTTCGAACTCCTGGAGGAAGTGGGGCAGAGCACACGCGCTGCTTTGGAGGAACTGGAACGCCTGGAAGCGCGGCGCGTTCATCTGGGGGGCGCCGGCATCACGGACGGAACCTTGGCTTCGTCGCGGCTCGCTTTGTCGATGAACAAGGTTTTGCAGTTCGAGCAGTCTTTGCAGGATGCCCGCCTCAGGCTGGAGGCCTTGATGGGCAAGCCTTTGCAGATGCCCGACTTGCCTCTCCTGCAAGTGCCTTCGTCCTGGACCGCCCAGGTGCCGGTTGACTTCGACCCGGTCGATGCCAGCGCGACCCTGAAGGCCCAGCGCCTGAATGTGGATCAGGTGCGCGCCGACCTGGATGCGGACCAGGGCGGGGTTTATCCGGCGGTGGCGTTGACCTACACCAAGCGCTACGAAATGCCCGGCAGCTACTCGGCCAGGTCGACAGTGGGGGTACAGGTCAGCGTGGATTCTTCCACGGCGCTGGAAGCCACGGCCCGCGTGGACCGTTCGGCCAGCCGCCTGGAGACCGAGGTGCAAAAGCTCGCCATGCTTGAGCGCGAAGCACGGCAAGGCATTCGATCCGGGGTGCAGCGCCAAAAGCTGTTGGGTCAACGGGTTCGCCTGCTGTCCTCGGCGGCGGGAGACTCCGTGAAGGTGGTCGATGCACGCCGAAAGCTCAACGAGGCTGGCCGGGAGACCACATTGGCGTTGCTCGATGCCCAGGTAGAAGCCAACAACACCTTCATTGACTGGGTTCAGGCGATCTACGACACGCGTGTGGGTGAGGTCGAGCTGGCCAGCGACACCGGGCGCCTGGCGCCACAAGAGGGTCAGGCGCTTGGCATGTTGCAGGCCCTGTTCAATGGCGAGGATTACCGCGCAGAAGTGCGCCGGCGCCTGGCCGCCATGAACCGTTCGCCAGTGGCCGGGGGCGGGCACCGCGTGGCGCCCACCGCGCTGGCTCAGCTTCCCTCCTTTCGACTGGGCTTGACGGTTTCCCAAGAGCAGGTGTTGGCCATCGCCCGGCGCCCCGGCGCAAGGGAAAGCCAGTTTTTTCGACTCGAAGTGAAACCTTTTGAAGTTTCGGGCGGTAGCTGGTGATGAAGCGCTACCATTTTCTGAAAATTAACCATGGTGTACCCAATGTTGAATGAAACACCCGGCTCGACCGAAACTTTGATTGATTTGCTCAATGAGGAGTCCAATGGATTCGGTCTGGTCAACAGCTTGGGTCTTGCGTCTGCCCTGATGCTGCTTCAGGAGCAGTCCGCTCTTGGCGCGCAAACGCTGTCCCCCTCGGCGCTGGCGCTGAAAGCGCTTTCGCTGGATATCCTGGCCCTCGAACCCGGCCTTACCTCGCTGTCCGCGGGTGTGGGGCCGCAGGTGCTGGCGTCGATGCAAAACAAGGCCGGGCTTCTGAATTGGTCGGGTTTGTTGGAGCAAGCGCAGGCGCTAGCCGGTGAACTGGCCGAATCGGTCGAGGCAAACGACGGGAATGCACTCGAAGCATTGGGGCTGGAGTCTCTGGATCTTTTGCAAGGCGATCTGTACGACCTTGGGGAGACGCTGCCGGAGGTGATGGATGTTTCGGTCCTGAACACGCCACCTTCGGTGGTGGCCAGCCTGAACGACGGCAGCTCGATTTTTGATGCAACCCCCGCTGGCGCCGTCGACGAATGGGTTGCGCATGCTGCAACGGGTGAAACGGATCCCTTGATGCCGAGCCCGGGTTCTTCGGCGTCGAATGTGCTGGATGCCGCTGCCGATCAGCCTGTACAGAGCGTTTCAACCACGGTTTTGCCAGCGACAGCGGGCGAGATACCCAATACCGCGGCGCAGTCGCCGGAGGTGCCATCAGCACCTGTTGTTGCGCAGGCGCCGGCAAGCGCGATACCAGCCGCACCTGTTCTCGACGTCGGTGACAGCAATGGACCTGTGGCAGTGAACAGTCCAGCGCCTGCCATTCACGATGGCGGGTCGAACAACCAGGGGGGCAGCGTGCTGGACCCTGTGACGGATGTTGTCGATGGGCTGGTCGGCGGAGTCGGTGGTGTGCTGGACCCTGTGACGGATGTTGTCGATGGGCTGGTTGGCGGGGTCGGTGGTGTGCTGGACCCTGTGACGGATGTTGTCGATGGGCTGGTCGGCGGAGTCGGTGGTGTGCTGGACCCTGTGACGGATGTTGTCGATGGGCTGGTTGGCGGGGTCGGTGGTGTGCTGGACCCTGTGACGGATGTTGTCGATGGGCTGGTTGGCGGAGTCGGTGGTGTGCTGGACCCTGTGACGGATGTTGTCGTTGGGCTGGTTGGTGGCGATGGTGGCCTGCTGGATCCTGTGACCGACCTTGTTGATGATCTGACGGATGGCGATGCGCTGGCGCCAGTGACCGGCCTTGTAGACGACCTGGTGGGTGGTGATGTTTTGGGGCCTGTGACCGATTTGCTCGGTGATGGGCTTGGTGGCATTGGCGGTTTGCTGGGCCCCGCAACAGGGCTCCCGGAAGTCGAGGGCGAACTCTCGTTGATCGACGCCATCCCGTTGCCGGTCGATGGGGTGGAAGACCTCGTAGAGGGTGCGGGCGGCTTGGGTAGCTCAATCGACCCTGTGACGGAAGTGCTCGACAGCTTGCCTGTGGAGGGCGATTTGACCCAGTTGGCCGGAGGCATTCTGCCTCTGGTGGGCAATTCGTCTGACGATGATGGCGGTGGTCTCCTGGGAGGTTTGCTGCGCTGATTCCCATTGGGGATCTTTTTGAAACTCTTTCTGTTTTCTTGAAACCCATCGCCGATTGGGGCGGTATAGACAACAGAACTTGAGCACTTGCCTCAAGAGATGAGCCAGAAAGAAGGTCACCGTGGACACCATCGCAACTGCATCCCCAGCCCCGGTCGCAACCCCGGAAGTTGTCTTTGTCATTCGTGGCAGCGCACCTGTCAGGTTGCCCAGCACCCTGGCTTCGCTGCCACGCCACCAGGTGATCTCCGGCAGCAAGTTTCCGGATGGGTTTGATCGCCATGGTGAAGAGGCAAAACAAACGCTCGCTCGCGCCGCCTCCACATCCGACGTGAGCACGCCCGAAGGTGACGATGGCCGTCGCGGCGCTGGCGCTGCTGCCCAGCAAAACCTGCTGGTTTTGCTGGCCCCATCGGCCTTGTTGGGCTTGTTGGCCCTTTTGCCGCTCCTGGCCCTGCTCGCGCCGATCGCCTTCTTGGGCCTGCTGGCAATCTTGACGCTTTTGATCCCGCTGGGATTGTTGGCCTTGTTGGCGCCACGGATCTTCTGGCAGCTTTTTGGCATGCTCGGAGGTCTGACACACCGTGGCACAAACCGGGCTCCGGTGCGGGCTGAACAGTCTTTTCCTCGACGCTTCAGCCCGTTTTCGCGCCCGGGATACAGCTTCTGACGAGGGCAAACAAAAAGCCCGGAAGGCAATGGAACCTTGCGGGCTTGAATGTGGTACCACCAACAGGAATCGAACCTGTATCTAGCGCTTAGGAGGCGCTCGTTCTATCCATTGAACTATGGCGGCACTTTTTTGCTGAGCCCGCATTGTAGGGTGCCCGATTCCGGAGATGGATGGCGCGGCTTGAAATACACTCTCGGCTCACCCGTCATCGGGGAGTAGCTGCCCTGCAACTTGCAGGGGTTTGCGTCAACATACTGGGCCCACACGGCCCTGGCGCCGACAGCCTCTGGCCTGGCAAGACCTTTGACCACAATGCCTCCGGTAGGGCCGGGGATGCACTGTGGTCTTTCATTGGTCTGGCCCTCAGGAAATCATCTTGGAAGCATTTTGGGTATCCACCGGCGTGGTGGCTTTGGGCGAAATGGGTGACAAAACCCAATTGCTGGCGGTGTTGCTGGCCGCCCGTTTCAAAAAACCCGTTCCCATCATTGTCGGCATCTTGCTGGCCACGCTGGCGAACCATGCTTTGGCAGGCGCCGTGGGCGGCTGGGTTGCGGCCGCCTTGGGCTCGGAAGTCCTGCGCTGGGTGATCGGCTTGTCGTTCATAGCCATGGCTGCCTGGATGCTGGTGCCCGACGCCATCGACGAGGGTCTGGCGATCAAGGAGGTGGCCGTCCGGGGCGTGCTGGGCACGACGGTGGTTGCGTTTTTTCTGGCCGAGATGGGCGACAAGACGCAGATCGC